>NZ_JBEOTA010000004.1:0-28641 GCF_040303265.1 Streptomyces sp. NPDC096040
GGCAGCGCCCTGACGACCCTTGGGGGGCATCTACTAACTCCTACGGGAGGTGGTCGGTCCTACAGCGAAGACCGGTCGATACCGGTGCGCCCCAACGGCGTTGCCCTGCGCAGCTGTCACCACGCGGTGGCCTTCTCCTCCGAGGGGAGGAGGATCCACAGCGCTATGTAGAGCAGGAACTGCGGGCCCGGCAGCAGGCAGGACAGCAGGAAGATCACCCGCATCGTCGTCGCGGAGGTGCCGAAGCGCCGGGCCAGCGCGGCGCACACTCCGCCGATCATGCGGCCATGGGTGGGGCGGGCGAGGCTGGACATTCGCGGCTCCTTCGTGAGCGTCCGGTTCGAGGCGGCCCGTGCGGCCCCTCATCTGCCCTCCACGGTACGGAGACGAACCGGGTCGAAGCGTCGCTCTACGGGGCGATCCCGACCCTGGGAATCGTCGGGGTACGACCCTGAACCGCGTCCTCCTGGGGGAGGGCCACGGGGCGTCGCAGCTCACGCCGGCGGCGGAGCCGGGAGCGGGCCGCCGGGACCACCGCCAGATGCGCGACGATCACGCCGACCGTGTTGAGGAGGATCGAGTCGACGTCCACCACCCGTCCGGGCACCCCGGTCTGCAGCAGGGCTATGCCGAGCGAGATCAGGGTGCCCGCGGCGGCGGTACGGATCAGGGAGGCGAGCGGGGAGACATGGAGTCTGCCGTGGACCGTCGGGAGCAGTACGCCCAGCGGGGCGAGCAGCGCGAGTCCCTCGCCGATCCGGTGGGCCGCCTCGCGCGGGCCCAGCGCCAGGTCGGCACGGATACCGGCGAACGGGTGCAGGTTGGCGGGCATCACCCAGGGCACGTCCAGCGGCCGCAGCATCAGCCAGGCGACGAACGCGAGATGTGCGACAAGGAGGACACCCCCTGTCACACGGACGCGGATCGCGGCGCTGCCGCCGATGGAGCCTTGACGCTGCACTCCCCCCTAGACGCGCCCGCGCACGCGAACGGTTCCGGATACGGGGGTGAGGCCTCAGACACACTGAGCCTGCAGCGCCCCGCAAGAGGCGCGGGGCTGTGACGATATGCGGCCACGCCGCGTGGGCGCGACCAGCCCCCAACCGGCCCGCACCCGCCGCACGACCCTCCCCGGCACCCCATGATGCGCCGCAACACCCATCACCCAGAAGAAACCTCACTGGACGGCGGCCGGTTCCCGCTCGGAGAGTTCCGTACCGCGTCCGTGCACTCGTACCGCAGCAGCGGCTCCCGCCCCGGCCCGCCCAGGATCACCGAACCGTCGCCCTCGGCCGCGGCCGAGTCGGAGAGGGTGCACACGATCTGGCCCAGTGCGTACGACGTCAGCTGCGTCGGCGAGGTGCTCAGCCGCAGTGTGTCCTCGGGGTCGCCGGCGCGTGGCCCGACGACCGACATCCCGCCGCGAACGTCCGTCGTGTAGCCCGCCGCCTTCTCGGCGGCCGTGGGCGTCTCCGCGAGCTGGTCCAGCAGCCCCTGGGCGACGATCACCCGCCGCTGCGCGTCCGCTGTCCCCTCCGGGACCCGTACCTCGCGGTCCACGGTCACCAGCGAGGAGCCGCACAGCAGGAACACCTGCACCGGCACCCCGCGTGCGGACTGCGTCGACAGATCCGGCTGGGTCATCGAGCACGGCACCCGCGAGGGCGCCCCGCCGAAGTCGGTCGGCACCTCGGTGGCCCGGATCCCGCACCCGGAGAGCGCGAGCGCCAGACCGGCGACGGCCAGGAGTCTTCGTACGTGCATCAGGCGCCCTTCTCCCCGGCATCCTTGGTCTCCTCGGTCAGGGCCGAGGCGTCCCGGGGCAGCCGGAACGTGAACACCGCACCGCCCTCGGGGGAGTTGGCGGCGGTGATCGAGCCGCCGTGGATACGGGCGTTCTCGGTCGCGATGGACAGGCCCAGGCCGCTGCCCTCGGAACGCGGCCGGGAGGCGCTCGCCTTGTAGAAGCGGTCGAAGACGTGCGGCAGGACGTCCTCGGGGATGCCGGGTCCGTGGTCGCGTACGGCGACCACCAGGTCGTCGCCCTCGATCCGCACCGACACCCGCACCGGCGAACCGCCGTGCTTGAGCGCGTTGCCGATCAGGTTGGCGAGGACGACGTCGAGGCGGCGCGGGTCGAGGCGGGCGTGGATACCGCGCTCGGCGTCCAGCTCCACCGCGTCCAGCCAGGCCCGGGCGTCGATGCAGGAGGTGATCTGGTCGGCGATGTCGACGTCGTCGAGGACCAGCCGGGCCGTCCCGGCGTCGAAGCGGGTGACCTCCATCAGATTCTCGACGAGGTCGTTGAGGCGGCGGGTCTCGCTGACGACCAGCCGGACGGCGGGCTCGATCATCGGGTCCATCGACCCCGACTCCGCCTCCAGCTCCTCCTCCAGGATCTCGGTCACGGCGGTGATCGCGGTGAGCGGCGTACGGAGTTCATGGCTCATGTCGGCGACGAAGCGACGCGAGGCGTCTTCCCGCGCGGCCATGTCGTCGACCCGCTTCTCCAGCGCCTCGGCCGCATCGTTGAACGTCCGTGAGAGATCGGCGAGTTCGTCCGTCCCCGACACCCGCAGCCGGGTGTCCAGCTTGCCCTCGCCGAGCCGCCGCGCGGCGACTCCGAGGCGGTGCACGGGCTTCAGTACGGTCGTGGCGGCGGCCTGAGCGAGCAGCGCGGAGCCGATGAGGGCAAGACCGGTGGCGATACCCAGCGACCACGCCAGCGAGTTGAGGTCCTTCGCCTCCGGCTCCAGGGACTTCATCATGTAGCCGGTCGGACCGCCGCCGATCAGCCGCGTCCCGGCGACGAGATACGGCGTGCCGTGGTCGACGACCCGCTGCCAGTACAGGTGGTAGGCCGACTTGTTGGAGCCGGTCAGCTTCTGCTGCTTGTCGACGGCGTTCCGCAGCGACTTCGGCACGTCGTCGAGCGCGAACGCGCTCAGCCCGTCCGAACTGCCGTACACCTTCTTGCCGCCCGTGTCCTCGCCGACCAGCAGCACGCTGAAGCGCTGGCTGCTGTTGGCCATCTGCCCTGCCGTGCGCTGGAGTTCGTCCTGGGTGGGATGGACGGGCAGCGCTCCGGCCCGGTTCTGCATCTCCTGCTGGAAGTCGCGCAGCACCGAGTCCTGGGTACGGGTGAGCACGGCCTCGCGGTTCAGCCAGTACGCGATGCCGGACGCGGACACGGCCGCGGTCAGCGCGACCAGTCCGAAGACCACGACGAGCCGCAGCCGCAGACTGGTGAAGCGCAGCCGGGACACGGCTCCCTTGCGGTCTGCGGCCCAGCCGCGGAATCCCCCTTGCCGGTCCGTCACTGAGGAGCGTCCAGGCGGTAGCCGACACCACGCACGGTACGGATCAGGGACGGCGACGAGGGCACGTCCTCCACCTTGGCGCGCAGCCGCTGCACACAGGCGTCCACCAGCCGGGAGTCACCGAGGTAGTCGTGCTCCCAGACCAGCCGCAGCAGCTGCTGCCGGGACAGCGCCTGACCGGGCCGCCGGCTCAGTTCGAGCAGCAGCCGCAGCTCGGTGGGCGTCAGCTGCAGATCCTCGCCGTTCTTCGTCACGGTCATCGCGGACCGGTCGATGACGACGTTGCCGAAGGTCGCCGAGTCGCTGGACTCCCGCTCCCCGCGCCGCAGCACGGCCCGGATCCGGGCGTCGAGCACCCGGCCCTGGACGGGTTTGACGACGTAGTCGTCGGCCCCGGACTCCAGCCCGACCACCACGTCGATGTCGTCGCTGCGCGCGGTCAGCAGAATGATCGGCAACTGGTCCGTGCGCCGGATCCGCCGGCACACCTCGAACCCGTCGATGCCGGGCAGCATGACGTCGAGGACGATCAGATCGGGCCGCTGCTCACGCAACAGCTTCAGACCGTCCTCACCGGTCGCAGCGGTGGCCACCCGGTGCCCCTGGCGCGTCAGTGAGAGCTCCAGGGCCGTACGGATGGCGTCGTCGTCCTCGATCAGCAACAGGGAAGGCACGGGCTCATTCTGGCCCATCCGGGGGCTGTCGTACGACCTGTGCGGCTCGGAGGTGTCCGCAAACCTCTGTAGCGCCACCACCTGTGCATCTTGTGTGGACTCTCTGTGCCGAACCCCTGTGACAGGTCTGTGACAGTCGGCGGATACGGCCGTGAAGGTGGCCCGGCAGAGTTCTCGGCACAGGCAAGGAAACGGCCTGGGCAAGCCGAACTACCGGAAGTCCACGACGGGGGGCGCGAGATGAACACGCTGCAAGGCCACAGCACCAGCGCAGTGATCACGCGCCTGCACGACGTGAACCGGGGTTCCGAGAAGTCCGGTGCCGTGAGCGGGCGGGGGTGCGCTCGCGGCACCGGACGTCAGTACACCGCCTATATGACGGTGGTTGACAGCCGTACGGGGGAGCCGCAAGGGGGGTCCGCATACGGGGAGGACACGGGGGAGCGTCGCTCGCTGAGCGAGGCGGAGTTCACCGCCTACGTCCAGGAGCGCCGCGCCTCCCTGTACGCGACCGCCTACCACCTGACCGGTGACCGCTTCGAGGCCGAGGACCTGCTGCAGAGCGCGCTGTTCTCGACGTACAGGGCGTGGGACCGGATCAGCGACAAGGCGGCGGTCGGCGGCTATCTGCGCCGCACCATGACGAACCTGCACATCAGCGCCTGGCGGCGGCGCAAGCTCAACGAGTACCCGACCGAGGAACTGCCGGAGACGCCCGGCGACACGGACGCGATGAGCGGCACCGAGCTGCGCGCGGTCCTGTGGCAGGCGCTGGCCCGGCTCCCCGAACTCCAGCGCACCATGCTGGTCCTGCGCTACTACGAGGGCCGCACGGACCCGGAGATCGCGGAGATCCTCGACATCAGTGTCGGCACGGTGAAGTCCAGCATCTGGCGGTCGCTCCGCCGGCTGCGCGAGGACGAGGTCCTCAGCTTC
Source organism: Streptomyces sp. NPDC096040 (assembly GCF_040303265.1). NCBI lineage: Bacteria > Bacillati > Actinomycetota > Actinomycetes > Kitasatosporales > Streptomycetaceae > Streptomyces > Streptomyces sp. NPDC096040. The sequence goes on from NZ_JBEOTA010000004.1 coordinate 4,931, forward strand.
GGCCGTGACGAGGAGAACGCCTTCGGGGAGCTTGTCGCCTGAAGGTAAGGGGATCCGGGGGGATCCCGACGGGGAGGGCCCGGGGGGACTCACGGGGGATCGCGAGTCAGGGCCCATGGGGGAGGCACGGGGGAAAGCGAGTCCGGGGGGGGGACTCGGGGGGAAAGCACGGGGGAGCTCCGCCACGGGGGACACGGGGGTGTTCGGCGGAGCGACGGGGGCGCGGGACTGGAGGGCCGGGGGGTCCGTCCAGTCCCGCGCCCCTTTGCGCCTGAACCGGCGCCGCTCTCGCGGACGTGGTCGCTCGCCGTCGTGGTTCCTCAGTTGACGGTTGCGGTGGTCTTCGCCGTGCCGTGGTGCCCGACGGCTGCCGACGCCAGCCGGCCCAGCGCCTCGTCCCGGTCGCACGGGTGCGCGCCCAGCGACACCTGGCGGCTCACGATCGCCCGCTCCGCGCGCATCAGCCGCCAGCCGCGGCGCAGCAGGAACGGCACTGACTTACGGCCTTCCTTGAGGTCGCGCAGGAAGCGGCGCCGGAAGGTCCGCATAGGGCCCCGGCTCAGACAGAGCGCGTCGGCCAGCAGCCCCAGCTCCCGGCAGCGGTCGACGATCTCGGCGGCGAAGATGCCCTCCGCGATGAACAGCGGGGTACGGCCGATGTGCAGCGTCTCCGCGCCGGTACGGGCGCTCAGCGAGATGTCGTACACCGGCACGGGCGCCGACCCCGTGGCACAGAGCTGGGCGATGGCCTCGACCGCGACCTCCGCGTCCCAGGACTCAGGGTGGTCCCAGTCGATGTCCGAACTCCCCGCCACCTGCGGCAGAGTCGGGTCGCCGCCCTCCTTGTAGAAGTCGTCGAGGCGCAGCACGGGCAGCCCGGAACGGGCGGCGACGAGTGACTTGCCCGAGCCGGAGGGGCCGCACAGCAGCACGACACGGGCGGGAGACGGCGGATGAATGCTCACGGAACACCAGTTTGACGCATGGGGCGCCTCCTGCCGACCCCGCGGGTCGGCTTTGGAGCGTGAGTCACACCTCAACTACCCTGTGTATCGACACGATTACCCTGCGCACCCAAAGGTGGCATCAGCAATGGCCCGAACCGCGTCCTCCCCGACTCCGACCGCCCAACGCGCCCTGGTCGCACTCGCCACGGCGGGGGTGGCGCTCGGCGCGGGCACCGCGACGGCCGCCGCCGACACCCAGCACATCCTGGGTCCCTCGGTGAACGCCCGGCCCAGCTCGCTCGGCCACATCGACCCGAAGGCGGGCATGCAGTCGCTGGGCGCCATGCTGCCGTACGTCACGGGGCCGGTGGCGGGGCTGAAGCCCAACCCCCTTGCCGGCACGGGTGTCGACCCGCTGGACAACGGGGTGGGCACCCAGCTGGCCGACTTTCAGCCGGTGTCGTCGAAGATGCTGACGGGGCCGGTGGCGCAGGCACCGTCGGTCGGGGAGATTCCGGTGGTGGGGCAGGCGGCGGGGGCGCTTGGCCGCTGACTTCGAAGAGGGCCGCGCCTCCTCCGAGTTCGCGAGCAGGCGCGGCCCCTGTGGTCTGCCTGCTGTTCAGGCAGTTCTGCCGAGGCGGGTGACCAGGATGTGGATCACGTCGTCGTCGATGATGCAGAGCACCCGGTAGTCGCTGGCGTAGGGGCGGCCACGTGCTCGTGGTCGGCGAGGGCGATTTGTCTTATACGCATCACAGTGGAGTCGAGGGCCGCGCCCCTCCGGACGGAGACGAGGCGCGGCCCTCCGCTCAGCGGGCCGTCGCTGTCAGTACGACGACCCCGACGCGCCCAGCGCCCCCGTCGGGTGCCAGACCGTCTTCGTCTCCAGGAACGCCGTCATGCGGTCGGTGCCCGGCGTCCGCGTCCAGTCGTCCACAGGCTGTGGACGGAGGACGCGCTTGAGGTTGTCGGCCGCCGCGATCTCCAGCTCCTTCGCCAGCGCCTCGTCGGCGCCCGCGAGGTCGATCGCGTTGACGTCCTGGTGCGCGGCGAGGGGGGCCGCGATCTCCGCCGTACGGCCGGAGAGGACGTTGACCACTCCGCCGGGGACGTCGGAGGTGGCCAGCACCTCGGCCAGGGAGAGGGCCGGGAGCGGGGACTTCTCGCTGGCGATCACCACCGCGGTGTTGCCCGTGGCGATCACGGGGGCCACGACCGACACCAGGCCCAGGAACGACGACTCCTGCGGGGCCAGGACGGCCACCACGCCGGTCGGCTCGGGGGAGGAGAGGTTGAAGAACGGGCCCGCGACCGGGTTGCCACCGCCGACCACTTGGGCGATCTTGTCGGTCCAGCCCGCGTACCAGACCCAGCGGTCGATCGTCGCTTCCACGACGGCGGCCGCCTTGGACTTGCCGAGGCCCTCCGCGTCCGCCACCTCGCGCACGAACTGGTCCCGGCGCCCCTCCAGCATCTCCGCGACGCGGTAGAGGACCTGGCCGCGGTTGTAGGCCGTGGCACCGGACCAGCCGCCGAACGCCTTGCGCGCGGCGACGACCGCGTCCCGGGCGTCCTTGCGGCTGGACTGCGGTGCGTTGGCCAGCCAGTTGCCCTTCGAGTCCGTCACCTCGTACACCCGGCCGCTCTCGGAACGCGGGAACTTCCCGCCGACGTACAGCTTGTAGGTCTTGAAGACAGACAGGCGATCAGACATCGAGGTATGCCTCCAGGCCGTGGCGGCCGCCCTCGCGGCCGAAGCCCGACTCCTTGTAACCGCCGAACGGCGAGGTGGGGTCGAACTTGTTGAACGTGTTGGACCAGATCACGCCCGCGCGCAGCTTGTTGGCGACGGCCAGGATCCGGGACCCCTTCTCCGTCCAGATGCCGGCGGAGAGGCCGTACGGGGTGTTGTTGGCCTTCGCCACCGCCTCGTCCGGGGTGCGGAAGGTCAGCACCGACAGGACGGGGCCGAAGATCTCGTCGCGGGCGACGGTGTGCGCCTGGGTGACGTTCGTGAAGAGCGTCGGGGCGAACCAGTAGCCGGCGGACGGGATCTCGCAGGCCGGGGACCAGCGCTCGGCGCCCTCCGCCTCGCCCTGCTCGACGAGGGAGGTGATCCGCGCGAGCTGCTCCGCGGAGTTGATCGCGCCGATGTCGGTGTTCTTGTCCAGCGGGTCGCCCAGACGGAGCGTCGACAGGCGGCGCTTCAGGGAGTCGAGCAGCTCGTCGTGGATCGACTCCTGGACCAGGAGGCGGGAGCCCGCGCAGCAGACCTGGCCCTGGTTGAAGAAGATCCCGGTGACGATCCCCTCCACGGCCTGGTCGATGGGGGCGTCGTCGAAGACGATGTTGGCGCCCTTGCCGCCCAGTTCGAGGGTGAGCTTCTTGCGGCTGCCGGCGACCGTGCGCGCGATCTCCTTGCCGACGGCGGTGGAACCGGTGAAGGCGACCTTGTTCACGTCCGGGTGGGCGACGAGCGCGGCGCCCGCGTCACCGTAGCCGGGGAGGATGTTGACGACGCCCTTGGGGAGGCCCGCCTGGCGGCAGATGTCCGCGAAGAAGAGAGCGGACAACGGGGTCGTCTCGGCGGGCTTCAGGACCACCGTGTTGCCGGTGGCGAGCGCCGGGGCGATCTTCCACGCCAGCATCAGGAGCGGGAAGTTCCAGGGGATGACCTGGCCGGCCACGCCCAGCGGCCGCGGGTCCGGACCAAAACCGGCGTGGTCGAGCTTGTCGGCCCAGCCCGCGTAGTAGAAGAAGTGCGCGGCGACCAGGGGGAGGTCGGCGTCGCGCGTCTCCCTGATGGGCTTGCCGTTGTCCAGGGTCTCCAGGACGGCCAGCTCACGGCTGCGCTCCTGGATGATGCGGGCGATGCGGAAGAGGTACTTGGCGCGCTCGGAGCCCGGCAGCGCGGACCACTTCTCGAAGGCCTTACGGGCGGCCCTGACGGCCCGGTCGACGTCCTCGGCACCGGCTCGGGCGACCTCGGAGAGGACCTCCTCGGTGCTGGGGCTGACGGTCTTGAAGACCTTGCCGTCGGCCGCGTCGGTGAACTCACCGTCGATGAAGAGGCCGTAGGCGGGCGCGATGTCGACGACGGAGCGGGACTCGGGCGCCGGTGCGTACTCGAATGCGGTGGTCATCTTTTCCTTGGCCATGGTCGATCAGTCCACCGTCACGTAGTCGGGGCCGGAGTAGCGGCCGGTGGCCAGCTTCTGACGCTGCATCAGCAGGTCGTTCAGGAGCGAGGAGGCGCCGAAGCGGAACCAGTGGTTGTCCAGCCAGTCCGTGCCGGCGGTCTCGTTGACGAGGACGAGGAACTTGATCGCGTCCTTGCTGGTCCGGATGCCGCCGGCGGGCTTGACGCCGACCTGGACACCGGTCTGCGCCCGGAAGTCGCGCACGGCCTCCAGCATGAGGAGGGTGTTCGCGGGCGTCGCGTTCACCGCGACCTTGCCGGTGGAGGTCTTGATGAAGTCGGCGCCGGCCAGCATGCCGAGCCAGGAGGCCCGGCGGATGTTGTCGTACGTCGACAGCTCGCCGGTCTCGAAGATGACCTTGAGCCGGGTCGCGCCCGAGGCCTCCTTCACGGCGACGATCTCCTCGTAGACCTTGCCGTACTTCCCCGCGAGGAACGCCCCGCGGTCGATGACCATGTCGATCTCGTCGGCACCCGCGGCCACGGCGTCCCGCACGTCGGCGAGCTTGACCGCGAGCGCGGCGCGGCCGGCCGGGAAGGCGGTGGCGACCGAGGCGACCTTGACGCCGGAGCCGGCTACGGCCTCCTTCGCGGTGGCCACCATGTCCGGGTAGACACAGACGGCGGCCGTGGCCGGGGTCGTACGGTCCGTCGGGTCCGGGTGGACCGCCTTGGCGCCGAGCGCCCGGACCTTGCCCGGGGTGTCCGCGCCTTCCAGCGTCGTCAGGTCGACCATCGAGATGGCGAGGTCGATGGCGTACGCCTTCGCGGTGGTCTTGATGGAACGGGTGCCGAGGGAGGCGGCACGTGCCTCCAGGCCGACCGCGTCGACGCCGGGCAGCCCGTGAAGGAAACTGCGCAGCGTGCTGTCGGACGCGGTGACGTCAGCAAGTGCGTGGGGTGCGGTGGTGGGCATGGTCACCAGCCGAGCATATCTACGCGCGTAGCGGCTGTACACCCCGAGGGGCCTCTTCTTGTCAGGGGCGGTGGGGCAGACGCCCCTGAAAGGGGCGCGGGGAACTGCGCGAGCAACCACGAACCACCCGCACCCGCGCACGAGACGTATCCCTCACGGCGCGAAGGCGCACGGCTGAGGCAGAATCGCGGCATGACCACGCCCCTCGTCAAGGACCGCATCTACCGCTCGCCCCAGGCGCTGATCGGCGGCGTACTCCTGCTCGCGATCGTCTGCTGGCTGGGCATCGACGCGCTGTTCCGGGGCCACGGCCACACCCCCTGGCTCGCCCTGGCCGCCCTGATCCTCATCGTGCCGCTGGTGGCCGCCTTCACCCTGCGCCCGGCGGTGCTCGCGGGCGCGGACCGGCTGCGGGTACGGAACCCCTTCCGGGTGATCACGTTGCCGTGGGGGGAGATCGCCTCCCTGCGCTCCGGCTACTCGAACGAGGTGATCGTCAAGTCGGGCGCGAAGTACCAGCTGTGGGCGATCCCGGTCTCGCTGCGGGGCCGCAAGAGGGCGGCGCGCCGGCAGGCGAAGTCGGAGTCGGACGCGCGGCGCGGGCGGACGGGGTCCGCCGGGCGGGGAGGCGGTGGGTTCGGTATGGGCGGCTTCGGCGTGGGCGGTGGCGCGTTCGGGGGGCTGCGGGAGGCCGACGACGCGACCGGGCCGGTGCGCGCGGAGACCGACAAGATCATGGACGAGCTGCGGGAGATGCTGGAGAACCGGGGCCCGGCCGAGTCCGCGCAGGGCGAGATCACGGTCCGCTGGGCGTACGAGGTGGTGGCGCCGGCGATCGCGGGGGCGGTGCTGCTGGCGATCCTGCTGGCGGTGGGCTGACCGACGCGCCAGGCTGGCGCCCGCCCCAACCGCTGGAGGCACACCGCGCACGCGGCCGCACTGCCGGCGGCTCACGGCGCTCCCGGCGGGGATCTCGGTTCGGTGTGATCCCTCTGCCCCCGGCCCCGCCCCCAAGCGCACGGTGCCGAGCCCCCCGCGGTGGGTGGCCCGGCACCGTGGTTCAGGGGTTCGCCCGGTCGGGCGTCAGCGGACGTCGACGAAGTCGGACGCGGAGACCGCGGCGGCGGTCGTGTCCGTGCCGGCGTAGGACCAGCGGTAGTCGCCGTCGGCGTATGCGCGGACGGTGGTGGAGACGGTGCCGTCGGCGGCGGTGGAGGCGGACTTCAGGGTGGTCCAGGTGCCGCAGCCCGCGGGACGGAACTGGAGTTCGACGGACTGGCCGGCCGCGGCCGCGGCGAACGCGCCGGTCGCCCAGTCCGCGTTCCGCACGCCGCCCTTGACCGTGAGGAGCTTGCCCCACCTCACCGGCTCGGGGGTGGCGTCGGCGGTCAGCCGGGTGTCGCGCTTCATGGTGAACGTGGCCGCGTTCTCCAGGAACTGGGCGTCGCCGTCGGCGGCGATCGCGTACGCGCTGACGTTCCAGGTGCCGGCCAGCGCGTCGTTGGCCGGAGCGGTGCCCGGGATGAGGTTGAAGGTCAGCGTGCAGGTGGTGGTGGCGTCGGTGGTCGGGGCGCAGTTAGTCGCGGCCGGAACCGTGCTGTCCTGGGCGGCGTATGTGCCGTGGTACAGGGTGGCGTTGATCTCCGAGATGCCGGTCGGGTCGGTCGCGGTGACCGCGACGGAGACGGTTCTCGCGCTCGTACCGACAACGACGGGGGCCCCACTGTTGACGACGACGCCGGTGACGTAGGTGTCGCCGTACTGCTCGTCCGCGTGTGCGGCCGGAACGGCGAGGGCGGACAGGGCCACGACGCCGCACGCGGCGGCGACGGCAGAGTAAATGCGCATGCGAATTCCCCAAGTCGAATGCCATGGCCGGCCAATTCCCGGCAGCCGGTCCCGAATTGACGTGTGCAGCGTACTCATCGAGTGGAGATTTTGGAACGCTTTCGGTGGTTGCCCAAGGGGATCGGTGTTTTTCCGGTAAAGAGAAGTGCGGGCGAATATCGGCTGCGTCGATTCCATGGAAAACCGAAGGGAAAACTCAACCCTAATTTCAGCGGACCTGGCGGCCACCTACGCGTACCGCGCCCGGCGGGCGGGCCGTCTTGATCGAGACCGGGCCTCTCGCTCATCCCTCACGTTGGCTGTGGGACAGCTTTGTGAACGAGGGGCAACCATTGCATGAAGCATGCTCAGTACATTAAAGAGAGGGCAATCGTTGTCACTCACGTCTCACTACCCTGCGGGTGCCGCATGGACGACGAATCAGGGTCCGAACATGCGGCCTTCCTGACAACGGGAACCGCAGGGGTGGGGATGGATGGCGGCAAGACAGGGGGGCGCGGCTGTACCCGGCACGCGCTGCCAAATAGACATATCCGCAGACGGCAGCTACCTGTGGCGCCTCACGGCCACGAACGGACGGGTGATCGCCGTGGCGGCCCTGACGTACCGCAGCTACGAAGAGTGTCGAACGGCGTTCGAGCGAATGTGCGCCGATGTCCTCGGATTACCTGGAGGTGTGCACCACACCTCCGAAGGCAATGGCTGGGTCTGGCGGTTGCGTGATCCGTCCGGTGGCGCGCTGGCCGTGTCCTCCCGTGCCTATGAGCGGCACTCGACCTGCCAGGCCGCCTATGAGCGATTCCGGGGTCTCCTGGTCGATATCGGGGCCGGTGGCATGATCGCTTGGGAGGACATGGACTGAGCGGACCGTTCGTCGGCCCGGCAGTTCACGACAAGGGCAGTCCACAAAAAGGGCAAGTTCACAACAAGGGCAGTTCACAACAAGGGTCTGAACCCGCCACAACGGTGGGCTCAGGCCCTTTTGCGTTCCCCCTATCGCCGCGTTCACGTCAATCCCGGAAGTTGCCTCTCGGGGATGCCTCGTTCATCTTCGCGTGCGCAGAAGTCCATCAGGCCTCAGGAGCGTCGACCCATGTGACGACGCGAATAGATGAGCGACCATTGGGTCCGGTCGACGACCCACCGAGACGCCTGTACGCCGATCCGGGCGTCCCGGACCGGGTGTTCAGGGGTGCTCTGCGGGGCGGTGGCGCCCTGGTGCTGGCCATCATGCTGCTCGTCGGCGGCTTTCTCACGTACCGGGCCTGGCAGGCCCTGGCGGTCGCGAAGTGGGGCTTCATCACCACCGAGACCTGGGAACCCGACGGCGGCCATTTCGGTATCGCGGCCGTGCTCGTCGGCACCATCCTCATCGCGCTCGTCGCGATCGCGTTCGCGGTGCCGCTGGCGCTCGGCACGGCGCTGTACATCTCCGAGTACGCCCCGGCGCGGATCCGCCGGACCCTCGTCAGCATCGTGGACCTGATGGCCGCCGTGCCGTCGGTGGTCTACGGCCTGTGGGGTCTGTTCTTCTTCCAGGGACACGTGGTGTCCCTGTCCCGCTGGATCGCCACGTACTTCGGATGGATACCGCTCTTCGAGGTCGACGGCGCCGACCCGCGCGACCCGCTCGCCACCGCCACCGTCTACACCTCCTCCACCTTCATCGCCGGCATGGTCGTGTCGCTGATGGTCGCGCCGATCATCTGCTCGGTGATGCGCGAGGTGTTCTCGCAGGCTCCGGTCGGCGAACGGGAGGGCGCGTACGCGCTCGGCGCGAACCGCTGGGGCATGATCCGCAGCGTCGTCCTGCCCTTCGGCAAGGGCGGCATCATCGGCGGCACCATGCTGGGCCTGGGCCGGGCGCTCGGCGAGACCATCGCCGTGTACCTGATCATCTCGCCGGTGTTCGCGATCCAGCCGCACATCCTCCAGAACGGCACCAGCTCGGTCTCCTCGCTGATCGCCCTGCGCTACGGCGAGGCGAGCGAGATCGGTATGTCGGCGCTGATGGCCGCGGGCCTCGCGCTGTTCCTGATGACCCTCGTCGTCAACTTCGTCGCGTCGTCGATCGTCGCCCGCAGCCGCTCCGGCGCGACGAGCGACTCCTGAGGAGACCGAGCCCCGATGACCGTCACCACCGCACAGAGCCCACCCGGCGACCAGGAACCGAAGCCCGCGCCCGTGGATCCGCCGGCGCCGCGCACCCGGCTGCCCGAACGCCGCACCGGGGCCACCGAGTCACGCCGTAACCTCTCGACGCTCCGCGCGACCGACGTGTACGCCATGCTCGGCGCCGCCGCCGCGTCCCTCGCCATCACCTGGCTGATGTTCGACCGGATGCTGCCCTTCAACGGCGCACTGGGCTTCGTCGTGATCGCCTATGGGCTCTTCATCGGCCTGTACGCGCTGCTGGTCTCCTTCGACGAGGACGGGCCCGCGGTACGCGACCGGGTGGCCGCCGCCGTCGTCCAGAGCCTCGGCGTGGTGATGATCGCCGTACTGGCCTTCGTGATCGTCTACACCATCTACGAGGGCCGCGACGCGCTGCCGCACCTGAACTTCTACACCCAGTCGATGTCCGACGCGGGCCCGATCGAGCCGCTCACCGTCGGCGGCATCCTGCACGCGATCGTCGGCACCCTGTGGCAGATCTCCATCGCCCTGGTGATCTGCATCCCGTCCGGGCTGGTATGCGCGGTCTTCCTCAACGAGGTGCCGGGCGCCTTCAGCCGGTTCGTCCGCACCATCGTCGAGGCGATGACAGCGTTGCCGTCCATCGTCGCCGGCCTGTTCATCTACGCGACCTTCATCCTGGCGCTGGGCTTCGACCGCTCCGGCCTCGCCGCCGCGCTGGCGATCTCCGTGATGATGCTGCCGATCATCATCCGCGCGTCGGACGTGGTGATCCGGCTGGTCCCGGGCACGCTGCGGGAGGCGTCGTACGCGCTCGGCACCTCGCGGTGGCGCACGGTGTGGCATGTGGTGCTACCCACCTCGCGGTCCGGACTGATGACGGCGATCATCCTGGGCACGGCCCGCGGCGTGGGCGAGACCTCGCCGGTCCTGCTGACCGCCGGTTACACCGCGGAGCTCAACACCAATCCGCTGCACGACCCGATGGTGTCGCTCCCGCTGGCCACCTTCGAACTGGTCAAGTCCCCCGAGCCCACCTACATCGCCCGTGGCTTCGGCACCGCCGCGGTGCTGCTGGTGCTGGTGCTCGTGCTGTTCGTCATCGCCCGCGTCATCGGTGGCCGCGGGCCGGGACAGCTGACCCGCCGTCAGGAGCACCGCCGGGTGAAGGCGTCGCGCCGCGACGCCAAACGCTTCGCGGCCCACGCCGTCACCGACCAGCCGTCCGTCAGACCCGCACCGACGAGGAGCACCCCGTGATACCCGCCTCAGTCCGACGCCCACGCGCTACGCGCGTGTACCAGGCGCTGGCGATATGCGTCGCCCTGGTCTGCATGCTGCTGGCGCTTCACCCACCGGGTGCCTTCGCCGCCACCTACGTCAAGATCAGCGGATCCGGCTCGACCTGGAGCTCCAACGCCATCGAGCAGTGGCGCCGTAACGTCAAGCAGCAGGGACTCACCGTCAACTACTCGGCTGTCGGTTCGTCGGTCGGCCGGACCCAGTTCGCGAACGGCACCTCCGACTTCGGTGTGTCCGAGATCCCCTACGGCCTCACCGAGTTCGGCACGACGGAGGCCCCGCCGCAGCGCAAGTACGCCTACATGCCGATCGTGGCCGGCGGTACGTCGTTCATGTACAACCTGAAGATCGGCGGCAAGCAGGTGACCAACCTCCGGCTGTCCGGAGACGTCATCACCAAGATCTTCACCGGCAAGCTCACTCAGTGGAACGCGCCGGAGATCAAGGCGGACAACCCCAAGCTGAACCTTCCCGCCCGCCGGATCGTCCCGGTCGTCCGCTCCGACGGCTCCGGTACGACCGCGCAGTTCAGCCTGTGGATGTCCAAGCAGTACAGCTCCCTGTGGAACGACTACTGCCGCCGGGCGGGCAAGCCCACCCCCTGCGGTCTGACGTCGTACTTCCCGGTGATCCCCGGTTCGGGCTTCGTCGCCCAGTCGCAGTCGCTCGGCGTCGCGGGCTACACCAAGCAGCCCCAGGCCGAGGGCGCCATCACCTACGTCGAGTACTCGTACGCGCGGAACGCGGGATTCCCGGTGGCCAAGGTCCTCAACAAGGCCGGCTACTACATCGAGCCGACCGCCTCCAGCGTGGCCGTCGCGCTCACCAAGGCCCAGATCAACGACGACCCGCGCTCCGCGAACTACCTCACCCAGAACCTGGACAACGTCTACACGTACGGCGACAAGCGCACCTACCCCCTCTCCTCCTACAGCTACATGATCATCCCGACCAAGGAGGAGATGGGCTTCACCAAGGCCAAGGGCGCGACGCTGAGTACGTTCAACAACTACTTCCTCTGCGAGGGCCAGCAGCTGGCGGACCGGCTCGGCTACTCGCCGCTGCCGAAGAACCTGGTGCAGGCGGCCATGGACCAGACGAAGAAGATCCCGGGCGCCGTGTCGGCGGACATCGACATCAACAAGTGCAACAACCCGACCTTCTCCGGCGGGAAGAACGTGCTGCTCCAAAGCGCCCCCTACCCGCAGGCGTGCGACAAGAAGGGGCCGGACCAGTGCGCGACCGGCACCGGCGGCGACAAGACGCCCACACAGGTCAGCAACGGCTCCAGCACGGGCGGCTCCGCCTCCGGCGGCAGCGCTTCGGGCGGCTCCGGTACGACCGGCGGCTCGTCGTCGACGGGCGGCTCGGGATCGACGGGCTCGGGCGGTACGACGACGGGCGGCTCCACCGGCGGTACGACGGGCGGCACCGCCGCGGGCGGAACGACCGGCGGCGTCGACCCGGACACCGGTCAGGCGCTCGGTACCGACCAGAGCACCGGCGGCACCTCGGTCGCCGCCAGCCCGGTCTCCCTGGCCTCGGACGACTCCCTGGGCCTGCGCACCGCGCTGATGGCGCTGTCGGCCGTGCTCCTGGTCGGCGTCGTCGTCGGACCACCCGTGGTCGCGCGGCTGATGGCGGGCCGGAGCCGGCGCAAGGACGGTGCGGCATGAGGGCCGCGATGAACCGGCGGCCCGCAGCGCGGGTCGTCGTCGCCGTGGGAGCCCTGCTGGCCGGGCTGCTCCTGGCCCTGCTCCCGTTCCCGCCCGTCACGAATCCCGCCGCGGCGGCGGACGGCGGCGCGGAGAACTCCGCGGTGACGGTGACGGGCAAGAAAGGCCCGTACGACGACTTCTCCAAGCTGAAGGTGACCGTCGGCCAGACGAAGGGGCTGCGGTCGCAGGGCGTTCGGGTCAGCTGGACAGGGGGGCAGCAGACGTCGGACAACACCTTCGCGTTCGACTACCTGCAGATCATGCAGTGCTGGGGGGACGATCCGGCCGGGCCCACCCGTGAGCAGTGCGAGTTCGGCAGCACGGGCGTGGGCGAGTCCGTGATTCCGGGCGCCTTCGCCGGGACGAGGAGGGTCAGCGGCGACCCCAGTGCCGCCTACGTCTACGACCCGGCGGAGACGCAGTACACCGGTGCGGACGCCTTCGTTCCGTTCCAGCCCGTCGGTGGACTCCCGGCCACCACGTCGTCCACGGACACGACTTACTACGGCCCGCTGGACACGAACGAGCAGGTCGCCAACCGCACCTTCGCCAACGGCACCGGGGAGGTGAACTTCGAGGTGCAGGACGCGACAGAAGCCCCCCACCTCGGATGCGGTGCGAGCACGGCGTCCGCCGGCAGCGACCCCGCTCCACGGTCGTGCTGGCTGGTCATCGTGCCGCGCGGCACGCACGACGCCGACGGTACGGATGTCGAGAACCCCGGTGACGGCCGTAGCCACAATCTCGTTACCTCGCCGCTGTCCGCCACGAACTGGGCCCAGCGGATGGTCGTCCCGCTGTCCTTCCAGCCGGTCGACGCGTTCTGCCCGGAGGGCCAGCCGGAGCGGCCCACGGCCGGCTCCGAACTGACGACGGACGCCGTCACGTCCTGGCAGCCGAAGCTGTGCTCGGCCACGGGGAGCACCTTCTCCTTCATCCAGGGCGGGGAGGAGGAGGCCAGGAGTCAGGTACTGAACACGACGTCCGACGCGCCCCTGCTCGGTTTCACCGTCGACCCGGTCGATCAGCAGGGCGCTGCCGCGAAGGTCGTGGAGGCGCCGGTGGCGGTGTCCGGGGTGGCGATCGCGTTCTTCATAGAGAGCCCGGACGGTGTCGTCCAGGACATGAAACTGACGCCACGGATCGTCGCCAAGATGCTCACTCATTCCTATGTGAAGGACGTGTCGATTAATTCGACGCCAGACCATCTGAAAGGGAATCCGGACACTTTCGTCCAGGACAAGGAGTTCCAGGAGCTGAATCCGGGCTTTCCGGCGCTGAAGGGCACGCCGAGAAGCCTCATGGTTCCGCTGCAGAGCTCCGACACCACCCGCCTGGTCTGGAACTGGCTCCAGTCCGACGCGGACGCCCGGAACTTCCTGTCCGGGAAGCCGGATCCCTGGGGCATGAAGGTGAATCCCTACTTCAAGGCTCTGGACCTGGCGGAGAGCACCGAGCTCACCGACTACCCCAAGGTGGACCCGACGACATCGGACGCCCTGGCCAACCTCACACCCCCGCTCACCTACACCTTGACCGACCTGGATCCGTACACGGCGGACCTGCACGACGGGGCGGTGCGCACTCTCCGGGGCAACAACAACCGCACCATCCAGTGGCAGCAGGAGGGCGCTACCGGAACCCCGCCCAAGCTGATCAACGACTCGCCCCAGCTGGGAAGACGTGCCGTGCTGGCGATCGTCGACAGCGCGTCGGCGCAGCGCTACGGACTGAAGACGGCGGCCCTGCGCAACGCGGACGGCACCTTCGTCAAGCCCTCGACCAGCACTCTTACGGCCGGAGTCGAGGCCATGAAGCCGTCATCCACGGACGCCTCCGTGCTCGACCCGGATCCGGCGCGGGCCAAGGGCCAGGCCTATCCGCTGACGGCCGTGGCCTACGCCGCGGCCTCGATGAACCAGGACGCCGCGACCCGCAAGGCGTACGCGCAGTTCATCAGGTACGCGGCCGGGGCGGGCCAGACCCAGGGCCTGGCGGCGGGCCAGCTGCCCTACGGCTACGCGCCGTTGCCGGCGAAACAGCGCGCGCAGGCCAAGACGGCCGCGGACGCTCTGGAGAAGGGCGCCACCACGGGCGGCGATTCGACATCCGCCCCGCCGGCGTCGGACGGCGGCCCCGGAGGACTCGGCTCCGGGACCGACAGCGGAGGAGTCTCCGGCGGCACGGACACCGGCGGCCGCCGACGACGGGCCGGCGGTGACGCCACCGACGGCCCGTCGTCGGCGGCCGCCGTGAACGGTTCCGCGTCGCCCTCCTCGGGGCCGCAGCAACCCGTCGCGAACAGCCAGAGCGGAGTCACCCCCGCAGAGGTCATGGGGATTATTCGCTGGGTTTTGCTCGTCGTCCTGTTTCTGGGCGGTACAGCAGGTCTTTCAGGTCCTTTGCTCCTTCGCCTCGCGCATCGGCGGAATCCCTAGGAGATACCTAGGAAGCCTCCCCGTAACCTTTCTCTCGTTGGAAATTGGTTGGCCACCGCGCGGAATTACTGGAAGCGTATGCGGTGGCCGACCGGCGGGTCGGTAGCACGAAAATCCGGATTCTTTATTCAGTGTCCCGGATTCAGCTTGAACGTCCAGCCTTCGAAAACCAGAAAGCAAGGGGTTCAGAAGTGAACGTCAAGTCCTACGCCAAGGTCGGCGCTGTTTTCGGTGCCGCGGCTCTCGGTCTCGGAATCCTCACCTCCCCGGCTTCCGCCGACCCGACCCCGATCACCGACTACCGTCAACTCGCGGGTGTCGGCTCCGACACCACGCAGTACGTGATGAACGGCCTCAGCGAGTCCTCCACGGTGACCAACGCCAGCGGCAAGATCATCGCGTCGTGGAACGCGACGGGCACGAGCACGATCAAGACCAAGGCGACCGGCTGTGACACCGTCGCGCGCCCCGACGGTTCGTCGGCCGGTATCAACGCGCTCAACGCCGACCTGGCCGCCGGCACCCACTGCATCGACTTCGCCCGTTCCTCGCGTGGCCCGGCGGACACCAGCAACACCGACCTGACCTTCATCCCGTTCGCCAAGGACGGTGTCACCTACGCCACCGACCTGGGCAGCACCCTGCCGACGAACCTCACCACGGCGCAGCTGGCCGCCATCTACGAGTGCAAGTCCACCGAGTTCCCGAGCGCGCAGCCGCTGCTGCCGCAGTCCGGCTCCGGTACCCGCTCGTTCTGGCTGCAGGCCCTCGGCATCACCGAGGCCGACCTCGGCAGCTGCGTCGACGGCACGATCCAGGAGCACAACGGCGAGGCGATCGTCAACGCCAACCAGCTCATGCCGTACTCGATCGCCCAGTGGATCGCCCAGGGCAAGGGCCTCTCCGACGTCCCGAACCGCCGCGGCGAGTCCCGCCTGCGCAACATCAACAGCACCGCCCCGACCACGGGCACGGGCACGGCGGTCGCGCTCAACCCCGCCTTCACCCCGAACTTCCTCCGGAACGTCTACAACGTCGTCCCGACCGCCAACCTCACCAACAGCGTCATCGCCGGGACTTTCGTCGGCTCCACCTCGAAGGTCTGCTCCGACACCGCCACGATCACCAAGTACGGCTTCGGCACCCTGAGCAACTGCGGTGTCACCACCACCACAGGCGAGCGCTGATCCGTGCACATCGTCTGATTCCCGCGTAACGGCCGGGCACCCTCGGGTGCCCGGCCCCACGTGCTGTCCCAGTACATCCGTCAACCGTCCCCCGGGGGGCCACGCCATGACAGTGCCACATCCGTTCCGAAGAGCGGCCGCCCTCGCGGCCGCCTGTGCCCTGGCTGTCCTGGGCCTCGTAGCCCTGGTCACCTCACAGTCCCAGCCTGCCCGGGCGGCCTCGGTCGGCGAATTCACCATGACGCCCGGCAGCGGGAGCCTGACCGGCGCACAGCCGATCGCCGGTTCCCTCGGGTTCTCCGGCGCATGTCCCGACGCCACCATCGAGGACATCAACTGGAACAGCGTTCTCGCCCTGTACGTGGTCAAGGCCGACGGCACCGAGGCACGGGCGATGACCGGGATCACCGACCAGGCGCCCTACACCGGGGCGTCCTCGACGGTCTCGCTGGCCGCGGCGGACAACCCGGGTATGGACGTCAGCAGCCTGTCGGACATCATCACGGGCGACGGAACGTACGAGTTGCGCCTACGGTGCGTGGAAAACGACGACTGGTCCATTCCGCCCTCGTCGATCGTGCCGGGCGACCCGTACTGGTCACAGAAGATCACCGTCACTGGCAACCAGTGGGTGGTCGGGGAAGGCGCCACGGCCACCGGCGTCGCCCTGACGGCCGTCCCCAGCGTGGCCGCGCCCGGCGCTGCGGTGAAACTCACCGCGACGCTCTCCCCCGCGGAGGCGACCGGCACCGTCACGTTCCTGGACGGTGACACGACGCTGGGCCAGGCCACGGTCAGCGACGGGAAGGCCGAGCTGACGACGACGACCCTGTCCGAGGACACGCACCACATCGTCGCCAAGTTCACTCCGTCCTCCACCGCCGACTGGGGAACCTCGGAATCCGACCCCTTCCAGGTGGTCGTGCAGTTGCCGAGGTACGAGATGTACGACAACGGGTCCGGGGACCTGCTGGCCGACAACCCCCAACTCGAGCGCGGCCAGTCGGTGAAGCTGCTCCTCCGAGGTTGCGAACCGGGCACCAAGTACACGATGACCATGCGCAACAACGACAGCTCGTTCCCTGCCGCCACAGCCGACGCGAGCGGGACGGTGACCTGGCCCACGCTGACCGTGCCGGAGGGCGCCGTGGCCGGGCAGACCTACTGGGACAACACCCCGGACTGCACCGGCGGCTCGTACCCCGTGGCACAGGTCAACTTCACCCTCGCCGAGCCGTCCTCCGAGTCCCCCTCCGCGACTCCGACCGACGGCTCCAGTGACGAGCCCACCGACCAGCCCACGGACGGCTCCTCCACCGAGCCCACCGACGGTTCCTCCGGCGACACGTCCGGCACCACCTCCGGCACCGCGGGCGGAGACACCACCTCCGGCGGTAGCTCCACCACCTCCGGCGGTTCCTCAGGCTCCGGCGGCGGCCTCGCCTCCACCGGCAGCCAGATCGCGCTGTTCTCCGGCGTCGGCGCCGTCATCCTCACCGGGGCAGGCATCGCCTTCGTGCGGTACGGCCGCCGCAACGGGCTGCTGACCTTCGGCGAGCCCAGGGCCTGACCGCCCAGGGAGGCACGGGCGGCGGGCCCCCACCCCGCCGCCCGCGCCTCCGTTTCTCCACCACACACCTCTTCACAGGAGCGCGCCCCGTGACCGTTCTGTCCCCGCCCCCGCCGGCCCAGGCGCCGCCGGCGTCGGCGCCCGCACCCGAGCCCCAGCCCCGCGCGGCGGCACCGCGGGCCGAGCGCCCCGGCTTCGCCTTCGCGGGGGTCGCGCTGTGCCTGCTCTCGGCCCTGCTGCTCGGCTTCGCCGCCAACCTCACCATCGTGGGGCACCTCCAGCACAGCCGCGACCAGCAGACCGCGTACGACGAGTTCCGCCGGCAACTCGCCCTGGGAATCGCCCCGGTGGGCCAGCAGACGTACGACGGCAAGATGCTGGAGCCGGGCGCTCCGGTCGCCCTGCTGCGCATCCCGGCCCTGGGCCTGAAGCAGGTCGTCGGCGAGAGCACCACCTCCGGTGTGCTGATGGCCGGACCGGGCCACCGCCGGGACACCCCGCTGCCCGGACAGGCCGGCACCAGCGTGATCATGGGCCGCCAGTGGGGATACGGCAGCCCGTTCAACAAACTGCACGAACTGCCCGTGGGCAGCGACATCCGGGTGACGACCGGTCAGGGCACGGCCACCTACAAGGTCACGGGCATCCGCCGCGAGGGCGACCCGCTGCCGCCCGTCCTCACGGCGAACCAGGGGCGGCTCACGCTCATCACCGCCGAGGGCGGCCCGTACACCCCCTCCGGCGCGATCCGCGTCGACGCGACGCTGACGAGCGCCGTACAGCCCAGCCCGCCGCGTCCGCTGGCCCTCGGCTGGATCGACGGCTCCGAGCAGGCCATGGGCACCGAAGGCGCCGCCTGGCTCCCGGTCTTCCTCTGGTCGCAGGCCCTGCTGCTCGCCGCCCTGCTCACCGTGGCCGCCTACCGTGTGTGGGGCCGCTGGCAGACCTGGATCGTCAGCGCCCCCGTCCTGGCCGCCCTCGGCCTCGCCGTCTCCGGCGCCGCCACCCGCCTGCTGCCCAACCTGCTCTGAACGACGAGGAGTTCACCATCATGTCCGACACCACCGACACGTCCGACACCCTCGTCGACGAGATCCTCGACCCGACGAAGAGGATGACGGCCGTCAAGGCGCCCAAGCTCGGCGCGGCCACCGTGGAGAGCAACCCGGCGACGCTGGAGGCCGACTCCGTCTCGGCCTGGTTCGGCAACCACAAGGTGCTGGAGCAGGTCTCGCTCACCATGCCCGCCCGCAAGGTCACCGCGCTCATCGGCCCGTCCGGCTGCGGCAAGTCCACGTTCCTGCGCATCCTCAACCGCATGCACGAGCTGGTCGGCTCCGCGTCCCTCTCGGGCCGGGTGCTCCTGGACGGCGAGGACATCTACGACCGGGGGCGCCGCATCACGCACGCCCGCCGCGAGATCGGCATGGTCTTCCAGAAGCCCAACCCCTTCCCCGCGATGTCGATCTACGACAACGTCACCGCCGGCCTGAAGCTG
Organism: Streptomyces sp. NPDC096040; assembly: GCF_040303265.1. Lineage (NCBI taxonomy): Bacteria > Bacillati > Actinomycetota > Actinomycetes > Kitasatosporales > Streptomycetaceae > Streptomyces > Streptomyces sp. NPDC096040. The sequence continues at coordinate 23,690 of NZ_JBEOTA010000004.1, forward strand.
GCCGGTGTCAGGGCGGGCCGCGACGACAAGGACTGGCTCGTCGAGGAGTGCCTCACCAAGGCGGGCCTGTGGAAAGAGGTCAAGGACCGGCTCCGCCAGCCCGGCGGCGCGCTCTCCGGCGGCCAGCAGCAGCGCCTGTGCATCGCCCGCTCCCTGGCGGTCTGCCCCCGGGTCCTGCTGATGGACGAGCCGTGCTCGGCGCTCGACCCGACCTCCACGCGCCGCATCGAGGAGACGATCCACGAGCTGACCGACGAGGTCACCATCGTGATCGTCACCCACAACATGCAGCAGGCGGCTCGCGTCTCCAAGCAGTGCGCCTTCTTCCTCGCCGAGCAGGGCACCCCCGGCGTGATCGTCGAACACGGCCCCACCGAGGACATGTTCGACAACCCGCAGGACCCGCGCACCACGGACTACGTGAACGGCCGCTTCGGGTGAGGCCGTGGCGGCCCCGAAGGAGTTCAGAAGTGAACGTCATCTCTCGCGCCTGCCCGGGGAATCGGTGACCACCGGACGACCCGGTCGGGCGGCGGCCCGTACCGCCGCACGCCGGGTCCTCGCCCTGGTGGCCGTGGTCGCCTCCGCCGCCCTGGCGGGCTGCGCCGCCCCCGGGACGGCCGACAAGCCGTTGGCGGCCGCACCGGCGAGCGCCCCGGCCGCCACCCCGGCTGTCGAACAGGCGCCCACTCCCGACGGGACGCCGACCCGAGCCGTACCGCCCGACTCCACCCCCACGGCACCCGCGCACAGCCCCACGCCCCGCCCGTCGGCGTCCCCGAGCGCACCCTAGGCATCGCCCGAGGCCGAGCTCCCCGCCCCTGCCCCCACCGCCCGCCCCTCTTCCTCCCCGCGCCCCCGCACCACACGGACCGGCCCGACGGCGTCCCCGCACCCGTCGTCCGAAACCGAGGCGGAGACCTTCAGCGAGCGCAGCCAGAACGGTTCCACCACCCTCCGCATCGGCTCCTGGTCCGCCCGAGTCGTGCGGGGTGGGCAGGACGCGGTGGACGCCTGCCGGGACGCCGTGCAGTGGACGGGGCCCGACCTCGGCACGGAAGACGGGTACGCGATGCGCACGGCCGTCGTCGTGGGCCATGACTACTGCGGGTTCGCGCGGTTCGCCGAGCTGCCCGTCGGCACGACGGTCACGGCCACCACCCCGCGCGGCACCTTCACCTACCGGGTGTACGCCACCTACGTCTCACCCGGCCGCGGCACCCCCTCCCACGGCCTGTACTGGGGCGATCTCACACTCCAGTCCTGCGTCGGGCCGAACACGGGCTTCAGCTACCTGACGCGCGTTCAGCCGTAGCCGGCCGGCCGTCACCCCGGCACCCGTGTGACGCTCCTGCGTCCACCAGGAGCCCACCCACCCGGCACCGGGTCCGGCTGACTCATGGGGCCGAACCCCGTGCCGGGCTCGTGCGCGGCAACCGGCGCTCCGCCAGTGAGCTGGGGCGGCGGAACGCCTGGGGGCGGATGCCTCCAAGGGGGGCTGGGAGTGCATCCCTACCGCAGTCACAGCGTGCGGTCGCCCCTTCGGCCGCAGGCGTCCGAGGAGCAAGCGAAGGCCCAACTCCCCATGAACCACGGCGCATCACGGCGCGCTCGGCCACACCAGCAGCATGTACGCCCCGCAGTACGCCGACCCCGCCACCGCGGCCGTCAGCGCGAGCACCCGCAACCGCAGTGAGGCGCGGGCGAGATATCCGGCGACGGGCAGCAGCAGCGGGAAGCCGGGGAGGAGGAAGCGGGCCCGCGGGAAGTAGACGCCCCCGCTCGCCACCACGATCACCAGCAGGACCGCGCCGAACACCAGCAGCGGCACCGGCTGCCGGTCCGCGACCGCGAGCCCGAACAGGACGACCGACGCGATGATCGTCAGGCTCACCACGATCAGGAACAGCTCCGGCCGCGCGACCTGCCCAAACAGGTGCCGCAGCCAGCGCAGGGTCTCCGCGCCGCCGTCCAGCTCGTTGTGCCACAGTCGCTGTACGGCGAAGTAGCCGTCCCAGCGGCCGAGTCTGAGGCCCACCCAGCCGACGTACGCGCACCAGCCGAGCGGGGCCAGCACGGCCGCCGTCAGTGCGCGCGCCGAGAAGCGGGAGCGCAGGGACAGCAGGGCGGTGACCGTCACGGCGGCGGCCACGGCGATGCCGGTCGGCCGGGTCAGCCCGGCGAGTACCGATCCCGCGGCCGCCCACAGCCAGCGCTCGGCGAGCACCGCGTACAGCGTCCACGCGGCGAACGCCGTGAACAGCGACTCGGTGTAGCCCATCCACTGCACCAGACCCACCGGATACGCCGCCCACAACACGGTGAGCAGCAGCCCGACCCGGCGCCCGGCCACCCGGTCGCCCACCGCGAACACGCCCCAGGCCGCGACCAGCGAGGCCAGCCAGGCGAGGGCGAGCCCGGTGCTGGCCCGGGTGCCGGGGGTGACGACGGCCACGGCCTTGACCAGCAGCGGATACAGCGGGAAGAACGCCAGGTTGTTGTGGTCGTAGGCGGTGCCCAGTGCGTGCGTGTAGCCGTGGTCGGCGATCCCGAGGTACCAGCGGGAGTCCCACTGCGTCGCCAGCATCGGCCACACCCCGTGGTGACGCCGGTGCGCCCAGACGGCGAGGAACAGCAGGCCGGTGAGGCGTACCGCGAGATAGGCGGCGAGGGCCGGGGCCGCCCGGCGCAGGGCGTGCCGGGGGGCGGTCGCCGTGGGGAGGTGGGGTCGTCGGGTGCCCGGGATGTGTCCGCTGGGGGCGGTGTCGGGGGCGGTCGAGGACACGGCGGCGGCTCCAGTGCGACTACGACGGCTGCGGCGGGCGGTACGGCGGTACGGGCGGTACCGGACCACCGTTCCCCGGGAGCCGGGGCGGGGCGCGGTGGGTGGGTCGGTCGCCGTCGCGAAATCACCCGTAGGGGTGCCCCCTGGCGGAGGGGCACCCCTACGGGGCGTCGGAGCGGGTGTCAGAGGGCGGGTGAGAGGGGGGTGTCAGATGCCGACCGCCGCCGACAGGTCCCGCTTGATCGCGGCCAGGGTCTGGGCCGCCTCGGCGCGGGCCGCCGGGAGGTCGGCGTGCGTCGCCACCGGGACGACGACCTCCAGGTAGCACTTCAGCTTGGGTTCGGTGCCGCTGGGGCGGACGACGACCCGGGCGCCGGTGAGGGTGTAGCGCAGGCCGTCGGTGGGCGGCAGCTTGTCCGTGCCCTGGGTCAGGTCCTCCGCCTTGGTGACGGGGAGGCCGGCGAGTTCGGTCGGGGGCTGCTCGCGGAGGCGCCGCATCGCGTCCGCGATGACGGAGAGGTCCTCGACGCGGACCGAGAGCTGGTCGGTGGCGTGCAGGCCGTGCTCCACGGCGAGGTCGTCGAGGAGGTCGAGGAGGGTGCGGCCCTCCTCCTTGAGGACCGAGGCCAGTTCGGTGATCAGGAGGGCGGCCGTGATGCCGTCCTTGTCCCGGACGCCGTCGGGGTCGACGCAGTAGCCGAGGGCTTCCTCGTAGCCGTAGCGCAGGCCGTCGACGCGGGCGATCCACTTGAAGCCGGTCAGGGTCTCCTCGTAGGGGAGTCCGGCCTTCTCGGCGATACGGCCGAGGAGGGAGGAGGAGACGATCGACTCGGCGAACACGCCGGTCGCTCCGCGCCGGACCAGGTGGGCGGCGAGGAGGGAACCGACCTCGTCGCCGCGCAGCATGCGCCAGGTGCCGTTGTCCTTGACGGCTGCGGCGCAGCGGTCGGCGTCCGGGTCGTTGGCGATGATCAGATCGGGGTCGGTGGCGCGGGCCTGGGCGAAGGACAGGTCCATCGCGCCGGGCTCCTCCGGGTTGGGGAAGGCGACGGTCGGGAAGTCCGGGTCCGGTTCGGCCTGTTCGGCGACCAGCACCGGCTCGGGGAAGCCGGCCCGGGCGAAGGCGGCGAGGAGGGTGTCCTTGCCGACGCCGTGCATGGCCGTGTAGACGGTCCGGGCGGTGCGGGGGGAGCCGGGGGCCAGGACGGCGTCCGTACGGGCCAGGTAGGCCTCCAGGACGGCCTCGTCGAGGGTTTCCCAGCCGGCCTCGGGGCGGGGGACGTCGTGCAGGCTCGCGATCGCGTCGATCTCGGCGGCGATCTCCGCGTCCGCGGGCGGGACGATCTGGGAGCCGTCGCCCAGATAGACCTTGTAGCCGTTGTCGCGGGGCGGGTTGTGGCTGGCGGTGACCTCGACGCCGGCGACCGCGCCGAGGTGCCGTATGGCGAACGCCAGGACCGGGGTGGGGAGGGGGCGGGGGAGTACGACGGCGTGGAGGCCGGCGCCCGTCATGACGGCCGCGGTGTCGCGGGCGAAGTCGGCAGACTTGTGGCGGGCGTCGTAGCCGATGACGACGACTCCGCCGGTGTGGCCGTGCTGCCTGAGGTAGGCGGCGAGGCCTGCGGCGGCGCGGATGACGACGGTGCGGTTCATGCGCATCGGGCCGGCGCCGAGCTCGCCGCGCAGGCCGGCGGTGCCGAACTGGAGGGTGCCGCCGAAGCGGGCCGACAGTTCGGTGATGTCCTCGGCGTCGATCAGCTTGGCCAGCTCGTCGCGGGTGTCCGGGTCCGGGTCCTCGGCGAGCCAGGTCCTGGCCCGGGCGATGAGATCGTCTTGCACGGTCGTCGTCCAACCTCTCTCGTGTCGTGCCTGCGGCGCACGCGCGGCTTCGGTGGGGGTGCGCGTAGCGCCTGTGGTTCGGTGGTGGGTCGGGGCCGGGGCGGGGGTATCCGTCCTCGGTCCGGCGGTGCGGTCTCTCAGGGTCATGCTCGGCGACGGATGCCGGCCGCTGCGGGCGGACACCCCCACCCCGTCCCCTTCCCGCCGCGGGCGACCAACGATCCGCGGCGCGCGGCGGCTGGTCAACGATCCGCCGGGAGTGGTGGGTGGCGGGCCGACGGTCCGTCGTGGGTGCCGGGTGCCCGGTACCCCCCAGGGGCGCGGGGAC
>NZ_JBEOTA010000004.1:28737-374006 GCF_040303265.1 Streptomyces sp. NPDC096040
GGAACTGCGCGACCAGGCCACGGCGGGGCCGCGGACGCTCTACGGCCTTCCGTGGCACCCCCTGTCGCGGCGGTTACAGCCTCGGCGTTCCGTCGTGGTGCCGGGTGTCCGTGCCCGCCCAGGGGCGCGGGGAACTGCGCGACCAGGCCACGGCGGGGCCGCGGACGCTCTACGGCCTTCCGTGGCACCCCCTGTCGCGGCGGTTACAGCCTCGGCGTTCCGTCGTGGGCGCCGGGTTGTCCGTGCCCACCAGGGGAGGCGGGGAACTGCGCGACCGGCCACGGCGGGGCCGCGGACGTTCTACGGCCTTCCGTGGCACCCCCTGTCGCGGCGGTTACAGCCTGCCCAGCACCTGCGCCAGCAGTGAGCCCATCCGTGCCGCCGAGTCGCGGCCCGCCTGGAGGACCTCCTCGTGGTTCAGCGGCTCGCCGGTCATGCCCGCCGCCAGGTTGGTCACCAGGGAGATGCCCAGGACCTCGGCGCCCGCCTCGCGCGCGGCGATCGCTTCGAGGACCGTCGACATGCCCACCAGGTCCGCGCCGATGACGCGGGCCATGCGGATCTCGGCCGGGGTCTCGTAGTGCGGGCCGGGGAACTGCGCGTAGACGCCCTCTTCGAGGGTGGGGTCGATCTCCTTGCACAGGGCACGCAGGCGGGGGGAGTACAGGTCCGTCAGGTCCACGAAGTTCGCGCCGACGATCGGGGAGGTCGCCGTGAGGTTGATGTGGTCGCTGATGAGGACCGGCTGGCCGGGACGCATGCCCTCGCGCAGACCGCCGCAGCCGTTGGTGAGGACGATCGTTTTGCAGCCGGCGGCTACGGCGGTGCGGACGCCGTGTGCGACGGCGGAGACGCCGCGGCCCTCGTAGTAGTGCGTGCGGCCCAGGAAGACCAGCGCGCGCTTGTCACCGAAGGAGTACGAGCGGATCTTGCCGCCGTGCCCCTCGACGGCCGGCGGCGGGAAGCCGGGCACCTCGGTGACCTGGAACTCGGCGTCGGGAGCGCCCAGGGCGTCGACGGCCGGAGCCCAGCCGGAGCCCATCACGAGGGCGACGTCGTGGGTCTCGGCGCCCGTGAGCTCGCGCAGCCGCGCGGCGGCCGCGTCGGCAGCGGCATGGGGGTCGCCCTGGATGTTGTCCGGAAGAAGAGATGCGTTCACGCGGATGAGAGTAGCCGGTCCTGGCCTACGCGCGTAGATGACTGAGCTCACCGGATGGCGATCGTTGTCTTGTCGTTTCCAACGAGCGGTGTGACGCAGGTAACTTCGTGCCACCTGTGGATGGTCTGTGCGGCTTGGGGCCTCGATGGGGGACGCCGACGGGGTCACTCGTCGGTCACGAGGACGTGCCGCGTGAGGCCAGCAGGGCGATGCCCTTGTGGAACGCGATGCGCCGACGATCGTCCAGCTCGACGCGTCGGTTCCGCAAGTGCAGGGACGCGGTGTGTCAGCAGGGCCGCTTGCGCAGCTCCATCACGTAATCGTGTGGTGCGCCGGCCGACTCGGCGGCGTCGGCGATCTCGCCGAGATAGCGGGCCGAGGGCAGGCCGCCCTCGTAGCCGTTGAGGACGTAGAGCCAGGCGTTCTCCTCGCCCTCCAGCGTGTGCACGCGCACGCGTGCCCGGCGGTAGATGTCCATACCGACGCCCTCCCAGCGGTCCATGGACTCCTCGTCCATCGGGGCGAGGTCGTAGAGGCCGACGAAGACCTGGGAGAGGGGGTCCTCGACGATCGTCGCCAGCGCGCCCTCCCAGCCCATCTGCTCCCCGCCGAAGGTCAGCCGCCATCCGTTCAGCCAGCCGGTGGCGCGCAGGGGCGAGTGCGGAGCGCGGCGCGACATCAGCCGTGCGTCGAGATTGCCGGCGTACGCGGCGTAGAGCGACGACATGGGGAGAGGGTACGGCAGCCGTCCCAGGTACCTCTCCAGCCCCAGGAAGCGTCGGGTGGCGCCCCCGGGCAATAGCACCTTGAGGGGTGCGGGACAATGGAGTACGTGACTCGGATCGTGATCATCGGTGGCGGACCCGGCGGCTATGAAGCGGCGCTGGTGGGCGCGCAGCTCGGCGCGGAGGTGACCGTCGTCGACTGCGACGGTCTGGGCGGAGCGTCGGTGCTGACCGACTGCGTGCCGTCGAAGACCCTTATCGCTACGGCCGAGGTGATGACCAACTTCGACTCCTCGTACGAGGAGCTGGGGATCATCGTCGCCGACGACACCCCACCGCTGGAGCAGGCGGCACGGGTGGTCGGGGTCGATCTGGGGAAGGTCAACCGGCGTGTGAAGCGGCTCGCCCTCGCGCAGTCGCACGACATCACGGCCTCGGTGACGCGTGCGGGTGCGCGGGTCATGCGGGGGCGCGGGCGGCTGGAGGGCATGCAGGCCCTGGACGGGTCGCGCAAGGTCGTCGTCACCTCCGCCGACGGGAGTGCGGAGACCCTGACGGCCGACGCGGTGCTCATCGCCACCGGTGGCCATCCGCGCGAGCTGCCCGACGCCCAGCCCGACGGCGAGCGCATCCTGAACTGGACCCAGGTCTACGACCTCGACGAGCTGCCCGAGGAGCTCATCGTGGTCGGGTCGGGTGTGACCGGTGCCGAGTTCGCCGGTGCCTATCAGGCGCTGGGGTCCAAGGTGACCCTGGTGTCGTCCCGGGACCGCGTGCTGCCGGGCGAGGACCCGGACGCGGCCGCTGTCCTGGAGGACGTCTTCCGCCGCCGTGGCATGAACGTCATGGCCCGGTCGCGGGCCGCCGCCGCCAAGCGGGTCGGGGACCGGGTGGAGGTGACCCTCGCCGACGGCCGGGTCATCACCGGCACGCACTGCCTGATGGCCGTCGGCGCCGTCCCGAACAGCGCGGGCCTGGGTCTGGAGGAGGCGGGCGTCAAGCTGCGCGACTCCGGGCACATCTGGACCGACAAGGTGTCGAGGACGACGGCTCCGGGCGTGTACGCCGCCGGTGACGTGACCGGGGTCTTCGCCCTTGCGTCGGTGGCCGCCATGCAGGGGCGTATCGCCATGTACCACTTCCTGGGCGACGCGGTGGCCCCGCTGAACCTGAAGACCGTGTCGTCCAACGTCTTCACCGACCCGGAGATCGCGACGGTGGGCTACACGCAGGCCGACGTCGACTCCGGAAAGATCGACGCGCGCGTGGTGAAGCTGCCGCTGCTGCGCAACCCGCGCGCGAAGATGCAGGGCATCCGCGACGGCTTCGTGAAGATGTTCTGCCGGCCGGGTACGGGGATCGTGGTCGGCGGTGTGGTGGTCTCGCCCCGCGCCTCGGAACTCATCCACCCCATCTCGATCGCCGTCGACAACAATCTGACGGTCGAACAGATCGCGAACGCGTTCACCGTGTACCCCTCCCTTTCGGGGTCGATCGCGGAGGTCGCGCGGCAGCTGCACACCCGGAAGACCGGCAGCGAGGTCTGACGGCCGGAACGGACTCCCCGCTGGTCACGGGGAGTTGTCGAGAATGCGTACGGCATAGTCGCGTGGGGTGGCTCCTATACCACTTGCGACCCTGCTGTGCGAACAACTTCTGCTATTCGGCGCAAACTGCTGAAAGCAGACGGTCGTTGGGGTTACTGTCAGTTTCGTGTTCGCTGCAGAACGTCGCCAATTGATCCTCGAAATGGTGCGCGCGAACGGGGCCGTATCGCTCCGTGAGCTCGCCCGCGTCGTCCAGACCTCAGAAGTGACCGTACGGCGGGACGTGCGCGCACTGGAGGCAGAAGGACTCCTCGACCGCCGGCATGGCGGTGCGGTACTGCCGGGCGGGTTCACGCGGGAGTCCGGCTTTCCGCAGAAGTCACATCTCGCGACCGCCGAGAAGACGGCCATCGCCGATCTCGCCGCGGGTCTCGTCGAAGAAGGCGAGGCCATCGTGGTCGGGGCGGGTACCACCACCCAGGAACTCGCCCGCCGGCTGGCGCGGGTCCCCGGACTCACCGTCGTCACCAACTCGCTGCTGGTGGCGCAGGCCTTGGCCCATGCCAACCGGGTCGAGGTCGTGATGACCGGCGGGACCCTGCGCGGCTCCAACTACGCCCTCGTCGGCTCCGGCGCGGAGCAGTCCCTGCAGGGGCTGCGCGTGTCGAAGGCCTTTCTGTCGGGCAGTGGCCTGACGGCGGAGCGGGGGCTGTCCACGTCCAACATGCTGTCGGCGTCCGTCGACCGGGCGCTGGTGCAGGCCGCCGCGGAGGTCGTCGTCCTCGCCGACCACACCAAGCTCGGTACGGACACGATGTTCCAGACCGTGCCGACGGACGTCATCACCCGACTGGTCACGGACGAGCCGCCGCCTCATGACGACCGTGCGGCCACGGAGCTTCAGGCCCTCGCCGATCAGGGGGTGCAGATCGCTGTGGCCGGAGCGTCGGGAAACCCGGGGGGTGATCAGGTCCCGGCGCGGCAGCAACAGCATCAACAGCGTCGGGACGTATCCCTTCCGGGGCCGCGGCGGAGTCAGGTGCCGGGGTCGGGGTTGCGGTCGGCATCGATGCTGGGCGGCGAACAGCCGACGGGGGCCGAGCGGGGGCGGGTCGCCGATATGCGGCGGCGGTGAGGGGCGGAGTGCGTCGCCGGGGGTTCGGTTCGCGCGCGGGCCCGGGCCGCGTGCCTTGCCGGCCGCGCCCACGCGACGGTAACCGCATATCGCCCGGCCCCGTACCCCTACGTCAGTCCTCTCAGCGTCAGTTGCAGCAACCTGTCCGCCAGAGCCGGGTCCTGCGGGGACTCCTCCGCCGCCAGGGCGATGGCGTGGGTCAGCTGAAGCAGGTCGGCGATATGGACGTCGGCCCGCACGGCGCCCGACTCCTGGGCGCGTAGCAGCAGTGCTCCGCCCGCCTCCCTGATCGGGGTGCCGCACCGGGCCAGGGCCGACGCGGGGTCGGTCGACGACACCGACATCAAGGCCCTCGACAGGCCCCGGTACTCGGCCGCATGGCCGACCACCTCGTGGAGCCATGTCAGCAGGGCCCCGCACGGCTCGGGGGCCGTCAGCAGCTCGCAGGCCCTGGCGAGGAGTTCGTTCACCGCGTCCTCGAAGACCGCGCTCATCAGCGCGTGCCGGTTCGGGAAGTGGCGGTACAGGGTGCCGATACCCACGCCCGCCCGCCGGGCCACGTCCTCGAGCGAGGCGTCGGTGCCGTACTCGGCGAACACGGCACGGGCCTCGGCGAGCAGCCGGTCATGATTGCGGCGGGCGTCGGCGCGCATGGGCCGTTCCAGAAGTCTAGGGGTTTCGGCGGATCAGGTCGGCCGTGAGACGCGGCGTGTCCTGGCCGGGCCGAGCGGGCTCCGGTGCAAGTGGCCGGCTGAGGCGGGAGCAGGGAGTCGACGCCGAGGGGGGCGCCCTCGGCCGAAGGCCGGGGGGACGTCGGCGACCGACGGCAACGCCGCAGATTCACGCACCAGGGCCCGCGACGCCGAGATGATCCGCCGGACATCCCGTGGGTGCCCGGCGAACGGCTGGGTGCCGTTCGCCGGGCCGTGCGGTTCGGGGCGTCGTCAGTCCTTGATCTCGCAGATCACGGCGCCTGAGGTGAGGGAGGCACCGATCTCGGCGGCGAGGCCCTTGATGGTGCCGGCCTTGTGCGCGTTCAGCGGCTGCTCCATCTTCATGGCCTCCAGGACGACGATCAGGTCGCCCTCCTTGACCTCCTGGCCCTCCTCGACCGCGACCTTGACGATCGTGCCCTGCATCGGCGAGGCGAGGGTGTCACCGGAGGCGACCGGGCCGGACTTCTTGGCGGCCCGGCGCTTCGGCTTGGCGCCGGCGGCGAGGCCGGTGCGGGCCAGGGTCATGCCCAGGGACGCCGGCAGCGAGACCTCCAGGCGCTTGCCGCCGACCTCGACGACGACCGTCTCACGGTCGGCCTCCTCCGCCTCGGCGTCGGCCGGGGCGGCGAAGGGCTTGATCTCGTTGACGAACTCGGTCTCGATCCAGCGGGTGTGGACCGTGAACGGGTCCTCGGAGCCGGTCAGCTCGGGCGCGAACGCCGGGTCCCTGACCACCGCCCGGTGGAACGGGATCGCGGTGGCCATGCCCTCGACCTGGAACTCGTCCAGGGCGCGGGCGGCCCGCTCCAGGGCCTCCTTGCGGGTCCGGCCGGTGACGATCAGCTTCGCCAGCAGGGAGTCCCAGGCCGGGCCGATGACCGAGCCGGCCTCCACGCCCGCGTCCAGACGGACACCGGGGCCCGAGGGGGCGTCGAAGGTGGTGACCGAACCGGGAGCGGGCAGGAAGTTACGGCCCGGGTCCTCGCCGTTGATCCGGAACTCGAACGAATGACCGCGCAGCTGCGGGTCGTCGTAGCCGAGTTCCTCGCCGTCGGCGATCCGGAACATCTCGCGGACCAGGTCGATACCGGCGACCTCCTCGGTCACCGGGTGCTCGACCTGGAGGCGGGTGTTGACCTCCAGGAAGGAGATCGTGCCGTCCTGGCCGACCAGGAACTCACAGGTGCCGGCGCCCTCGTAGGCGGCCTCCTTGAGGATGGCCTTGGAGGCGCGGTACAGCTCGGCGACCTGCGCGTCGGACAGGAAGGGGGCCGGGGCCTCCTCGACGAGCTTCTGGTGGCGGCGCTGGAGCGAGCAGTCACGGGTCGACACGACGACCACGTTGCCGTGCTTGTCGGCCAGGCACTGCGTCTCCACGTGCCGCGGCCGGTCCAGGTAGCGCTCCACGAAGCACTCCCCGCGGCCGAAGGCGGCCACCGCCTCGCGGACGGCGGAGTCGTACAGCTCCGGGATCTCCTCGAGGGTGCGGGCGACCTTCAGCCCGCGCCCGCCGCCCCCGAAGGCGGCCTTGATGGCGATCGGCAGGCCGTGTTCCTCGGCGAACGCCACGACCTCGTCGGCACCCGAGACCGGGTCCGGGGTGCCGGCGACCAGGGGGGCGCCGGCCCGCTGGGCGATGTGCCGGGCGGCCACCTTGTCGCCGAGGTCGCGGATGGCCTGCGGCGGCGGCCCGATCCAGGTCAGGCCCGCGTCCAGGACCGCCTGGGCGAACTCGGCGTTCTCGGACAGGAAGCCGTAGCCCGGGTGGACGGCGTCGGCCCCCGCCTCGCGTGCCGCGTTCAGGACCTTGTCGATGTCCAGGTAACTGGTGGCCGGGGTGTCACCGCCCAGGGCGAACGCCTCATCCGCGGCGCGGACATGCAGAGCGTCCCGGTCCGGGTCCGCGTAGACGGCCACGCTCGCGATCCCTGCGTCCCGGCAGGCCCGGGCCACGCGGACAGCGATTTCGCCACGGTTGGCGATGAGCACCTTGCGCACGATTGAGGCTCCCTCCTTGAAACAAGCCGAGTTTAGGGAAGGCCGACACGGCACTTCGACCCGTCCCCAATGGTGAGCTTGCCCACACGGAGCGTGATGCGAGGCTCGCCCGACCCGCGAAAGCCCTTGTCGCACCGTGGTACGCAGGACTCCTTCGGAAAACCCTAGCCCCGCGATGTGCTCAAGGTCTCTGTGAGAGCGTGCCGCGCCCCACAACGTTTCTTTGTTGAGTCCCTACGAATGGCCCAACGAATCTTTGCCGACGCCCGGCCTCTTGTCCCCGGGTTTACCCGTTAGTAGCGTTCGCGCTGTCTTGAACGTACTTCAAGTAACAGCGGCTCTCGCGGGGCCGTGACCGAAAGTGGGTGGGGACCGGTGGTGCGCAGACCGGTGGCATGGGTCGTGGCGGTCGTACTCCTCGCCGAGGCGTTCGGCATCGCCGCGCTCAACTGGTTCATGGGAGTGGTGGTCGACCGTCAGGAAATGTCCCTGGCCGGCCTGGACCCGCACAACATGTCGATGAGCGCGAAGATCGGTGCCGTGGTCTTCGGCCTCTACTTCGCCCTGTGCGCCCTGGTGGCCCTGCTGGTGGCGATACGCGACCGTGCGCCCGCCGGCCTCGGCCGCATCCTGCTGATCAGCGTCGCGGTCGTACACGGCCTGCTGGGCGCCGTGGCGTGGGGCCTGATCGGCTGGACCGCGTTCCTGTTCATGGTGGTCGTCCTCGCGCTCGTCGTGCTGCTGCTGATGACGTACGACCGTACGGAGGAGCCCGGCACCGGAGCGGACGCCGACGGGGGTGCGGACGGATCCGGTGCCGGTCCGGCGGACGGTTCGGAGGCCGGTCCGGAACCGGAGCCGAGGAAGGACAGGCCGGCCGCCGGGCCGGTCACTCCGCCGGCGCCCACAACTCCGTGATGCCGACGCCCAGCTCCGCGAGCAGCCGGCGGACCAGGGGCAGGCTGATGCCGATCACGTTGCCGTGGTCGCCGTCGATGCCGTCGATGAACGGCGCGCTGCGGCCGTCGAGCGTGAACGCGCCCGCCACGTAGAGGGGTTCGCCCGAGGCGACGTACGCGGCGACCTCCGCGTCGGTGGGCTCGCCGAACCGGACGACGGTGGACGCGGTCGCCGACACATGCCGGTTGCTCGCCGTGTCCCAGACGCAGTGCCCGGTCTGCAGGGTGCCGGCCCGGCCGCGCATCGACTTCCAGCGGGCGGTCGCCTCCTCGGCGTCCGCCGGCTTGCCGAGCGCCTGGCCGTCGAGGTCCAGCACCGAGTCACAGCCGATCACGATCGCGCCCCGCACGTCGGGGCGGGCGGCTACGACGGAAGCCTTGGCCTCGGCGAGGGCGAGGGCCAGTTCGGCCGGGGTGGGAGCGGTGACGGCGTCCTCGTCGACGCCGCTGACGATCACCTCGGGGGCGAGGCCCGCCTGCCGCAGGAGGTTCAGCCGGGCGGGGGACTGGGAGGCGAGGACGAGTCTGCGCATGGCGTCAGAGTAGTGGCTGCGGCCTATCTGACGCCCAGCACGATCATCGCCAGCAGCATCGCCAGGGCCAGGAGGACGCCGAGCCGCCGGAGGGTGTTCTGCATGTCCTGCAGGTCCTTCGGCGGCTCGTCTTCCGGGTCCGACCACAGCATGGCACCAGCGTGCGGCTCGGGCCGACGCGGGCGCCTGAGTAGCCGTACTCAAATTGGAGCCCGGAGTTTCGCTTCCGTGCGCCCGCGCGGCGGAGCCGCGAATGGATACAGCCTCGCGCCCCTGGGGTGTTGTCTCAGCTCGGCCAGTAAGTCCGGGTCCATGCCGTCGGGCTCGGGTCGGGGACCCGGCGCCGGGCGATGCGGGACGGGTCGGACCAGGCGGCCCTCGGCCTCGGGGCGCCGGACGGCGCGGCCGCCATCGCAGCTGCCCTCGCCCTTACCACCGCCAGTGCGGCGGCCAGCTCCTCCGGGGTCGGGTTGCCCCGTACGACTCTGATCGTCACAGCGGCTCCTTACAGGGGGATGTTGCCGTGCTTCTTCGGGGGCAGGGACTCGCGCTTGGTGCGGAGCTGGCGCAGGCCCCGTACGACATGGCGGCGGGTGTCCGACGGCATGATCACCGCGTCGACGTAGCCGCGTTCGGCGGCCGTGTAGGGGTTGAGGAGGTGGTCCTCGTACTCCTGGATCAGGCGGGCGCGGACGGCCTCGAGGTCCTCGCCGCCCGCCACCGCCTCGGCGATGGTGCGGCGGTGCAGGATGTTGACGGCACCCTGGGCGCCCATGACGGCGATCTGGGCCGTCGGCCACGCGAGGTTGAGATCGGCCCCCAGGTGCTTGGAGCCCATGACGTCGTAGGCGCCGCCGAAGGCCTTGCGGGTGATGACGGTGATCAGGGGGACCGTCGCCTCGGCGTAGGCGTAGATCAGCTTGGCGCCGCGGCGGATGATGCCGTCGTGCTCCTGGTCGACGCCGGGGAGGAAGCCCGGGACGTCGACGAAGGTGATGACCGGGACATTGAAGGCGTCGCAGGTGCGGACGAAGCGGGCCGCCTTCTCGCTCGCCTTGATGTCGAGGCAGCCGGCGAACTGCATCGGCTGGTTGGCGACGATGCCGACCGGGTGGCCCTCGACACGGCCGAAGCCGGTGACGATGTTCGGCGCGTACAGGGCCTGCGTCTCGAAGAACTCGCTGTCGTCGAGGACGTGTTCGATCACCGTGTGGATGTCGTACGGCTGGTTCGCGCTGTCCGGGACCAGGGTGTCCAGCTCGCGGTCCTCGTCCGTGACGGCCAGGTCGGCCTCCTCCGGGAAGACCGGGGCCTCGGAGAGGTTGTTGGACGGCAGGTAGGACAGCAGCTGCTTGATGTACTCGATGGCGTCCTTCTCGTCGCCGGCCATGTGATGGGCCACGCCGGAGACCGAGTTGTGGGTGCGGGCGCCGCCCAGCTCCTCGAAGCCGACGTCCTCGCCGGTGACCGTCTTGATGACGTCCGGGCCGGTGATGAACATGTGGGACGTCTGGTCGACCATGACCGTGAAGTCGGTGATGGCCGGGGAGTACACGGCACCGCCGGCGCAGGGCCCGACGACCAGGCTGATCTGCGGGATGACCCCTGACGCATGGGTGTTGCGGCGGAAGATCTCGCCGTACGCGCCGAGGGAGGCGACCCCCTCCTGGATCCGCGCGCCGCCGGAGTCGTTGATGCCGATGACCGGGCAGCCGGTCTTCAGGGCGAAGTCCATCACCTTGACGATCTTCTGGCCGTAGACCTCGCCGAGGGCGCCGCCGAAGACGGTGAAGTCCTGGGAGAAGACGGCGATCGGGCGGCCGTCCACCGTGCCGTATCCGGTGACGACACCGTCCCCGTAAGGCCGGTTCTTCTCCAGGCCGAAGCTGGTGGAACGGTGCTGGGCGAACTCGTCCAACTCCACGAAGGAGCCCTCGTCGAGGAGCAGCTCGATTCGCTCACGGGCCGTCAACTTGCCCTTCGCGTGCTGCTTTTCGACGGCGCGCTCCGAACCGGCGTGTGTCGCTTGCTGGACACGGCGCTGGAGATCCGCGAGCTTCCCCGCGGTCGTGTGAATGTCGATCTCTTCCGGCTCGGACATCGGGATGCGGCTCCCTGCCTGCTCAAAAGGGGGGACGGTTACTCATCCGTAGAGTAGTGGGGCACCTACCAAACGGCAGTGCGGCGTACAACACACCTAGGGTGGCTTGCATGACGCCGCGAGATGCAGCAGACGAGAACAACAATCGCTGGTCCGACCTGGACCGTCCACCGCTCGGTGCCGCGGGGCTGCGCAGGGCCCTGGTGCGGGAGGGCGGACTGTGGACCGGCGTGGAGGTCGTGCAGCGCATCGGCTCCACCAACAGCGAGCTGGTGGCGCGGGCGGTCGCGGGGGAGGCCGCGGAGGGCGCCGTGCTCGTCGCCGAGGAGCAGACGGCCGGGCGGGGCCGCCTGGACCGCCAGTGGACGGCGCCGGCCCGCTCGGGCCTCTTCTTCTCGGTGCTGCTGAAGCCGGCCAAGGTGCCGGTGGCCCGCTGGGGCTGGCTGCCCCTGCTGACCGGGGTGGCGGTGGCGACGGGGCTGGCGCGGGCGGCCGGTGTCGATACGGCACTCAAATGGCCCAACGACCTGCTGGTCACCGTCGGTGACGAGGAGCGCAAGGCCGGGGGCATCCTGGCGGAGCGGGCCGGCGAGGACGGTGTCGTGGTCGGCGTCGGCATCAATGTCACGCTCGGTGCGGAGGAGCTGCCGGTGCCGCAGGCGGGGTCCCTGGCGCTGGCGGGGGCGGTGACCACGGACCGGGATCCGCTGCTGCGGGCGGTGCTGCGCTCGCTGGAGGACTGGTACGGGCGCTGGCGCGCGGCGGAGGGCGATCCGGTGCGCAGCGGGCTCCAGGAGACGTATGCGGCGGGGTGCGCGACGTTGGGGCGGACGGTGCGGGCCGAGCTGCCGGGGGACCGGTCACTGGTGGGCGAGGCGGTGGCCGTGGACGGGGACGGACGGCTGGTGATCGCCACGGAGGCGGGGGTGCAGGAGCCGGTGGGGGCGGGGGACATCGTGCACCTGAGGGCGGCGTGAGGGCGGAGGCCGGGGAGCGGCGCGGGTGCGTGGGGGCCGGGGGCGGGCGGGTTCGCGTGCCGGCGCTTGCACGCCGCCTGCGCCCACCCTCCCCCGCTCTCGGCTTCGCGCGAGCGGGGGGACCCCCATCGCCCCAGCGGCACGACTGCCCGCAGGCTGGGTCGGCTGACAAGGCGCCCGCACCGCAGCGCCCCGATACCCGATAGGGGCGCGGGGAACTGCGCGATCAGCCCCACGGGCCGCAGCCGGGACTCGAGGTCCCGCAGGGGGCGCCGGCCGCGACCGCGGCCCCTCTCCCCACGCCGTAACCCCTGATGCCGGCCCACCTCACGAAGTGAGCTACCGCACAGCTGCCGTAGAGTTGAGGCCGGTCGGTATGCGACCGCGGCAGATCGGAAGGGCAGCAGGCGTGACCGTCGACGACACGGGCTCCGGCGAGGGCGCGGACGCCGCCGACTCCGGCGAGGACCCTCTCGCGCTGCGCCTCGAAGGCCTGATCCTCGGTGCCGAGCGCCGCTACACCCCGTTCCAGGCGGCTCGCAGCGCCGGTGTCTCGATGGAACTGGCTTCGAGGTTCTGGCGGGCCATGGGCTTCGCGGACATCGGGCAGGCCAAGGCGCTCACCGAGGCCGACGTGCTGGCCCTGCGCCGGCTCGCCGGTCTCGTCGAGGCGGGCCTGCTCAGCGAGGCCATGGCCGTGCAGGTGGCCCGGTCGACCGGGCAGACCACCGCCCGTCTGGCCGAGTGGCAGATGGATTCCTTCCTGGAGGGCCTGACCGAGCCCCCCGAGCCGGGCATGACCCGCACCGAGGTCACATACCCGATCGTCGAGCTGCTCCTGCCCGAGCTGGAGGAGTTCCTGGTCTACGTCTGGCGCCGCCAGCTCGCCGCCTCGGCCGGCCGGGTCGTGCAGTCGGCCGACGACGAGGAGATGGTCGACCGGCGGCTGGCCGTCGGCTTCGCCGACCTCGTGGGATTCACGCGGCTGACCCGGCGGATGGAGGAGGAGGAGCTCGGCGAGCTGGTCGAGGCCTTCGAGACCACCGCCGCCGACCTGGTGGCGGCCCGCGGCGGCCGGCTCATCAAGACCCTCGGCGACGAGGTCCTGTACGCCGCCGACGACGCCGGCACGGCCGCCGACATCGCCCTGCGCCTCGTCGAGACCATGGCGCACGACGAGACGATGCCGGAGCTGCGCGTCGGCATGGCCTTCGGCACCGTGACCACCCGAATGGGCGATGTCTTCGGAACGACCGTGAACCTGGCCTCCCGGCTGACCTCCATAGCCCCCCGGGACGCCGTGCTCGTCGACTCGGCGTTCGCGGAGGAACTGATCCGCTCCGGCGAGGCGCCCGCCTCGGAGGCGGAGGCCGCTGAAGCCGCGGCCACCGCCGAGAAGGAGGGCGAGGAACCCCCGACCTACCGCTTCGCCCTCCAGCCGATGTGGCAGCGCCCGGTGCGCGGCCTGGGTGTCGTGGAGCCCTGGCTGCTCACCCGCCGCGACGGGGAGTCGACCTAGCCGCGGCCGGACTGGAGCAGCGGGTCCACGCACAGGCCGACGATCGGCAGGCAGACACCGCTGCCCGGCTGATGCGTGATGGGCGAAGGGGTCGGGGGCGGGGTCGGAGCGGGTGGCGTGGCCGGTGCGCTGGTCGCCGGAGCCGGCGACGTGCCGACCGGCCGTGCCGGACCCGTGGGGATGGTGGTCGGGACCGTGACCCCGCCGGGCAGCGCGGTGGGCGAGACCGACGCCGATGTGGACGGTGTGGCGGTCCGCGTGGCCGTCGGTGTGGGGCTCGCGCCGCCCATGACGGTGGCCTGCGACGAGGTGGCCGTGGGGACCGAACCGACGGTGGCGGCCGCGTTCGCCGACCGTTCGTTCGCGTCGGAGGTTGGGTCCAGCCGGGGCTCCGCCTCCGCCGTGCCGGGCGTGCCGACACCGCCCTCCGGCACCATCCGTACGAGGCTCAGCACCCCGGCGGCCAGCGCGAGCCCTCCGGCGGCGAACAGCACCTTGCGGGGCCGGGGCTTGCGATGCCGCCCCCGCCGACTGACTGACGGCGTTCCTGTCATGACGCTCCCTCCCCGCTGCGCGCCCCCGATGCGCCGTGGCGAGCGCACGTTATGCGCTGCCGTGGGGTGTGCGCCGGGAGTCTCCCGGGATGTCACCCGAACGGGGGTGTCCGGAGCCGGTCGGTGCCCCTTTCCCCGGGCCGGGCCCGGCTGCGATGATCGGGTCCAGGCTGTTAACCCGCGTTAACCGGAGGGCATGTCATGAGCGAGGAGCGGTACGGGGAGTTCGTGCTGGTGCGGCGGCACGGTCACGTGATGGAACTCGTCCTGGACCGGCCGAAGGCGATGAACGCGGTGTCGGCGGACATGGCCCGCTCGGTCGTGGCCGCGTGCGCCGCGCTGAGCGCCGACCGGGACGCCCGGGTGGTGGTGCTGACCTCCTCGCACGAGCGGGCGTTCTGCGTCGGCGCCGACCTCAAGGAGCGCAACTCCATGACCGACGCGGAGCTGGTCCGGTCGCGGCCGCTGTCGCGCGGGGCGTACACCGGCGTACTGGAGCTGCCGATGCCGACGATCGCCGCCGTGCACGGCTACGCGCTCGGCGGGGGCTTCGAGCTGGCGCTGTCCTGCGATGTGATCGTGGCCGACGGCACGGCCGTGGTGGGCCTGCCCGAGGTGTCGGTGGGTGTGATTCCGGGAGGCGGCGGTACGCAGCTGCTGCCCCGCCGGGTCGGGGCGGCCCGCGCGGCCGAGCTGATCTTCTCGGCGCGGCGGGTGGAGGCGGCGGAGGCGGCCGAGCTGGGGCTGGTCGATGTGCTGGTGGAGGTGGGGCAGGACCGGGCGGAGGCGCTGGCGCTGGCGGAGCGGATGGCGGCGAACTCGCCGGTGGGGCTGCGGGCGGCGAAGCGGGCGCTGCGGCTCGGGCACGGGCTCGACCTGAGGTCGGGCCTGGAGGTGGAGGACGCGGCATGGCGGTCGGTGGCGTTCTCGGGGGACCGGGCCGAGGGGGTCGCCGCCTTCAACGAGAAGCGGAAGCCGGAGTGGCCCGGGGAGTAGAGGCGGTCGCGGGGGCGGGGCTGGAGACGAGGGTCCCGCAACACCTGTTCGCCGCACCAATGTCCCGAATGAACCCAATCCTCCCTAACCTGGAGTAATGGGTGAGGACAACCGGCTCGCCGCTGTCGTGGCGCTGGCGCAGGGCATGGCCGCGGCCCACACTCCACATGAGTGCTGGCACGCCGCCGCGGCCGGTGCCTGCCGTGCCCTGGACGGCAGCTTCGCCGCGCTCTCCGTCTGGGAGCGCGACCTCGGCCGGCTGCGGGTCCTCGTGAACGTCGGGGAGCGCGCCCCGGACGAGGAGGAGTTCCCCGACGCCGAGGCCTACCCGGTGCACCAGTTCCCGGAGATCACCGAGTTCCTGCACGAACGCTGGGCGGGCGGCGGCGGCCCCAACGCCTGGGTGGAGACGGCCGAGGGCCCCGCCGCCGGCCGCCCCGGTTACTCGCACCAACGGGTCGACGCCCTGCGCCGCAGGGGCCGCGGCTGCTGCCTGGTCGCGCCGATCCTGCTGCACGGCAGGGCCTGGGGCGAGCTGTATGTCGCCCGCGCCGTCCACGCCCCCGTCTTCGGCCGCGACGACGCCGACTTCGCCACAGTCCTGGCCTCCGTCGTCGCCGCCGGGATCGCCCAGACCGAGCGTCTCGAGGAGGCCCGCCGGCTGGCGTACACCGACGCGCTCACCGGTCTCGCCAACCGCCGTGCCGTCGATATGCGCCTCGACGAGGCGATCGACCGGCACCGCACGGACAACGCCGTGGTCAGTCTCGTCGTCTGCGACCTCAACGGACTCAAGCGGGTCAACGACAGCCAGGGGCACGCCGTCGGCGACCGGCTCCTCGAACGCTTCGGCTCGGTGCTGTCCCTGTGCGGGGCGATGCTCCCGGGCGCCCTCGCCGCGCGGCTCGGCGGGGACGAGTTCTGTCTGCTCGTGGTCGGCCCGCCCGCCGACGACGTGGTCAAGGCGGCCGACGAACTCTGCCGACGGGCCGGGGAGTTGGAGCTGGGGGAGGGGGTCGCGTGCGGGGTTGCCTCGACCGCGGACCCGATCGGGCCGGTGCGCTCCGCCCGCCGTCTGTTCCGGCTCGCCGACGCCGCGCAGTACCGTGCCAAGGCGCTCCGCGCGGACCGGCCGGTGGTGGCCGGGCGGGAGGGGCCGGACGATCCCGTCGTACGGCTGGCCGACGCGCCCCCGCCGGAACGGGCCGACCGGCGCAGCTTCCGGGGCCGCCGCGCACTGTGACGTACGAGTAAGGGGCAACCCCGTACCCCACTAGTGACAGCAACCGCATTCAATGCGTACGCTCCTGAATATGGATATGCACACTGTGGTGGTGGGGACGTCCGGTGTCACCGCGTCCGACGTCCTCGCCGTGGCGCGCGGCGGCGCCCGGGTCGAACTGTCGGCGGAGGCGGTCGCGGCGCTCGCGGCGGCCCGCGAGATCGTGGACGCGCTGGCGGCCAAGCCGGAGCCGGTCTACGGCGTCAGCACCGGCTTCGGCGCCCTCGCGACCCGGCACATCAGCCCGGAGCTGAGGGCCCAGCTGCAGCGCAACATCGTGCGCTCGCACGCGGCCGGCATGGGACCGCGGGTGGAGCGTGAGGTCGTACGGGCCCTGATGTTCCTGCGGCTGAAGACCGTCTGCTCCGGACACACCGGTGTGCGTCCCGAGGTCGCCCAGACCATGGCCGACGTACTCAACGCCGGCATCACGCCGGTCGTGCACGAATACGGTTCCCTGGGCTGCTCCGGCGACCTTGCCCCGCTGTCCCACTGCGCCCTTGCTCTGATGGGCGAGGGGGACGCGGAGGGGCCGGACGGAGTCGTCCGGCCCGCCGGTGAGCTGCTCGCCGAGCACGGGATCGCGCCCGTCGAACTGCGCGAGAAGGAGGGGCTCGCGCTCCTCAACGGCACCGACGGCATGCTCGGCATGCTGGTCATGGCCCTCGCCGACCTGGACATGCTCTACAAGTCCGCCGATGTCACGGCCGCGTTGAGCCTCGAAGCGCTCCTCGGCACGGACAAGGTGCTCGCGCCCGAACTGCACGCCATCCGCCCGCACCCCGGGCAGGGCGACAGCGCCGCCAACATGCTCGCCGTGCTCCAGGGCTCCCAGCTCACCGGGCACCACCAGGACGACGCGCCGCGCGTCCAGGACGCGTACTCCGTGCGGTGTGCTCCGCAGGTCGCCGGGGCCGGACGGGACACGCTCGCGCACGCCCGCCTCGTCGCCGAACGGGAGCTGGCCTCAGCCGTCGACAACCCCGTTGTGCTGCCTGGGGGCACCTCCGAGGCTTTCGGCACCGGGGGAGGGCGGGTCGAGTCCAACGGCAACTTCCACGGTGCGCCGGTCGCCTACGTCCTCGACTTCCTGGCCATCGCGGTGGCCGACCTCGGGTCCATCGCCGAGCGGCGGACCGACCGGCTGCTGGACAAGAACCGCAGCCACGGCCTGCCGCCGTTCCTGGCGGACGACGCGGGTGTCGACTCGGGCCTGATGATCGCCCAGTACACGCAGGCGGCACTGGTCAGTGAGCTGAAGCGGCTCGCCGTTCCGGCGTCGGCCGACTCGATTCCGTCCTCCGCGATGCAGGAGGACCATGTGTCCATGGGGTGGTCGGCCGCGCGCAAGTTGCGGACGGCCGTGGGCAATCTGACGCGGATCATCGCCGTCGAGCTGTACGCGGCCACCCGGGCGATCGAGCTGCGGGAGGGGTTGACGGCGGCGCCGGCCTCGCGGGCCGTGATCGAGGCGGCGCGCTCCGCGGGAGTGCGGGGGGCCGGGCCGGACCGGTACCTGGCACCCGACCTTGCAGCGGCTGAGGAGTTCGTGCGGGGCGGGGCGCTCGTGGAGGCCGCCGAGAAGGTGACCGGAGCGTTGCGGTAGCCGGTCGGTGCGGGTGGGTGGGGCTGGTCGCGCCCACGCGGCGGTAGCCGCACATCGATACAGCCCCGCGCCCCCAAAGGGGCGCGGGGAACTGCGCACTACTTCAGCTTCGCCGACTGGGCCTTGATCACCGGGGTCGGTACCGTGTACGTCTTCCCCGCCATCATCGCCCCGATGTTCATCGTGAAGTACGTCGCGACCGTGTTGCCGTGGCGTACCACCTCAGCGTGCAGGGGGCCCTTGTCGCCGTCCATGTCCGTGATCGCCGTGAAGGCCACCGACTCGTCGCCGGTACCCGAGGGCTTGACCGCCGTGACCTTCGTGACCTTCTGCTCGTCACCGGCCGCGCCGCCCGTGAAGCCGGTCGCGCAGGCCTCGATCGCCGACGAGACGGCCTTCAAGGCCTGCTGCGCACCGTTCCCGTCGTACGACGACAGGTCGAGGGACGTGACGTCCAGGTCCAGCGAGTCCTTGAGCGCTGTCTCGAACTTTCCGTCGGCCATGTCGTCGAGCGAGGTCGCGTCGTCGGTCGGGTCCTTCTTGTCCTCCCGGACCGTGCGGCCGATCTCCGTGGCCGCGTCGGCCGGTGCGAGGCCGGCGAGGACGTAGGCCAGCGGGCGGCACTTCCCGTCGCTCGCCCTGATCCTGCTCCTGGCCGGCGGGGCCTCGCCGATCGCGTTGACCTTGTAGCCGTCCACCTCGCCCTGCGCGAGGATCCGCTGCTTCAACTGCGCGGTGCTCAGCGCCTTGACGGTGGAGGCGGAGTCCGCGGAGGCGGCCGTGTCCTTCGAACTCCCGCCGGAGCAGCCCGTCATGAGGGCGAGGGACAGTGCGCCGCCGGCGGCGAGGGTGCACATCCGCACGCCCGATGATCTCTTCATGAGAGGACTGTGAGTCCCGGTCAAGGACCGGTCAAGTTGTTTAAAATCCCAGTCGTTCCCGGCGGACCGAATAGACCACGAACCCCGAGCCGACGGCGAGGAAAAGGGTGCCGCCGACGACGTACGGCGTGGTGTCCGGGCCGCCGGTGTCGGCGAGTTGGGTGGCGTCCCCGGTCGCCTCCGAGGTGGCCTCGGACAGCGCCTTGGCCTGCTGGGTGACCTGTGTCGCCGTACTCTCCGACGTGCCGGTTCTCGCCGGGGCGTCCTGCGACGCGTGGGCGGACGGAACGAACCACAGCGCACCCAGGAGCGTGCCTGCGGCGGTGGCGGTCAGCAACGGGCGGCGAGCGGATGACACGGAATATCGATCCCCTTGTGACGCTGGCGAATTGGCCGTGTGAGGCGATGTTAGTGAAAATCGCGGGTCACGGGAAAGTCACGGGAGGTTTCGGCCGTACGCTCCGGGCATGAGCACTCCAGAGACTTCACGTTTTGTACGACTTCGGGTGGAGCTGGTCCTCGAAGTCGAGGACGCCGACGAGGTAACCAAGGCCGCGCTGTTGCGGATCGCCGAGGACCCCGAGCTGCCCGGCGAGGAGCGGACGCATGCCGAGACCGCTGTGACGGAAGACACCGCCGAGGCCCTCGCCTATCTCGTTGATCCGTTCGACCTGGTCAGCGAGGTGCCCGGGGTCGAGCTCCAGCAGGCCTCCTGGTCCAGTGAGCATGTTTCCTATGATCCGGATTCGCCGGACTGGGACCTCGACGAGGATGATGGCGAGGGCGACGACGAAGAAGAGGACGGCATCGGCTGAGCGTTCCGGGGAACCAGTGACCCCGGACGGCAACCGCCGTCCGGGGTTTCGTCGTCTCAGACAGCGCACGGACCGACCCCTGACGCACCGGCCGCCCCGGCGGACGTGGTGTGCCCCACACATCCCAGGAATGTGGAACGGGACGTAGCGGCCGTAGCGTTGAAGGTTCTTGACGGGGACTCTAGGTGTGTTCGCGGACTCAGCAACGATGGAGAAGCGTGTGATGACGGACAGTAAGCGGCGCAAGGGCCTCATGGCCGCGTCCGCACTGCTCGGCGGTGTGCTGGTGCTCACGGCGTGTTCCGGAGGCGGCGACAAGGCGTCCGGCAGCGGTGAGAGTTCGCAGGCCCAGTCGGACCAGGCGGCGGCGAAGAAGTCGTCCCAGGCCGACATCACGATCACGCCCAAGGACGGCTCCAGCAACGCGTCCATCAACAACTCCGCCGCCGTCACCGTCAGCAAGGGCACGCTCACCAGCGTCACCATGACCACCGCCGACGGCAAGGCGGTCACCGGCGCCCTGTCCGCCGACAAGACGAGCTGGAAGCCCACCGTCCAGCTGGAGCGGTCCACCACCTACAAGGTCGCCGCCGAGGCCAAGGACTCCGCCGGCCTGGTCGCCAACGAGAACGCCTCGTTCACCACGGTCTCCCCGGCCAACAGCTTCATAGGCAACTTCACGCCGGAGGACGGCTCCACCGTCGGCGTGGGCATGCCCGTGTCGATCAACTTCGACAAGCAGATCACCAACAAGGCCGCCGTCCAGAAGGGCGTCACGGTCACCTCCAGCAGCGGCCAGCAGGTCGTCTGCCACTGGTTCTCCACCCAGCGCATGGACTGCCGCCCCGAGACCTACTGGAAGGAGAACTCCACCGTCACGCTGAAGCTCGCGCTCGACGGTGTCGAGGGCGCCTCCGGTGTCTACGGCGTCCAGCAGAAGACGGTCACCTTCCACATCGGCCGCAACCAGGTCTCCTACGTCGACGCCAAGACCAAGGAGATGAAGGTCACCCAGGACGGGAAGACCATCAAGACCATCCCGATCTCGGCGGGTTCGCCCGAGCACACGACGTACAACGGCATCATGGTGATGTCCGAGAAGTTCAAGCAGACGCGCATGAACGGCACGACTGTCGGCTTCACCGACAACGACGGCAAGGCCGAGTACGACATCAAGGACGTGCCGCACGCCATCCGCCTCACCAACTCCGGCACCTTCCTGCACGGCAACTACTGGGGCGCCAAGTCCATCTTCGGTGCGGTGAACACCAGCCACGGCTGCGTCGGCCTCTCCGACACCAAGGGCGCCAACGACACCAGCACGCCCGCCTACTGGATGTACAGCCACTCGATCGTCGGTGACGTGGTGGTCATCTCCAACACCGGCGACAAGACCGTGGCCCCGGACAACGGCCTCAACGGCTGGAACATGAACTGGGCGGCCTGGAACGCCGGTTCGGCCGTCTGACGCACAGCCGACACACAGCTCACCGGTGCCGCCCCCAGGGGCGGCACCGGCGTTTCCGGGGTTCACCACAGCCTTCTCATGCTTCTCTCATTTCGGCCTTATCGAGCCATCACGGTGCGTCCCTACCTTGCGGTCATGTTCTTCACCTACCTGAGGCGCGAACTGCGCCGCCGCAGAAAGGCGGCTCTCGTCGTCGCCTCCGGCCTCGCGCTGGGCATCGCACTGGTCATCGTGGTCAACTCCGTGTCCAACGGCATGGGGAAGGCGCAGGACAAGGTCCTCCAGTCGCTGTACGGCCTGGGTACGGACATGACCGTCACCAAGGCCGCGTCGGCGACCACGAGCGACGCCCAGCGTCCGCGCTTCCGGTTCGACGCGCAGAACAACGGCTCGTCGGGCACGCAGAGCAGCGACCGCGTCAGGGTGCAGGGTTTCACCACCCTCGCCTCCTCCACCGTCACCAAGGTCTCCGACCAGAAGGGCGTCGCGACCGCGGTCGGCGGGCTGAACCTCAACGTGGTCAAGATCAGCGGCCAGTTCACCCGGGGTCAGTTCCAGCAGAACCAGTCCGGCGGCAACCGGCAGGGCCGGGGCCAGGGCAACGGCGCGCCACAGGGCGAGGTCCAGGGTGGTGGCGCCAACTTCGACGTCAACTCGTACACCGTCTACGGCACCGACGTCTCCCGGACCGGCATCGGGCCGCTGACCTCGTCGAAGATCACCAGCGGCCGTACCTTCAGGACGACCGAGACCGACGCCAAGGTGCTGGTGGCCGACTCGGCGTACGCCAAGGAGAAGAAGTACAAGGTCGGTTCGACCGTCACCATCAACAAGGTCAAGTACACGATTATCGGCATCGCGACGGCCGACAGCGGTGACGCCGCGGCCAACCTGTACATGCCGCTGAAGCAGGCGCAGACGCTGGCCGGCGAGAAGGACAAGGTCACCACGATCTACGTCAAGGCGACCGACTCCAAGCAGATCTCGGCCGTCAAGTCGACCATCCAGAAGAACGTCTCGGGTACGACGGTCACCACCTCCGCGGACCTCGCGGACACCGTCTCCGGCTCGCTGTCCACGGCGTCCTCCCTCGCCACCAACGTCGGCAAGTGGCTGTCCATCGCGGTGCTCGTGGCCGCGTTCCTGGTCGCCGGACTGCTGACCTCCTCGGCGGTCTCCCGCCGCGTCCGCGAGTTCGGCACGCTGAAGGCGCTGGGCTGGAAGTCCCGCCGGGTGACCGGGCAGGTCGTCGGTGAGGCCATGGTCAACGGCCTGGTCGGCGGCGCGCTCGGGATCGCGCTCGGTCTGGTGGGCGCGTACGTCGTCACCGAGATCAGCCCGAGCCTGGAGGCCTCCCTCGGCAGCGGAGCCGGTCGCGGCGGCAACGTGGGCGGCGGCCCCGGCGGGGGTGGTGGCTTCGGCGGGGGTGGTGGCTTCGGCGGTGGCCCCGGCCGGCAGACCGCGAAGACCCTGGAGGTCGCCCTGACCGCCCCGGTCAGCGTGACGACGATCGCGGTGGCCGTGGGTCTGGCGGTGGCCGGCGGTCTGATCGCGGGCGCGTTCGGCGGCTGGCGGGCGTCGAGGCTGCGTCCTGCGGATGCGCTGCGGCGCGTGGAGTAGCCGACGTGGGCTGGTGGCGGGGTGGGGACGCTTACCGCGCTCGCAGGATGCCGCGGCTGAGACGTGCCCCGCAAGGGGCGCGGGGCGGTATCGAATACGCGGCTCCGCCGCGCGGGCGCGACCAGCCCCCACCCACCCGCAGCCGACAACGCACCGCACCACCCCAAACCCTCCCAGGAGCCACCATGTACGAACTCAGAAACGTCACCAAGCTCTACTCCCGCGGCAAGGACACCGTCCGCGCCCTCGACGGCATCGACCTCACCATCTCCGACGGCGACCGCCTGGTCATCCAGGGGCCCACCGGCGGCGGCAAGTCCACCCTCCTGCAGATGATCGGCGGCCTGGACCGGCCGACCTCCGGTGAGGTCGTCCTGGACGGCACCGACCTGGCCAAGCTCTCCGAGACCAAGCTGACCCGGATCCGCAGCGAGAACATCGGGTTCGTCTTCCAGTCGTTCAACCTGATCCCGACGCTCACCGCCCAGGAGAACGTCGAGACCGCCCTCGTCCCGCTCGGCGTCAAGGCCAGGGAACGCCGTGAGCGTGCCGCCGAGGCGCTGACGTCCGTCGGTCTCGGCGAGCGCCTCGGGCACCTGCCCTCCGAGATGTCCGGCGGCCAGCAGCAGCGCGTCGCCATCGCCCGGGCCCTCGTCAAGCAGCCCAAGGTGCTGCTGGCCGACGAGCCCACCGGCAACCTCGACGAGGGCATGCGCGACGAGATCATGGACGTACTGGAGCAGATGTGGAAGGAGTTGGGCCTGACCTTCATCATGGTCACCCACGACTCCGCGATCGCGAAGAAGGCCCCGCGGCTGGCGACCATCCGCAAGGGCAAGATCACCGTCAAGGAGAACACGGGCACGTGAGGTGCGTCACGGAGTGACGGCGCCTAGCACTGAACTCCCGTGCACAACCGCGCAGTTGGGTAACAGTGTCCGCCCCGGCGCGTAACAGTTCTCCTGTACTTCTCTTACCGGTCTCTCATCTATTGAGCCCGCTGATCACCCCCCGGCATACTCCGTGTTCCGGGGGGTTGACGCATGTGTGTGCGGGACTGCCCCCGGCCGGGTGAACGGGGAATTCGCCCGGTACACCGTCTCCCAGGGGGAGTCTTGCGCAGACAAGTGAAAAGAGCTGCCGCGGCCACGGTGGCCACGGCAGCAGCCGTCGCCCTCGCCGCCGGCATGACCAGCCCGGCGTCGGCGAAACCGGAGCAGCGCACCGCCGCCACGGCCGCCTCGTCGGTCACCGGCAGGCACCACGTCACCCTGATCACCGGTGACCGGGTCGCCCTCGACGCCAAGGGCCGCGTCGTCGGCCTGGAGCGGGCCAAGGGACGGGAGCACATACCCTTCCAGATCCGCAAGGCCGACGGGCACACCCTCGTCGTCCCCGGTGACGCCGTGCCGCTGGTCGCCTCCGGCAAGCTGGACCAACGGCTGTTCGACGTAACCGAGTTGGACAAGACCGCGACCCGCAAGGCGCAGAAGAACGGCCTGAAGGTCATCGTCGGGTACCAGGGCACCGCCCGCGCCGCCAAGGCCGACGTCCGTGACGCCGGCACCCTGCGCCACAGCCTCAGGACCCTCAACGCCGACGCCGTGCAGACCCCGGTCAAGGACACGCCGGAGCTGTGGGACGCGGTCACCAACGGGGACAAGGCCGCCGCCGGCATCGCGCACGTCTGGCTCGACGGCGTCCGCAAGGCCAGCCTCGACAAGTCCGTGCCGCAGATCGGCGCCCCCAAGGCATGGGCGGCCGGCTACAACGGCAAGGGCGTCAAGATCGCCGTCCTGGACACCGGTGTCGACACGAC
Organism: Streptomyces sp. NPDC096040; assembly: GCF_040303265.1. Taxonomy (NCBI): domain Bacteria; kingdom Bacillati; phylum Actinomycetota; class Actinomycetes; order Kitasatosporales; family Streptomycetaceae; genus Streptomyces; species Streptomyces sp. NPDC096040. Next base: position 53,148 of record NZ_JBEOTA010000004.1, read on the forward strand.
CCACCCGGACCTCAAGGACCAGGTGATCGAGTCCAAGAACTTCACCACGGCCGCCGACGCCATGGACCACTTCGGCCACGGCACGCATGTCGCGTCCATCGCCGCGGGTACCGGCGCCAAGTCGCACGGCAAGTACACCGGTGTCGCGCCCGGCGCGAAGATCCTCAACGGCAAGGTCCTGGACGACACCGGCTCCGGTGACGACTCCGGCATCCTGGCCGGCATGGAGTGGGCGGCGGCCGAGGGCGCCGATGTCGTCAACCTCAGCCTGGGCGGCTACGACACCCCGGAGATCGACCCACTCGAAGCCGAGGTCAACAAGCTCTCCAACGAGAAGGGCATCCTGTTCGCGATCGCCGCGGGCAACGACGGCCCCGAGTCCATCGGTTCGCCGGGCAGCGCGGACGCCGCGATCACCGTCGGCGCCGTCGACGACAAGGACCGGCTCGCCGACTTCTCCTCCACCGGCCCCAGCGCCGAGGGCACCATCAAGCCGGACGTCACCGCGCCCGGAGTCGACATCACCGCGGCCGCGGCCAAGGGCAGTGTCATCGACCAGGAGGTCGGCGAGAACCCGCCCGGCTACCTGACCATCTCCGGTACGTCGATGGCCACCCCGCATGTCGCGGGCGCCGCCGCGATCCTGAAGCAGGAGCACCCCGACTGGGGCTACCAGCAGCTGAAGGCCGCGCTGACCGCCTCCACCAAGGGCGGCAAGTACACGCCGTTCCAGCAGGGTTCGGGCCGGATCCAGGTCGACAAGGCCATCAAGCAGACCGTGGTCGCCGACCCGGTGTCGGTGAACTTCGGTGTGCAGCAGTGGCCGCACACCGACGACACCCCGGTCACCAAGCAGCTCACCTACCGCAACCTCGGCACCAAGGACGTCACCCTCAGCCTCTCGGCGAGCGGCACCGACCCCAAGGGCGCTGCGGCCCCGGCCGGCTTCTTCACTCTGGGCGCGACCAAGGTGACCGTCCCGGCGGGCGGCACCGCCTCCGTCGACCTCACCGCGAACACCAAGCTGGGCGGCACCCTCGACGGCGCCTACTCGGCGTACGTCACGGCGACCGGCGACGGCCAGAGCGTCCGCACGGCGGCCGCGGTGCAGCGCGAGGTGCAGTCGTACAGCGTCACCGTCAAGCACATCGGGCGCGACGGCAACCCGACCGGTGTCTACAACACCGCTTTGATCGGCTACTCGGGCCTCGGTGACGGGAGCGCCTACAACGTGCCGGCCGTCGACGCCGGGACCACCACGATCCGGGTGCCGAAGGGCACGTACCTGCTCGACGCCTGGATCGCGAAGGACTTCACCACCTTCGACGGCGGTCTCGACTGGCTGGTCCAGCCCAAGCTGAGCGTCACCAAGGACCTCACGGTCACCATCGACGCCCGTACCACCAAGTCGGCCGACATCACCGTGCCGGACGCGCAGGCCAAGCCGAACTCCGCGATGGTCGACTACACGTACGACCCGGCGGGCATCGGGTTCGGGGTCGGCTTCGACACCTTCGACAAGATCCGGGTCGCGCCGCTGGGCGGCGAGGTCGCAAGCGGTCTGAGCCAGTCCTGGAGCGGCCAGTTCACCAAGGGTGCCGACGAGGAGTACGACGTCGCCACCAGTGCCCAGGTCAAGAAGCTCCAGGGCGACAAGGTCCGGCACTTCAAGACCGGTGAGTTCTCCACGGTGAAGAACTCCGTCGGCGCCGCCGCCTCCGGCAAGACCGGCTCGGTCAGCCCGTGGGGCATCGTCGGCCAGGACGTGGTCGGCGGCGGCAGCGTGGAGCAGAAGCTGCCCGGCACCCGCACCTTCCACCTCTCCACCGTGGACGGCGCCCTGTGGGGCTTCGACGTCACGCAGTACAGCGGCCACGACGCCCAGGGCCTGCCGATCGCCGACGCCTTCTACACGGCCGACCCGCAGCCGTACAAGGCGGGCAAGACCTACAAGAACACGTTCAACAGAGCGGTCTTCGGCCCGCATCTGACCAGCGACTACGGCCTGTACCGCGACGGCAACCAGATCTTCGGCATCATCCCGCTGTTCTCCGACAGCGCCAAGCACGCCGGGTCCTCCGACTTCCTGTCGGTGAACACCACCCTGTACCGCAACGGCACCAAGGTGGGCTCCAACAAGGACCCGCTGTTCGGCGACGGCGCCTTCACCGTGCCGTCCGCCGACGCCGAGTACAAGCTGACCACCTCGGTCATCCGCTCGGTCAAGGTCGCCGCCGCCTCCACCCGGATCGACGCGAGCTGGACCTTCCACTCGAAGAAGTCGGCCGGCGGAGCCCCGGCCCGGCTTCCGGCCTCCACCGTCCACTTCGGCGCCAACACCGGCTCGGACAGCCGCGTCGAGGCGGGCAAGAAGGTCACCTTCCCGGTGACCGTCGAGGGCGCGGCCGCAGGCCGCAACCTGCAGTCCCTCGCGGTCTACGTGTCGTACGACTACGGCAGGACCTGGAAGAAGCTGACGGTCAGCCACGGCAAGATCACCGTCAAGAACCCGGCCAAGGGCAAGGCCATCTCGTTCCACGCCAAGATCGCCGACAAGAAGGGCAACAAGTCGACGATCTCGATCTACAACGCGTACTACGCCAAGTGAGCCGTAGCCGCTGAGCGGATCCACAGCGAGCGGCCCGCCGGAAGCGCGGCTTCCGGCGGGCCGTTCCCCATGTGCGGGGCAGGTCAGGGGGCGGGGGCGACCCGGGTCGCGTCCGTGCCCCAGCTGGCCAGCAGCCGCAGCGCCTCCGCCGACGCCGAGCCCGGTTCCGCGTGATACGTGACCAGGGCCTGGTCCGCGTCGTCGGGCAGCCGGAACGACTCGAAGGTGAGGGACAGCGGGCCCACCAGCGGGTGGTGCAGCCGCTTCACCCCGTGGCTCTTCTCCTTGACGTCGTGCGTCGCCCACAATCGGCGGAACTCCTCGCTCTTCACGGAGAGTTCGCCGACCAGCGCGGACAGCCGGGGGTCGTCGGGGTAGCAGCCCGCGTCCATCCGCAGCTGACAGACGATGTCGATCGCCTTCTGCTCCCAGTCGACGAAGAGATCGCGATAGTCGGGCCGCATGAACACCAGCCGCGCCCAGTTGCGTTCCGCGACGGGCAGTTCTCCCCAGTCACCGAAGACCGCCGCCGCCATCCTGTTCCATGCCAGGATGTCCGAGCGGCGCCCGTAGACGTACGCCGGTACGCTCTCCATGCTGTCCAGCAGCTGGCCCAGCGTCGGGCGCACCTGCTGCGGCCGCGCCGACGCCTTCTTCTTGTGCTGCTTGCCCTTGGCGAGATGGATGAGATGCGCGTGCTCGGCGTCGGTGAGCCGCAGCGCGCGGGCGATCGCGTCCAGCACCTCCGCCGACACGTTCCGGCCGTTGCCCTGCTCAAGGCGTGTGTAGTACGCCACCGACACCCCGGCCAGCTCCTCGCGCCGCAGCCCCGGCACCCTGCGGTGCCGCCCGAAGTCCGGCAGCCCCACGTCGGCGGGGAGCAGCCGGGCCCGCCGGGTGCGCAGGAACTCGCTGAGCTCGGCACGCCGGTCCAGGGGCGGGGAGGGGGACGTCGGGGGCTGCTCTTCCATACCTCCAGTATTCACGGTCGTACGCACGGGAACCTGACCCCGCCAGTGGTAGGCACGCCAGACGTACGCAGAGGCGAGGGCTGGGCAGCGGCCGCGGCGTGGAGGAGGCTGGACGCGTGCCCCGGAGAAGGAGAAGGCAGCCGGGCACGAAGACACCGCTAGGAGAACCCCCCTCATGACCACTGTTGCTGCTTACGCCGCGCCCGCCGCGAAGGCCCCGCTGGAGCGGACCACGATCGAGCGGCGCGCGGTCGGTGATTTCGACGTCCTCATCGACATCGAGTTCGCCGGTATCTGTCACTCCGACATCCACCAGGCCCGTGAGGGCTGGGGCACGGCGATCTTCCCGATGGTGCCCGGTCACGAGATCGCGGGCGTCGTCTCCGAGGTCGGCCCGGGTGTCACCCAGTACGCGGTGGGGGACCGGGTGGGCGTCGGCTGCATGGTCGACTCCTGCCGCGAGTGCGACAACTGCAAGGCCGGTCTGCAGCAGTACTGCACCGGCAGCGGCCCGATCTGGACGTACAACGGCGTCGGCAAGGACGGGCAGCCCACCTACGGCGGCTACTCGCAGAAGATCGTCGTCGACGAGAACTACGTCGTCCGCATCCCTGACGGCCTCTCCCTCGACGTCGCCGCTCCGCTGCTGTGTGCCGGCGTCACCACCTACTCGCCCCTGAAGCACTGGGGTGCGGGTCCCGGCAAGAAGGTCGCGGTCGTCGGTCTCGGTGGTCTGGGCCACGTGGGCGTCAAGATCGCGGCGGCGCTCGGCGCCGAGGTCACCGTCCTGTCCCAGTCCCTCCGCAAGAAGGACGACGGCCTGAAGCTGGGCGCCACCGACTACCGCGCCACCGGCGACCCGAAGACCTTCGAGGACCTCAAGGGCACGTTCGACATCATCCTCAACACGGTGTCGGCGCCGCTCGACTTCGACGCGTACCTCTCGCTGCTGCGCACCGACGGCGCGATGGTGAACGTCGGTCTCCCGGAGGAGCCGGCCCCCCTGCTGCTCTCCTCCGTCTTCGGTAAGCGCCGTGTCCTGACCAGCTCCAACATCGGCGGTATCCCGGAGACCCAGGAGATGCTCGACTTCTGCGCCGAGCACAACCTGGGTGCCGAGATCGAGGTCATCCGCGCGGACCAGGTCAACGAGGCGTACGAGCGGGTCGTCAACAGCGACGTCCGCTACCGCTTCGTGATCGACACGGCGACGATCTGAGTCCCTTTCGCCTGCCGAGCAGGTAGGGCAGACAGGGGCCGCCGACCAGGGAGGTCAGCGCACCCACCGGGATCTCCGGCGGAGGTACCAGGGTGCGGGCCACCAGGTCGGCGGTCACCAGCACGAGGCCGCCCGTCAACGCCGAGCAGACCAGCGGCAGGTGAGGCGTGCGGGTGGGCTGCATGCCGTGCCGCCAGGCGAGGGCGTACACGAGACCGGCGGCGGCCGGCCCGCCGCCGACGGCCGCGAGCGGCATCGCGCCGGGCGAGGCGACGGCCCCCGTGGCCGGCGCGAGCACGGTCGCGGCGGCGGCGCCGTGCCCGACGCCGATGACGTCCGGGCCGGCGAGCGGGTTCCGGGTGACGGTCTGCACGAGCGCCCCGGCGAGCCCGAGGCAGACGCCGACGAGGGCGCCGAGTGCTGTGCGGGGACGCGCAGCTCGTTGACGACCAGGTCATAGGGGGTCTGGTCACCGCGGAGGGTGCGCCAGACGTCGGCCGGGGGGATGTATGTCTGGCCGAGGGAGGCGGAGGCGACCATGGCGGCGAGGAGCGCGAGGAGCGCGAGGAGCAGCGCGCGGGCGCGGGAGTACGTTGGACAGGAGGAGGTCCCACCGATGACCGTGAACCTGAACCACACCATCGTCGCCGCACACGACAAACACGCGTCGGCCAGGTTCCTCGCCGACATCCTCGGTCTTGAAGTCAGCCCGGAATACGGCCCGTTCGTCCCGGTCGCGATACCGAACGGCGTCACCCTCGACTACATGGAGACCCCCGGGAACATCCCGCCGCAGCACTACGCCTTCCTGGTCTCCGAGGACGACTTCGACCAGATCTTCACCCGCCTCCGGGAGGCCGGCCTCCCCTACTGGGCCGACCCGCACCGCAGCCGCCCCGACGAGATCAACACCAACGACGGCGGCCGCGGCACCTACTTCGACGACCCCAACGGCCACCGCCTGGAAATCCTCACCCGGCCCTACGGCAGCGGCGGCTGATCCAGCGGCACGGACTCCCCGGGCGCGTACGACCGTACGACCGCACCGGACCCGTCACCGTCCGACGGCCGTACGACATGCACGCGCCCGCGCCCTCCGACCAGACCCCGCTCGTCCGTCACCGTCAGCACGGTGTTCTCGTCGATCGCGACGCCGTACGGCACCCAGCCGTGCGACACGGCCGCGACCAGCCGGGCCAGCGTGCCCCACTGCGCCGCGTGCACATCCACCGCGAAGGGCACGAGGCCGAGGCCCGGCCTGACCTCGATCTCGTCGAGGTCCTCGGCGGTGTCCGGCGGACAGACCGGGACGCCGTCCACCAGCCAGCCGCCGACCACGGCCCGCTGGGCGGCGAGAACGGCCCCTGCGGAGAACCCGGCGTAGGGGACGCCATGCTCGGCAAGCACTTCGGGCAGCAGCTCCAGACACTCCGCGAACGCGTCCTGATATGCGGGCGTGAGCCCACCGCACACCAGCACCCCGTCCAGCCCGTCCTTCAGCAACTCCGGTTCGAACCGCCCCCCGACCGGCACCAGCACCGGCACCGGTACACACTCGCCGGCGGCCCGCAACGCCCCCGCGTACCGCCCGAACTCCTCCTCCCCGTCCCCCTCGTCGACGATCACACACCCGATACGACGGCTGCCCCCACCCGCGGCCCGCAGCAACGGCCCATACACCTCGGGAGCGTCCCACCCCCCACCGACGAGAAGGATCCCGCCGCTCATGGCCCGGTGTTCGCCGTGGCGGCGGTGTGGCGCGGTCACCCCCGCAGCCCCTTGATCCCGTCCTGCGCGGCCATGACCAGCTCGATTCCCCGGTTGTCGTGCGCCGGTTCGCGCATCTGGTTCGTCACGTACGCGATCGCCATCCGCTCGTCGGGGTCGACCCAGACCAGTGCGCCGCCCCAGCCGCCCCAGCCGAGGGCGCTGCCGAAGAGGCCGTAGCCCAGGCCGTACCGGGCAGGCATGCCCAGGACGCGGTCCTGGCCGTCGAACTGCACCTCCCGCGCCCGTTCGCACCCCTCCGGTGACAGCACCCGCACCCCGCCGACGGTTCCGCCGCAGGCGAGCAGGGACTGGACGAGGGCGATGGCCCGGGCGTTGCCGAAGCCGCTGGCCGCGGGGATCTGGGCGCGCCGCCAGGCGAGGCTGTTGCCGTCCCGGACGCGCAGGGTGGCGACACCGGGGCGTTTCGCGTCGCTGTCCCGCGCACCGGCCGTGTAGTCCTCGTCCTCGCCCGGTGGCGGCACGGTGAGCGCCACCCGCACGTCGTGCTCGGCACCCAGCCCGATATGGAAGTCCGCGCCCAGCGGGCCGGCCACCTCGGCGGCGAAGAACTCACCCGGGCTCCGCCCGGTGATCCGGCGCACCAGCTCACCCACGAGAAACCCCTGGGTGAGCGAGTGGTACCCGGCCGCCGTCCCCGGCTCCCACTGCGGAGCCTGCCCGGCGAGCCGGGCCGTCGCCGACGTCCAGTCGTACAGCTCCTCGATCGGCCCCTCCCAGTCGGGCAGCCCGGCGGTGTGCGAGAGCAGATGCCGTACGAGCACCCTCTCCTTCCCCGCCGCGGCGAACTCGGGCCAGTACCGGGAGACCGGCGCGTCCGGATCCAGCTCACCCCGGTCGACGAGCACCAGCGCGCACAGCGCGGTCATCGTCTTGGTCACGGAGAACACATTGACGATGGTGTCCCGCTCCCACGACTCATGCCGCCCCGCGTCGGCGAACCCACCCCACACATCCACCACGGCCTCCCCGTCCACGAAGACGGCGACGGCACCTCCCACATCCCCCTCGTCCAGGAGTCCGGAGAGCATGTCGGGCACAGCGGCGAACAGCTCGTCGTAGGAGCCATGAATGTCGGCCATACGCGCCATTCAGCCGTCCCCACCGGGCCGGGGCAACCCAATTTCCAGGGGCCGGCTTCCACGACTCGCGCGGGCCGGTGGACGGTGACCGCGAGGCCGGTCGGGTGGGGTACGGAATCGCGCGGCGTCCTCACGCGTTGAGGCGAGTGGGCACGGGACGCCGGTGATGTGCGAGCCGAACAGCCCGAGTGACCGAGCTGACAGAAATTGGAGGGTCCGTGATGGCTGGGCAGACACAGAGGGCCGTACTGGCGGGCGGATGCTTCTGGGGGATGCAGGACCTGATCCGCCGGCTCCCGGGCGTGACGGGGACCCGGGTCGGATACACCGGGGGTGACGTACCGAACGCTACGTACCGTAACCACGGCACGCATGCGGAGGCCATAGAGATCATCTTCGACCCCGAGAAGACCGATTACCGCGCGATCCTGGAGTTCTTCTTCCAGATCCACGACCCAAGCACCAAGAACCGCCAGGGCAACGACATCGGCCTCAGCTACCGCTCGGCGATCTACTACGTGGACGACGAGCAGAAGCGGATCGCCGAGGACACCATCGCGGACGTGGACGCCTCCGGACTGTGGCCCGGCAAGGTCGTCACCGAGGTCGAGCCTGTCGGCCCCTTCTGGGAGGCCGAGCCCGAGCACCAGGACTACCTGGAGCGCTACCCGGACGGCTACACCTGCCACTTCCCGCGCCCGGGTTGGCGCCTCCCGGCCCGCACGGAGAGCTGACCCCGAGGCGAGGCGAGGCGGCCCGGCGCTTAGGGCGGAGGCCGACCGGCCGACGCCCGCGGCCGGGCCGTGTCCACGCTTGCGGGGCCAGGGTGCCCGGCTGCCCCGGCGTGCGCGGGTGAAGTTACGACCCAGCCCGTGGCGGGCGTGGGCGGAAAGACGCGAAGGTTCGGTCCAGGCCGGACCTCGCTGGTCGTTCTGCTGCCGGATCTCCTGCCGACCGGCTACTTCGCCGCTTTGCTCGTCGCATGGTCGACACAGAACCAGGTCGACCCGGCGGAACGAGGCCCGATCCTGCCGGAGCCCTCTTCATCACGGGACCATGATCCTCGCCTCGGCAGGCCCGCCCCAAAAAGTGCCCCCGGTCGACCGCGCAGGCGCAGCCCGCGTCCACCGTGATCGGGGTGGACGCCTGCCATGCTTGGTGGGCTGTACGTTCTGCCCGGCGGACGGCTACAGCCGGCAGTGGCTTGACCGCGACATCAACGGCCACGGCGGGACCGGCGTCTCCTGTCCGATCGGTCTGGCTCCGACCAAGGGGGAGTGTCGCCATCGACCCTGATCTCCTGGCGGCTTTGTGGAGGGAACGGCATCCGTCGGGCCCTCCCGTCGCTCACACGTTCCGCACCAGGTACGCGGATCGCTGGGTGCGCTTCCACAGCCTTCCCGGCTCGAAGCGTCACCCGGAGTCCGAGGACGAGTACGCGATCGTGCTGGAGCGGTACAACACGGTCCTCGACGAGTTGTTCGCGGACACGGACGTGTTCGTGGTGACCATGGACTGGTCGGACACACCGACCGGGCCCGCGGGCTACCCGACTCCACGACCGATGCTGCACCCCGACGGCGTCCGCTGGTGGACCGAGTCGGACCAGGACGACCCCGACCCGGAGTTCCACACCCACACGCGTCTGTATGCCGACCAGCGCCGGTGGAACCGCGGATGCCTCGACGGTCTGTTGCGAGCCGTCGCGGACGAGGCACTCGTCGAAGTCTTTGTTGCCGACACGGAACTGCGGCGCATCCACCATCCCTACGACGGCGGCGCGGACGTCATCCTTGTCACGCCTGCAGAGCGTGACGGTGTGCGTGACCGACACACGGACTGGCTTTCCAGCCACCCAGCCGGTCTCTGAGAGCCGCGCGGGCCCCCTTTTTCTCTGGCCGACCGCGCAGGAGTCCGTGAACGCTGCTTGATGACCCATGTCAAGCCGTGTTCACAACCCTTTCCCTCAAGTGGTGTTCAGCCTGGGGGTAGCCCAGCGGTGCTGTGGGGCGTGAGCTGCGTCGCTGCCACCAGCGCCGCTTCTGCTCGGTTGCCCGGGGACCGGTTCCGGCCCCGTCAGGGGCTGACGTGCTGTTCGACGGGGAGGCCCTCAAGGCGGCGCGGATGCGGTCGAAGGATGCAATGGCGTGATGGTCGTCGGCGGGGAGCGCCACTCCGACGCAGACCAGCTTGAAACTGTCCTCGCCGAGGGGTGCGTCCATGAACACCGGTGCGCCCACGCACCCTTGCGGCAGGTCTCCGATCCACCGGATGCCGCCGTCGCCTGAGCGTGTGATCCGGTCGATCACGACGGCCTGTTCCCGAGAACCGCCCCCGTCGTTGACGTGTCCCTGCAGATAGGCCGGGACCGGCGACTCACCGAGGTCGGCAACGTCCTCTTCCGTGGCTGCGACGCCATTCGGGCGGCCACTGATTTTTGGCGGGCCTGCCCGGTGGCCGGCGAGCCCGTGCTGCTGTGTAGCCCGTGACCGCCTCAGGTGCCCGACACCGGCCGACGGTCGTCGTTCGGCCCCCGAACCGTCACCGCTGCCCCCCGGTACTGCACCCCAAGGCCGCGTGTGTGAAGGCCGTGTGCCTCCGGGAACCCGCCATGGCATTGCCTCGCAACGGCGGACTGCCGCCGGATGCCTGTGTGCCTGCGGCCCTGGGGCCCGGGCGGAGTCCGGCGGTGATGTCGGACGCCGCACGCAGGCCGGGGTACAGGCCGGTCGTCAGGCCTTCAGCCGCTCCCGGTCACCCATCACCACGACGGGGTGACGGCGGGGATCAAGGGCGCGCAGCAGGGTCTTCATGCCGGACTCGGGCAAGGTGACACACGCAGACGTGCCGTCGCCGTGGTCCAGGTGCAACCATATGCCGCCGCCCTTCTCCACTCCCTCGGGGCGGTTCCAGTCGAACGGCGGGACACCCTTGAGCCGGTTGTAGTCGATGGCGATGACGTAGTCGAAGTCGTGGGCGTGGTCTTCGCCGTCCTCGATCATGGACGCGAAGGCGTTGTCGTCGTACCAGTACTGCAAGCGGCTGCCCGGATCCTCGAGAGACCCTCCCGCGTCCGTCAGGGAGAACACGCCGACGGGACTGCGCTCGTCGTCCATGGAATGGTCGGTGGTCCAGCCCAGCCTGCCGTTGTGGGCGGGCCAACTGTCCTTGCGTTTCCAGACAGTGCCCTGTTTCTCGTACAGCACGACGGTGCTCTCGGCGGAGTCCGGGCCGTCGCCGTAGACGACCACGGCCTGGTGGGCTTGGGCCGGTACGCGCTTGGACATGCGGCTTCCGACGCCCGGAAGGCGCTGGGCCGCGTCCGGGCCGGGGGAGCCGGGCGCGGCCGGGTTGTTGACGCCCGGGGCGCCGACGTGACTCCTGTGCTCGTCGGCTCCGGCGCACGCTGTCACGCCGGCCAGCAGGACACCGCAGGCGAGAGCCGCGGATATGGCATGACGTGCGCCGCCGCGCCGCACCGCCAGAGGACAGGGCCGTATGAGAGTAGATGTCCGCATGACCAAGATCCTGAGGCGGGACGGCCCCGGCGCGCATCCCGGAGACGGCATCCGGCCTAGGGGTGTCGTCTGGGTCGTGTCGGCGTCGCGGGATCTGGCACCCATTCCCCCAGAGGGTGACCCAGCCGCGTTGTCGTCACTCGCCGACGTCCCCCAGCCTTCGGCCGGGGGTCCCCCGCACCCACCGCGTGGGACTCCCTCCTCCGCCTTTGCAGCTGCACGCACCAGACCCCGCTCGGGCAGGCCAAGACTTACCGCACCTCACAGCCGACCTGATCCAGACGACATCCCCTGGCTGCCACGCCGGGCCGACGCCTTGGCGAACGCGGCTCGACGACTCCGCCCGACAGCTCCACGACCTGTGGCGGCACGCGCAGGGCTCGGGTCACCTGCGGCAGACGACTGGGCGCGTGGGTGGTCAGTCGAGTGGCGGAGCGACCCGCTTCGTCGCATCAGGGCTTGCGGAGGGGAGTCGCCCCGACCCAGCGGTGATAGGCATTCATGTCGACGTTGCTGCCGCACACGATGGTGACCACGTGTCGGCCGGCGAAGCGGTCACGGTCTTCGAGGATCGCCGCGATGCCGAGCGCGGCCGACGGTTCGACGACGAGGCCGGCGTGGTCGAGGAGCATCCGCATTCCGGCGATGATCGACGCCTCCTGGACCAGGACGGCGTCGTCGGCGACCAGGAGGAGGTCGTCGAGGACGGCCGGGATGGGGCGTCGGCCGGCGACGCCGTCGGCGATGGTGTCGGCCGAGTCGGTGGTGACGACGCGCCGCCCGCGCCACGAGTGGGTCATCGCCGGTGCGCCCAGCGGCTGGACGCAGATCACCTCGACTTCGGGCGCCAAGGCCTTCATCACATGACCGACACCGGTGGCCAGCGCCCCGCCGCCGAGAGCGATCAGAACGGCGTCGAACGACGGCACGGTGTCCACCAGTTCCAGGCCGATGGTCGCCGCGCCCTCGCAGGTCTCGAGGTCCAGGCTGTCTTCGAGCAGTCGGCTGCCGTCGTACCGCGCGATGGCCGCCGCCCGCTCGCGCGCCATCTCGTGGTCGCCGTCCACCAGCTCCAGCCTGGCGCCCAGTGCGCGGATGCGGTCGAGCTTGGCCACGGTCGCGAAGCGGGATGCCACGACGGTCACGTCGAGCCCCCGGCCGCGACCGGACCAGGCGAGGGCCTGGCCGAGGTTGCCCGCGCTGGCACACACCACGGTCGGCGAGCCGCGGTCGGCGAGCAGGCTCGCGGCCACCTCGGTGCCGCGGGCCTTGAAGCTGCGGACCGGGTTCGCCGTTTCGAGCTTGATGCTCACGGCGCATCCGAGGTCGGGTTGCAGCGCCTCGCAGTGGTACAGCGGAGTGTCGAGGAAAACCGGGTCGATCACCCGGCGAGCCGCCTGGATCCGGGCGGTGTCGAGGCGCGTCTCCTGCATGACACGGCAGCGTAGCGCCGTCGACGCTGCCCCCTCTGGGAGAAGGCCCAGGGGCTCGGTGCCGACACAGAGCAACGCCTGAGCCGGACAGCCCGGAGCAGAACAGCACCCCTGGTGACGTCGGCCGGGCGCGGGCATCCGCCCTCAGAGCCGACGGTACTTGTCGATGTCCTCCGCGAACTCCTGGATGGCCTGTGCGGTGAGCGTCGGTCGTGTGTCGGCGATGGCGGTCATGTAGTCCTCGGTCGTCGCGGGTCGGCCCTGACGATGGGTGACTTCGCGCTCGAATGCCGCCTGTGCGCCCTTCCGGGCGGCGAATTCGATGTCGGCCGGGGTGAACAGTTCGCTCGCCCGGACGAGTTGGGCGATGTCCACCGACTCGGCGGAGGCCCTGAGATAACGGCTCCAGATCGCCGCGCGGGCGGTTGCGTCCGGCGGCCCGATGGGGATGACGTAGTCGAACCGGCCCGGCCGCAGGAACGCCGCGTCGAGAGAGCGGACCGAGTTGGTGGCACAGGCCAGCAGCCGCGCGTCGTGCTCGCGGAAGATGGGGATGAGTTTGAGCAGCTCGTTGGTCACGCCGTGCCCGGGATCGACCGCCTTTCCGGAGCGTGCACCGGCGATCTCCTCGACCTCGTCGATGAAGAGCAGGACCGAGTCCAGTTCTGCCAGGTCCGCGAAGACCTCCCGCAGTGCCACGGCCAGACCCTCGCTCGTGTCGGCCGCGAGCCGGGAGGGGAAGAGTTCCACGAACGGCCAGCCGAGCCGTGAGGCGACCGCTTTGGCGAAACTGGTCTTTCCGGTGCCCGGCGGGCCGAAAAGGATGATCGCCTTGGGCGGGGCGACGCCGTAAACGTCCGCCAGCGCGGGTTCGGTCAGCGGGAGCACGACACGGCGTTCGACGACCTGCTTCTCCTGCTCCATGCCGGCCATGGCGTTCCAGAGCCCGTCGGGCAGCATGCGGCCGCCCAGCGCCGCGAGGACCTCCGAGTTGGCGGTTTCGGGGGGTTCGAGTTTCTCGTAGTAGGTGAGACCGTCGTGGAACCGGTAGCCGGAGTTCTCCAGAGCCTTCGTCCCCGCGGCGCCTGCGGGCAGCAGCGCGCTGATGTGGCGCACGCCCAGTGCCCGCAGGCGCCGCTCGAGATCGGAGAGGAGGGCGCTCCCGATCCCGCGCTCGCGCCAGCGGGAGGCGAGCGCCACCAGGAGGATCCACCCCCGCTTTCCGTACGCCTGTGCCACGGCCATGCCGACCAGTTCATCACCGACAACTGCGACGACCGCCGGCTGTCCGGCCTTGGCCGCCGTCATGACCTCGGAAACCGCGAACACCTGGTCCTCGTCGGCCCGGCGGCTCTGATCCCAGATGTCGATGGCCTGGTCAAGATCGTCTTCGTGATAGTCACGCAGGTGCCAAGCGGGCATCGCCACCACCTCACACGGCGCGGGGGTCCCATTGTTCCCTCCGAAGCGCTGTGTGACGAACCCAGGCGGGCTCAGCGACGTGGTTACCGGTGGACGAGGCGGCCTACCTGTCCCTGCCTTCCGGGGCGGGGGCGCCACGCCCGTGGGGCAGCAGCTCCGCTGCCCTTGGACCATGACCTCCGGGGCTCATGGGCGCGTAGCGCCCGCAGAGTCGCACCCATCGGGCAGGTCTCCCCGCAGCACCCCGGTAAAAGGGAGCCGACAACGACGCGCCGGAGTGTGCCGTACCGCAGGTCAGGACGGGTATTCGGCTCAGCTCGGCAGCGTGGCCGGGTTGCCGCCGTTCGCCTCGTAGCCCGCGACCGCCAGCGCGCGGTAGAGGGTGAACTCGGCGGCCGGGTTCGCGGACAGCGTCCACGGCAGGGCCCCCACATGCCCGTCGACGTGTATCAGCTCGCCCATGGCCTCCGCCCAGCGCTCGGAGCGGACCAGGAAGAAGACCAGCAGATGCCGGACGTGGGCGAGCATCGGGTCGTCCTGGCGGGCCGAGTGCACCGCGTGCAGGGCGCCGTGCACGGCCTTGGTGACGACCTCGCTCTGGTAGAAGCTCGCCACCAGGTTCACCTCGGGGAGGTGCTCGAAGACCGCGAACAGCGGCATCGCGGCCAGCAGCGAGCCCTGCGGGGCGCGCGCGGCGGCGGCCTCGGCGAACGAGTACGCCAGCTCGCGCGAGCCGTGCCACTTCTCGCACCAGTAGTGCAGGGCCGCCAGATGCGCCCCCATGTGCGTGGGCGCGCGATCCAGGATCTTCAGCCACAGCTTCTCGAACTCGGGCTGCGAGTAGTTCAGCCCGCGGGCCACCGAGAGCTCGACGATGTACGGCACCGGGTCCCCGGGGGACAGCAGCGCCGCCTGCCCGCAGGCGTCCCTGGCCTCCTCCATGATGATCCGGAAGTCGTCCGTGCCCGGTGTCGACGTCCGCCACGCCTGCTGGACCAGGAACTCGGCATGCACGGCCGCGCCGCCCGCGTCCTTGGGGTGCTCGGCCCGCCACACCCGCAGCCACTGCCCGCCCGGCGTCTCACTGACCCCGCCCGGCCGCTGCTGGAGCTCCAGCGCCGCCGCGCCTGCGAAGGCCTGCACGCGCTGCCAGCGCAGCTCGCCCGCGATCTCCGTGCCCGCGAGCAGCTGCGCCGCGGCGTGGTAGTCCTGGGTGCGCTGCACGAGGTCCAGGACGTCGAGCAGGTCCTGGTCGGGTCCGGGCATCCGGATGTCCAGGTCCTCCTCGCGCACGAAGCCGTAGTCCGCCGGGTCGGCGGCGTCCGGGTGGCTCGGGTGGACCTGCTCGATCATGCCACGCCGCCGCCGCAGGACGGGGAGCAGCACAAAGCTCAGCAGGAGCAGCGCCATCAGGGCCCAGAGAATCGCCATGCGTCAAGCGAACCAGACGGCGCCGACAATTGGCCAACCGGTGTCGGCGCCTGTGGACAACTTGCCGGGTGCTGAGAAAGGGGCGGTGGCAGGTGGTCGTTCGGCCGCGGGCCGGTGGGGGCTGGTCGCGCAGTTCCCCGCGCCCCTTTGGGGCGCGTGTTCGGGGCGCGTGACCACTAGGCTCATGACCTATGAGCGACAGGCACATCAGTCAGCACTTCGAGACGCTCGCCATCCACGCGGGCAACACGGCGGACCCCCTCACCGGTGCGGTCGTACCGCCGATCTACCAGGTCTCGACCTACAAGCAGGACGGCGTCGGCGGGCTGCGCGGCGGCTACGAGTACAGCCGTAGCGCCAACCCGACCAGGACCGCCCTGGAAGAGAACCTCGCCGCGCTGGAGGGCGGGCGCCGCGGGCTCGCGTTCGCGTCCGGGCTGGCGGCCGAGGACGCCCTGCTGCGCACGCTGCTCAGCCCCGGCGACCACGTGGTCATCCCGAACGACGCATACGGCGGCACGTTCCGGCTGTTCGCGAAGGTCGTCTCCCGGTGGGGCGTGGACTGGTCCGTCGCCGACACCAGCGACCCGTCGGCCGTGCGGGCCGCGATCACCCCGAAGACCAAGGCGGTCTGGGTGGAGACCCCGTCCAACCCGCTGCTCGGCATCACCGACATCGCCGCCGCCGCCGAGGTCGCCCACGGCGCGGGCGCCAGGCTCGTCGTCGACAACACCTTCGCCACGCCGTACCTCCAGCAGCCCCTCTCGCTCGGCGCGGACGTCGTCGTGCACTCGCTGACGAAGTACATGGGCGGTCACTCGGACGTGGTCGGCGGCGCGCTGATCGTGTCGGACCAGGCGCTGGGCGAGGAGCTGGCCTACCACCAGAACGCGATGGGCGCGGTCGCCGGGCCGTTCGACTCGTGGCTGGTGCTGCGTGGTAGCAAGACGCTCGCGGTGCGCATGGACCGGCACAGCGAGAACGCCACCAGGGTCGCCGACATGCTGAGCCGGCACGCGCGCGTGACGCGTGTCCTCTACCCGGGCCTGCCCGAGCACCCCGGTCACGAGACCGCCGCCAAGCAGATGAAGGCCTTCGGCGGCATGATCTCCTTCCAGGTCACGGGCGGCGAGGAGGCGGCGGTCGAGGTCTGCAACCGCGCCAAGGTGTTCACCCTGGGTGAGTCCCTGGGCGGTGTCGAGTCGCTGATCGAGCACCCTGGCCGGATGACGCACGCCTCGGCGGCCGGTTCCGCGCTGGAGGTGCCCGCCGACCTGGTGCGCCTGTCCGTGGGCATCGAGAACATCGACGACCTGCTGGAGGACCTCCAGCAGGCGCTGGGCTAGACGCGCGGCCGGCTCACCAGCCGACGATGGGCGGAGTCGTCGTGGACGGCGGCTGCGCCCAGGGTCGGACCAGCGCCGCCCATACGGTGAACGCCACCGCCGCCGCGCACAGCAGCAGCCACAGCAGGCGGCGGGCCGCGCGTCTGCGGCGCAGCATGCGGCCGCCCCGGCGGAGCACCTCGCCGTAGAGGTCGGGCGGCACCGGTGACGGTGTCTGTTCCATGATCCGCCGGGCGGCGGCCTCGCGTTGGATGCGGTTCACGACGGCGCCACCTTCGCCCCCAGCACCGTGGGCGCCGCTTTCCTGGGCGGATGCAGCAGGGTGGCGGTCGCCCGGTCGCAGAGGGCGTGCACGCGTTCTGTGGGCAGGCCGAGCAGCGCCGCCGTCTGCTCCTCGGCGACCCCCTCGTACAGACGTAGCACCAGGATCAGGCGTTCCTGGGGTGTGAGGACGGCGAGGGCGCTGCGCGGGTGCGGCCGGGCGCGGCTGAGCGGGCCGCCGTACTGGTGCCAGGCGGAGTTCGCGAAGCGCAGGGCGAGGTGCCGGCGGGCCAGGTCGTACGGGTCCTCGCCGCGCAGCCGGTCCCAGTACGCGTACGTGTGCGCGAGGGCGAGGGTCAGCAGGCGCCGCGCGCGTGGGTTGGCGTCCGGGGCCTCGGCGGTGAGCAGGGTCGCGGCATGCAGCAGCCGTCCTGCCGCGCCCGCGACGAACGCCTCGAACTCCCGGGCCCGGCGGGCGTCCTGGAACGCCTGCCGATCGCGCACCGTGCCTCCCCGTCTGCGGGGCCCACCGCGTCACGGGACCGGGACGCGGACACGACGGGGGCCCGGTCTCATCTGAGGCCAGCGGTGACCCCACGGTCAAGAGCCGCGCGGCACGCACGCGTGCCGGATGTTCCGCGGACCGGTCCCCGCCGGGGTTCAGGACGCCGGCGGTGTGTCCGTGCCCGGCTGGACGGTCATCCGCGCGGACAGGGCGCTGTTGAAGCGCGTGAGCAGCGCGCAGAACGTCTCGCGCTCCTCCGGCTCCCAGTCCCGGGTCAGCTCCGCCATCAACTGGCGCCGCGACGAACGCACTTCGTCCAGCCGCGACAGCCCGCGCGGGGACAGCTGGAGCACCACGGCCCGCCCGTCCTCGGGGTGCGAGGTGCGCTTGACGAGCCCGGTGTCGACCAGCGGAGCCACCTGCCGGGTGACCGTGGAGGAATCGATCCCCATGCTCGCGGCGAGCGCCTTGACCCCCATGGGGCCTTCCTTGTCGAGGCGGTTGAGCAGCAGATACGCGGCGCGGTCCATGGAGTTGCGCACCTGCCCCACGCCGCCGAGCCGGGTCTGTTCGGCACGGCGGGCGAACACCGCCACCTCGTGCTGCAGCGTGTCGAGGAGACCGGTGTCACCGACGGTCGTCATGTCCATCGACATTTCAGGTGTTGTGGGCATGGCCGGAGGCTCACTTCATGAAGAGTGCTGGTGTGGGGGACAGAGTACGCGGACGGGGGGCGAGCCGTACCGGGGCTGCGCAAACCGGTCTCGGAGGTTGGTCACACCCGAGTCTTCGGCCTGTGAACTGCGAGACTTGGGCCATGAGCTACAGCACGGCTGACTCCTTGCACCCCGTCACCCTCGACGACGTACGCGGCGCTCAGAAGATGCTCACGGGCGTGGCACGGGTGACCGCGATGGAGGGCAGCAGGCATCTGTCCCAGCTGGTCGGCTCGCCGGTGCACCTCAAGTGCGAGAACCTCCAGCGGACCGGTTCGTTCAAGCTGCGCGGCGCGTATGTGCGCATCGCCGGGCTGCTGCCCGAGGAGCGCGCCGCCGGGGTCGTGGCGGCCAGCGCCGGGAACCACGCCCAGGGCGTGGCACTGGCCTCCGCGCTGCTCGGCGTGCACGCCACGGTGTTCATGCCCAACGGCGCCCCGCTGCCCAAGATCAGCGCGACCCGCGAGTACGGCGCGGAGGTACGGCTGCACGGTCAGGTGGTCGACGAGACGCTGGCCGCCGCCCAGGAGTACGCGGCCGAGACCGGCGCGGTGTTCATCCACCCCTTCGACCACCCCGACATCATCGCCGGTCAGGGCACGGTCGGCCTGGAGATCCTGGACCAGTGCCCGGAGGTCGGCACGATCGTCGTCGGTATCGGCGGCGGCGGGCTCGCGGCCGGGATCGCGGTGGCGGTGAAGGCGATCAGGCCGGACGTACGGATCGTCGGCGTCCAGGCGGAGGGCGCGGCCGCGTACCCGCCCTCGCTCGCGGCCGGGCGCCCGGTCTCGGTGGAGAACCCGTTGACGATGGCCGACGGCATCAGGGTCGGACGTCCCGGCGATGTGCCGTTCGCGCTGGTCGAGGATCTGGTCGACGAGGTCCGCACGGTCGGCGAGGACCAGCTCGCCGCCGCGCTGCTGCTCTGCCTGGAGCGGGCCAAGCTGGTCGTGGAACCGGCCGGCGCAGCCCCGGTCGCCGCGCTGCTCGCCGAGCCCGGCAGCTTCGCCGGACCGGTCGTCGCCGTGCTGTCCGGCGGGAACGTCGATCCGGTGCTGATGCAGCGGGTACTGCGGCACGGCATGTCCGCGCAGGGCCGCTACCTGGCCGTACGGCTACGGCTGACCGACCGGCCGGGCGCCCTGGCCACCCTCCTCGGGGTGCTGTCGACCGTCGACGCCAACGTCCTGGACGTGAGCCACGTCCGGACCGACCCCCGGCTCGGGCTCTCGGAGGCGGAGGTCGAGCTGCACCTGGAGACCAAGGGACCCGTGCACTGCACCGAGGTCGGGCAGGCGCTGCGCGAGGCCGGTTACACGGTCATCGACTGAGCGGGGGTTCCGCTCCCGGCGGGAAACAACCAGGTCCGGCTCTGTTCACTCACTCGTTCGGGAAAACCTGTCGACGGACGCGATACATCGCGTTATGGTGTGTTCGCGTGGCCACGGCCGCGCCCGCCTGCAGTCGCGCAGGCGAAAACCATAGGCGGCCCGAAGCGCGCATACCTAGCCTTTTTCGAAGAATCCTCGACGACGTGGAGACTCATATGCCAGGCGCCATCTATGCCGAAGGCCTGGTCAAGACCTTCGGCAACGTAAGGGCCTTGGACGGCGTCGACCTCGATGTCCCCGAAGGCACGGTCCTCGGACTGCTCGGGCCGAACGGCGCGGGCAAGACGACGGCCGTCCGCTGTCTGACGACCCTGCTCCGCCCCGACAGCGGCAAAGCGGTCGTCGCGGGCATGGACGTGGTCAGCCAACCGGACGCCGTACGCCGCTCCATCGGCCTGTCCGGACAGTTCGCGGCGGTCGACGAATACCTCACCGGCCGCGAGAACCTGCAGATGGTCGGCCGTCTCTACCAGATGCGGGCGAAGCAGGCCAAGGACCGCGCGGCCGAGCTGCTGGAGCAGTTCAACCTCGCCGACGCAGCCGACCGCCCCGCCAAGACCTACTCCGGAGGCATGCGCCGCCGCCTCGACCTCGCGGCCGCCCTGGTCGTCTCCCCGCCCGTGATGTTCATGGACGAACCGACGACCGGCCTCGACCCCCGCAACCGCCAGCAGCTGTGGGAGGTCATCAAACAGCTCGTCTCCGGCGGTAAGACGCTGCTGCTCACCACCCAGTATCTGGAAGAGGCCGATCACCTCGCCCACGACATCGCGGTCGTCGACCACGGCCGGGTCATCGCCAAGGGCACCTCCGACCAGCTCAAGGCCCGCACCGGCGGCGAGCGCGTCGAGGTCGTGGTGCACGAGCGCGGTCACATCCCGACCGCCGCCGAGGTACTGCACGGCTTCGGCAAGGGCGAGACCACCGTCGAGGAGCACACCCGCAAGCTCACCGTCCCCGTTACCGGCGGCGCCAAGCTGCTCGCCGAGGTCATCCGCGAGCTGGACACCCGGGGCATCGAGATAGACGACATCGCACTGCGCCGCCCCACCCTCGACGACGTCTTCCTGTCCCTGACCGGACACACGGCCGAGGAGAAGGCCGAGGGCAATGGCGAGCAGGACCAGAAGGACACCCGCAAGAACAGCCGCAAGGAGGCCGTGAAGTGAGTGCCGTCAGCGACATCGTGCGGGTAGCCGCCCCCGGCAACGCCGTCAGCCAGTCCTTCCGCGACTCGATGGTGGCCGCGAAACGCAACCTGATCCGGATGTCCCGGATCCCGAATCCTGTTCGCACATGTCGGTCAGGATTTATCTCGCCGCTCCTCCGAGACGGACGGCTCGGCGCCCTGAAGGAGCTGGTGAAGTGAGCGCCGTGAACGACTCTATGGTTGTGGCCCGCAGAAACTTGATTCGCATGGGCCGGATTCCCGAGATGTTGATCTTCGGGCTGATTCAGCCGATCATGTTCGTGGTGCTGTTCACCTACGTGTTCGGCGGCTCGATCACAGTCGGCTCCTCGACCTCCACCCAGTCCTACCGTGAGTTCCTGATGGCCGGCATCTTCGCGCAGACGGTGACCTTCGCCACCGCGGGCGCGGGAGCGGGTATCGCCGACGACATGCACAAGGGCCTCATCGACCGCTTCCGGTCGTTGCCCATGGCGCGCGGCGCGGTCCTGACCGGGCGCACTCTCGCCGACCTGGTGCAGACGGCACTCACCCTCGTCGTGCTGGCGGTCGTCGCCCTGATCGTCGGCTGGCGCACACACGAGAACCTCGGCAAGGTGCTCGCCGGATTCGGCCTGCTCCTGCTGCTCGGATACGCCTTCTCGTGGATCGGCGCGCTCATCGGCCTGTCCGTGCGCACCCCCGAAGCGGCGACCTCGGGCGGTCTGATCTGGCTGTTTCCGCTGACGTTCATCTCGAACGCGTTCGTGGACGCGAGCCACCTGCCGACCTTCCTGCGCCACATCGCGGAGTGGAACCCGTTCAGCGCCACCGTCCAGGCCAGCCGTGAGCTGTTCGGCAACCTTCCGCCGGGCTTCAACGCGTCCGACGCCTGGCCCATGCAGCACCCGATCCTGGCCTCGCTGATCTGGTCGGTCGCGATCATCCTGGCCTTCCGGACGCTCGCGGTGCGTAAGTATCGTCGGGCGGCTGGCTGAGCACGGCTCTCTCAACTGTGACGTACGGTAAGAAGTTGCTTCCTCTGACGGTCAAGAACGCCGGTCCGACGCCGGCTTCGAGCGGTCACGCGCACTGACGTGAATGAGGCGTTGCGGCGGATCGCCGATGCCTTGGTGGACCGCAGTGAGGAAGAGAGAGCCGCCGTGCTGAACGCACTCGGCGCTCAGCGGAAGCGGCAGAGACTCGTGCAGGATGCCCCGCGAACGCCTCTGCCGCTCCCCGGAGGATCCTTGAGAATTCAGTCCGAGGTGGAGTGGGTCTGAACCATTCAGGTCTGAGACCGCGTTTGAGATCTGCCGACTAGCTCGCCCGGACGGGCCTCGGGCCACAGCAGTCAGGTCGTAGCCAGCCATGCCAGGTACCAGTCTCGGAAGTCCGGGCCCGGTGTCAGGCCACCCCAGTCAGGATCGTCGAGCCAGACCTGGCCAGCGTTCCTCCCCGTGACGACCAGCCGGTGCAACGTGCCGCAACCGCACTCCCCGATGACCAGACTCCCTCCGACCGAGTAGTTGGCATCACCGTCCTTGCCCGGCCCCGGCCACTCGGTGGTGTGCGGAAACGGCGTGGACAGGAAGCCCGCGCGTCGGCCCTCTTCTCGAAGGTCGTGCAGGGCCTCTTCGTCGTCCACTTCCTCTGTAAGGCCTAGGAGCCCGTAGTCCGGTCCCGCTCCTCCGTCGGCGACATCCTTGAGGAAGCTGCGGTAGGAAGCGGGGAGCCGGACACCGTGCTGCTGCTCGAACAGCCAGATCGTGTCCTCTGCCAGAGGAGGCCGAAGTCGATATCCATGGTGTGAGGACCCGAAACGCTGACGCCCAGGGTCTCCTTGAGCCATGGCGGCGACACGGGCACGGACCGCAGCGTCGTCCCAGAGCCCGCGGCGGTCGGCCTTGTCACTGGTCACAGCAGCACGGTACTGGCGTTCTGACGCGTCACCGCAGCTGGGTAAGCGGTTTGGGGCCGGGCCGAGTGGCAGGACTACCCCGCGTCAGGCGGCGGACCATGTGACCCCGATCATCGCCCAACGGATCATGGCCTTTGAGTGAGCCGGGCTGCTCTCGTAGTCGCGTGCCAGGCGCCGGTGGGCAGTGATCCACGACAGCGTGCGCTCAATCGCCCACCGCTTCGGCTGCACCTGCAAGCCGCGCTGGCCAGGGTCTCTGCGGACGATCTCGAGCTCGCGGCCGAGGATCTGGGAGGTCCAGTCGACCAGACGGCCGGCGAAGCCCTGGTCGGCCCAGACCTTCCGCACATCTGGGTGGTCGAGGCGGGTCCACAGCAGTGGGTGCTTGGCACCATCGCGGTCTTGGACGCTGGCCGCGACCACGTGCACGGCCAGCAGCAGACCGAGGGTGTCGGTGACGATGAACCGCTTGCGGCCCTTGACCTTCTTACCCGCGTCGAATCCCCTGGTGGCGGCGGGAACGGTGTCGGCAGTGCGAACACCGTCGGCCACGGCGTCTATGTCGCAGTACTGGACGCAGATGCCGAAGGGAGCGGCGACCCCTTCGCTCGGGCGACGGTTCCCGGTGCAGTTCTGTCGTTCTGCACCACGCAGGGTATGGATTCGATGGTGCCTGGATCGATGGCTGCCGCTGCGAGCGAACGACTGCGGGCTCAGGGCATCGAGATCCTCAAGCCGCCAACAACCCAGCCCTGGGGACGCCGTTCGGTGTGGCTGCGCGACCCCGACGGCAACATCGTCAACCTCTACCAAGACGCGTGAGACCGGTTGCTTGCACCTCGGCTTGCTCATTGCGGGACACCCTTCAGCGCATGGGCAATGACTGCGACCTCTACAAACGCCGTACAGGTGTGGGACAAAGTGTAGGAAGCCCTGCGCGGGTCGTAACGCTCTGCAAGAATGAGGAGAGGGCTGATGTAGCCCCGTTTCCCGCATCAACGGGGGGTGAGCGCGGTGGTGCAACGGCTTTCGAGACATGCATTGATCCGCAAGCAGAGGCAAAGCGGATTCGTCGGCCGGCATGACGAGTTGTCGAAATTTAGAGACATCTTGAAGCAGCCGCCAGAGGAAACTACTCAGTTCGTTTTTCATGTGCGAGGGCCCGGCAGGGTAGGGAAGTCGACCCTACTGAGGCAAATGGACGGCTCCGCTCGCGAAGCGCAGGCCATCACTACTTACGTAGACGAGTCTGTTTCCGATGCTCTGGAGGCGATGGAATCCATTAGTGTTCAGTTGACTCAGTATGGTTTGACTCTAAAGAATTTCGATAAAAGGCTCGCAACATATCGGCAGCGCCGCCACGAGGCTGACGCTGCTGCTGCTGCCGCCGCCCCTCAATCGCCAGGCGAAGTGCCACATCCCTCAATCCAGGGAATGTCAGGATCGAGTCCGTCACCCTCGATATGAGCATGCGCTTTCGGATCATAATCGCGCGATCACGCTCACACCTCGGAGCGGATGGGCTCACTATGAGCGCTCTGTGGCGCTTTACGCGTTGCTGCACGCGGACAGGAAAAAGCAGATAACTCGCGCCGTTAGGATCATCGCAGCAGAGGCGGAAACTCCAAGTAAGAAGGGAAACATGTTTCTTTCCGCCTGTCTAATGCTGCGCTGGCAGAAGGCGGAAGATAGCTACTCGGATTTCATTTCTGCGCATCCCGGCCCCGGGGAAATAGAGGAACTTCTTGCCGCAATTGACAGCCTCGCTGTCGCGGTTCCAAGTCGCGAGCCGTGCCTACAGGGTTTCCGGCGGAGGTTGGAGAGCCACCGCCCAGACGACGTCAGACGCTGACTGAGGACACGAAAGCTGGGTACGGTCGGGGCGTGTCTGGCGTGCGTCGGGTTGGTCACCCGTGGGCGTGCGCTGGTTGATCGCGCGCGACTAGGGGAGCTGGTACGGGCATGGCGCTTGACGCTGCTCGATCTCAAGCACCTACGCGGCATTGCGCGCTGACCGCGCCGCTCACCGAGAGGGCGAAGACTCAACGCGAGAGGGAGTGGTCATAGAAGCGACCTGGCGTTACGTCGGCTCCGGTCATACCCCTGGTGCTGCCCAACTCGCTGCGGGGATCACGGAAGAACTCGCCCTAAACCGGGAGTTCGCTCGGGCTGCGCGAGACGAGCAGGGGCAGAGCGAATGAGCTGCCCGAAAAAGAAGCAGCCGAAGCCCGGCGAAGTGGTTTCGCGCTGGCGCGCAGTCGAGTGGGGCGAACGCGAAGAGCAGCGATTCGCGGACCTCTTGTTCGGCCGCTTGCCCAAGGGGCGCAGGAACGGCGCCGGATTTCAGAGACCGCCTGCCGAATAACCAGTGGGGCGAGTAAGCTGATGGGACATCACATGGAGGTCCCAGAGGGTTGCCGCCCCCTGGGACCAGGCCGGTCGTGGACCAGCCTGCCAGTCTCGGAGGGACTGACATGGGGAAGAGTACCGTCATGCGCGGGCGTCGGACCGCTCGGAGTGTGCTTCGGGTAGCTGTCTACCTTCGCGTGTCGACCGCGAAGCAGGTCGAGGGATATGGCCTCGACACTCAGGAAAAGCAGTGCAGGTCATGGCTGGACTACAAGATCGGTGCAGGCAGATACAAGATCCAAAAGGTCTACATCGATGGTGGGGAGTCGGGAAAGAAGGACTCTCGCCCTGACCTCGACGAGATGACTGAGGCGATCGAAAGGGATCTCATCGACCTCGTGGTGTTCGGCAAGTTAGACCGCATCGGGCGGACCATGGAGGACATCCACCTCTGGGTGTTCAACGCCACCAAGCATCACAAGATCAGGGTGGCCACGGCGGACGGCCGGCTGGACAGTGACGACGAACTGTTCGGCATCATGCTCAGCCTGCTTTCCTACATGGCGGAGTTGGAGCACACCCTGATCCTTGAGCGAACCATGGGCGGTCGGGATCAGAAGCTGGCCGCTGGTGGTTGGCCTCTCGGTCAGCCGCCCTACGGCGTGACTCTAAGCGGTAAGGGAAGCAAGGCGATCCCGGTCCTCTGTGAGGACGAGGTGCAAGTGATCAACGTCGCTGCGGGTCTGCTGGTGGACCTCGGCTACTCACGGGATGAGGCAGCAGAGCACCTGAACACCATTGGCTCCCGGACTCGTAAGGGCCTGCTATGGACGGGTGCGAACCTTGCGAGGCGTCTCAACTCCACTGCCCTTGACGGGTACGTGGAGTTCCGCATTGAGCGCACGACCGAAGACGACGAAGAGGAGACCTTTGAACTCTTCCGGATCGCGGTGCCTCGGCCTATCGCCGATCCGAAGCGGGTGGAGGACCTTCGGAAGGCCCTCAATCGGCGATCGTTCAAGAAGAAGAACCTCACCCACTACCTGTTCACCGGCCGCCTGCATGCAGCATGCGGTGGCTACTACACGGGTGGAAAGAATGTCGAATCTTCCATTGGCTACTACCGGTGCATGGGGAAACGGCTGGGGTTGAAGTGTGAATGCTCGGAACTTCCTGCGCCCGACGTGGAAAAGGTCATCTGGGCTGAGATTGAGGCACTGCTCTCCGACGTGGGCAAGTTCCGGGCGCTCGCTGCCAAGTGGTTGGGAGCGATCCCGGCGCGCGCTGAGACGTACCGAAAGCGTCTGGCTGAGCTGGACGCGCAGATCGAGAAGAAGAGGTCCAGCCGTAAGGTGCAGCTGCTCGCGAAGCTTACTCAGCTCTTCGAAGAAGAATTGAGTGAGGGGGCGGGAGCCGAGATCGATGAATCCACGATCCGTGAAGTGAAGCAAGCGCTCCAGGCGAAGGAAGACGAGTTAGCCACTGAGCGCGAGCGCGTGGCTCGATGGCTCAGGGAAGCCGAAGATCAGCAGCAGCGGGCGGATGAGATCGTTGCCCTGGTGGAGAACCAGGCGACCGCGTTGGACTCCTTCACGGCCGCGCAGCGCCGGGACCTCCTTGACCTGCTGGACATTCGCGTGCAGGTGGTGGGCAAGGGCAAGTCGCATCGGAAGGGGATCGCTGATCCCCTCGCCGAGTGGCATCGGGAGACGGGCACGTTGGTGCCACTCAAGATCAGTGATGAGGAATGGGCGACGGTTGATCCCCTTCTCCCCGACTTCCGTCAGAACCGGACACCCAAGCGCGAGATGTTCGTAGCGATCCTGTGGAAGCTGCGGACTGCTGCTCGCTGGAATGAGGTAGAGGTCTCCGGGAACGCCTGGAATGCCGTGAGGAGGCGTGCGGAAGGCTGGCGAACCTCAGGCGCCTGGGAGGCTGCCATGGAGGCCCTGAAGGGTTCTGGTGGGGTTTCTGTACCGCCGCTCATGGTCCTGCCTCCCATGGAGGTCACGGGCAGCATCGATCCGAAGTTCGCGGCGCTGGATCTTGAGGCTCTGGAGCTCTGCGAGGGTGCCGGGGACGGCTGCAACCAGAACCACACCCACGCACACGTTCGTGGTGCTGTTCACCTATGTGTTCGGCGGCTCGATCCAGGTCGGTTCGTCCACCTCCACCCAGTCCTACCGTGAGTTCCTGATGGCCGGCATCTTCGCGCAGACGGTGACCTTCGCCACCGCGGGCGCGGGAGCGGGTATCGCCGACGACATGCACAAGGGCCTCATCGACCGCTTCCGGTCGTTGCCCATGGCGCGTGGTGCGGTGCTGACCGGGCGCACTCTCGCCGACCTGGTGCAGACCGCGCTCACCCTCGTCGTCCTGGCTGTCGTCGCGCTGATAGTCGGCTGGCGCACGCACGAGAACATCGGCAAGGTACTCGCCGGCTTCGGCCTGCTCCTACTGCTCGGGTACGCGTTCTCCTGGATCGGCGCACTCATCGGCCTGACCGTGCGCACCCCTGAAGCGGCGACCTCGGGCGGTCTGATCTGGCTGTTCCCGCTGACGTTCATCTCGAACGCCTTCGTGGACGCCGGCAAGATGCCGGCCTTCCTGCGCCACATCGCGGAGTGGAACCCGTTCAGCGCGACCGTGCAGGCCAGCCGTGAGCTGTTCGGCAACCTGCCGCCGGGCTTCAGCGCATCCGACGCCTGGCCCATGCAGCACCCGGTCTGGGCCTCGCTGATCTGGTCGGTCGTGATCATCCTGGTCTTCCGGACGCTCGCGGTCCGCAAGTACCGCTCGGCCACGGCGTGACGCAAGGCAGTCATGACAAGGCCCCCGGCGTCACCCGAACGCCGGGGGCAGGTGTCTGTTCGCGTCAGCCGGAGTAGGGCTCGGCCTTGAGGATCTTCACCTTGGCCTTCTTGCCGTTCGGCAGCTCGTACTCCGCGTCCTCGCCCACCTTGTGGCCGATGACACCGGTGCCCAGCGGGGACTGCGGGGAGTAGGTCTCGATGTCGGCGCTGGCGTACTCGCGCGAGGCGAGGAGGAAGGTCGTGGTGTCGTCCTCGTCACCGTCGAAGGCGATGGTCACCACCATGCCGGGCGCGACGGCGCCGTCCGCGGAGGTCGGAGCCTCGCCGACCTTGGCGTTCTCAAGAAGCTGGGTCAGCTGGCGCACACGGAGCTCCTGCTTGCCCTGCTCCTCCTTGGCCGCGTGGTACCCGCCGTTCTCGCGCAGGTCGCCTTCCTCGCGCGCGGCGGCGATCTTGGCGGCGATCTCCGTGCGCGCAGGACCAGACAGGTACTCCAGCTCGGCCTTGAGCTGGTTGTACGCCTCCTGGGTCAGCCAGGTGACGTTCTCGCTGGTCTGGGTCACAGGTGCTCCTCGTCGGTACTGGGAATACAAAGCATCGCCCTACCCAGAAGCATGTTCCTCCATGGAAGGGCGAAACCACGAGCCTAACAATTCAACGGCGTAAGGGGGAGGACATAAGCCATTAGAATCATGTCAACGCAGGTCAGCGCCTACGTATTCGTGGCCGGTGTCAGTCGGCGTGGCAGCCGAGCAGCTCCGCCGTGGTGCCCCGGGCCGTCGTACGGAGCGTGACCACCCGGTCGATCTCGGTCGCGGAACCGGTGAAGCGGAAGTCCGCCCGGCCCACCTCGGAGCCGTCCGCCGCCTGGGAGCGCACCGTGCAGTAGCCGGAGGCGCCGGAGTCCTTGTGGACCTCCAGATGCACCTTGACCGCGCTGTCCGAGGCGTCGAAGGCGACGACCTGGGCGCTGATCTCACTCTTCACCACATAGTGGTAGGCGAAGTAGCCGACCAGGGCGAGCAGCAGAGCACCGAGGACCACGCCGGTGATCTTGAGCCTGCGGTCGGCGACGTCGTCCGAGGAGCGGCCGTAGCGGCCCTCGGGCAGCCGCGTACTCGCGGTACTCATGATCGTCCTCCCGGCAAGAACCGCCTCCGGACCCGGCAGGACCGGACCCCGGAATTATTCGCCCCCCGATTCGGTCACTATAGAAGCGCCGATCGCACCCGAGGAAACCGGGGCGCCGACTTACTGAGGATTGAGTCTTGACTGACCAGCTGCGACTGATGGCCGTCCACGCCCACCCCGACGACGAGTCGAGCAAGGGCGCGGCCACCA
Source organism: Streptomyces sp. NPDC096040 (assembly GCF_040303265.1). Classification (NCBI taxonomy): domain Bacteria; kingdom Bacillati; phylum Actinomycetota; class Actinomycetes; order Kitasatosporales; family Streptomycetaceae; genus Streptomyces; species Streptomyces sp. NPDC096040. The sequence goes on from NZ_JBEOTA010000004.1 coordinate 82,431, forward strand.
TGGCGAAGTACGTGTCCGAGGGGGTGGACGTGCTGGTCGTGACCTGCACGGGCGGGGAGCGCGGCTCCATCCTCAACCCCAAGCTGCAGGGCGACAAGTACATCGAGGAGCACATCCACGAGGTACGCAAGAAGGAGATGGACGAGGCCCGCGAGATCCTCGGCGTCAAGCAGGAGTGGCTCGGCTTCGTCGACTCCGGTCTGCCCGAGGGCGACCCGCTGCCGCCGCTCCCCGAGGGCTGCTTCGCCCTGGAGGACGTCGACAAGGCGGCCGGCGAGCTCGTCCGCAGGATCCGCGCGTTCCGCCCGCAGGTGATCACCACCTACGACGAGAACGGCGGCTACCCGCACCCCGACCACATCATGACCCACAAGATCTCGATGGTGGCCTTCGAGGGCGCGGCCGACCCCGAGAAGTACCCCGAGGGTGAGTTCGGCCCCGTCTACCAGGCGCAGAAGCTCTACTACAACCAGGGCTTCAACCGCCCCCGCACCGAGGCGCTGCACCACGCCCTGCTGGACCGCGGCATGGAGTCGCCGTACGGGGACTGGCTGAAGCGGTGGAACGAGTTCGAGCGCACCGAGCGCACCCTGACCACGCACATCCCGTGCGCCGACTTCTTCGAGATCCGCGACAAGGCGCTGATCGCCCACGCCACGCAGATCGACCCCGACGGCGGCTGGTTCAAGGTCCCGATGGACCTCCAGAAGGAGGTCTGGCCGACCGAGGAGTACGAGCTCGCGAAGTCGCTCGTCGATACCTCCCTCCCCGAGGACGACCTCTTTGCGGGCATCCGCGACAATGCCTGACATGAGCGCAAGCGCAAGTCTGGCACTGACGCATCTCGTCCCCCTCGCCAAGGAGGTCGACGAGAACAAGGTCACCCCCGGCGTCCTCGGCTTCATCGTCTTCGCGGTGATGGCCGTGGCGGTCTGGGGCCTGATGAAGTCCATGAACAAGCACATGCAGAAGGTCGACTTCAAGGAGCCCCCGGACGCCAAGGCGGACCCGGGGACCCCCGCGGCCGACACCAAGGGCTGACCGCCGTCACGCCCCACCCGGCACCGGCACCCCCATCACCTCACGGGCGTGCCGGCTGGGGACCATGCCCAGGCGCCAGCCCTGCCAGCCGGACTCCAGGGTCACCCCGCGCTCAAGGAGCAGACCGTACGTCGTGACGTGCTCGGTCAGCTTCTCGTCGCGCAGCGGGTGGGCCGTCCGGGAGAGCTGCGCCAGGTCCTCCTGGGCGACAGCGGTGCCCACCTCCACGCCGCCGGGTGCGGCGTAAGGAAGCAGGGTGCAGCGCAGGAAGTGCGCCCAGTCCTCGCCGCGGCGGTCGCCGTACGACGAGAACAGGGTGACCGCCTCGTCGCACAGGGCCAGGGCCTGCTGGGTGCGGGTGTTGCCGGCGTCCACCACGGCCAGCTCCAGACAGGTCCAGGCCTCGCCATGGACGACACCGATGCGCTGGAAGTCGGCGCGGGCGTCGACCAGCAGCTGACGGGCGAAACCCGAGTTGCGCAGCGAGCCGGTCTGGGCAGCCCGCTGGTCGCGGGTCACCCGGGCCGAGTGGTGGCGGGCACAGGCAAGCCCGTAGACGTCCCGTATCCGGGAGAACATCGTGCGCGAGCGCTCCAGCTCACGGACCGCCTGGTCCAGGGTGCCGGTCTCCTCCAGGGCCTGGCCCAGGTAGTAGACCGTCCAGGCCTCGCCGCGCGCGTCCTCGTTCTCACGGTGCCGGGCGGCCGCCTGACGCAGTGCGTCGACCGCCGGGGACGCGTCACCGTCCACCAGCCGGGCCCGCGCCAACTGGGTCAGCGCCCAGGCCTCCCCACGGGCGTCGCGGGTACGGCCGTAACGCTCCAGCGCCGCCCCCAGCTCCCGCTCCGCACGCGGTACGTCACCCATCCGCAGCGCCAGCTGACCGAGCTGGAAGTGCGCCCAGGCCTCGCCGTGCACCGAACCGCCCTCCCGGTGCAGCACCAGCGACCGGGTGAGCAGGTCCAGCGCCTCCGCGAGCCGGGCACGGTCACGCTGCACCGCCGCGAGCGCGTGCATCGTCCAGGCCCGGTCGGTCGCCAGCTGGGGAGCCGCCTGGAGATCCAGGGCCTCCTGGAGCTTGGCCGCCGCCTCGGTGAGGTGGCCCTGGTGATGCAGGGTGATCCCGAGGGAGCACAGGGCACGGGCCGTGCCGGCGTCGTGGTGCGCCTCCATATAGAGGTCCACGACCGAGGTGAGGGTGGTACGGGCCTTGTCCAGTTCGCCCAGCTGACGGGCCGCGATACCGGTACGCCACTGCACCGAACGCACCAGCAGACCCTGGTCCACCGCCTGCGCCAACTCGCTGATCTCACCCAGCCGGTAGAGGTCCCCGCGCAGCAGGCAGTAGTCGCACAGGGCACCCAGCAGATTCTGCACGGCCGCCTGGTCGACGCCCTCCGCATGCCGCAGCGCCGCCGTGATGAAGCTCGACTCGTCGTCCAGCCAGCGCAGCGCCTCCTCGAGCGACGTGAAACCGTGCGGGCTGAACCGGTCCGAGCGGGTCGACATGTTGCCGTCCACCAGACGAAGCACGGAGTCGGCCAGCTCCCCGTAGTTGACGATCAGCCGCTCCTGCGCCGCCGCGCGGTCGGCCGGCTCCTCCTCGTCGGCGAGGCGGGCCTGGGCGAAGGCGCGGACCAGGTCGTGCAACCGGTAGCGGCTGCGCCGGACGTGGTCGATCAGGCCGGCCTGCGCGAGCGCGACCAGATGACGGGTCGCCTCCGCCTCGTCCGTGGCCAGCAGAGCGGCCGCGGCCGCCGCGCCGAGCGAGGCCCGGCCCGCCAGCGCCAGCCTCCTCAACAGACGGCGCCCCATGTCCGACTGGTCGGTGTAGCGCAGCCACAGCACCCGCTCCACCGGCTCGACCGGACCGTACGCGCCCAGGTCCGTGGCCAGCTGGAGCGGTGAACGCGAGCCCAGCGACGAGCCCGCCACCCGCAGCGCCAGCGGCAGCCCGCCGCACAACTCCCGGATCCGCTCCGCGGACTGCGCGTCGTACGGCCCCGACATGTCCTGCGCCGCCGCGTCCAGCAACTCCTCCGCACCCGCCGCGTCCAGCGCCGTCACCGGAAGCTGGTGCACCCAGGCCGGCAGGTCCGCGGGCAGGTCGAGCCGCTCCCGGGCGGTGACCAGGACCAGGCTGTCCGAACGCTCCGGGATCAGCGTGCGCACCTGCTCGGCATCGGAGGCGTCGTCCAGCACGATCGTCACCGGAAGACCCGTGAGGTGCTGGTGGTACAGCTCGCTGAGCCGCTTGACCTGCTGGTCGGCCGAGGAACGCTCACGGAACAGCAACTGTTCGCGCGGCGCACCCAGCCGGTTGAGCAGATGCAGCAGCGCGTCCCGGGTGGGCAACGGCGGCTCCCCCCGGCTGTCGCCGCGCAGATCCACCACGACCGCACCCCGGAAGAAGTCCTTCAGATCGTGGGTGGCCCGGATCGCCAGCGTCGTACGGCCGGAGCCGGGCTCCCCGTGCAGGACGACCACCGTCGGACGGGTCTCCGTGGTCGCCCGCGCCGCCTGCGCCCACTGCCGGATCCGTGCCAGTTCCTGGTGACGGCCGGCGAACGGGCCCTCCGGGTCAGGGAGCTGACCGAACGACTGCTGCAGCACCGTACGCCTGCGGGCCGCCGCGCTCTTGTCCGCGCCGCGCAGCCCCGGGCCCTGCTTCTTCGGTCCCGTGGACGCGCTGAGCACCCGCTGCTGATCGAGGAACGGACGGATCCCACGCACCTCCAGCGCCGTCAGCCACTGCAGACGTAACTGCTCGGGACCGCCGGGCTGACCGGCCGCGCCGGCACGGTGATGAGCGGCGGGGAGATGCGCACCGGCGACCTTGACGACCGTGGCGGCCGCGCCGATCACACCGACGGCCACGCCCGCGCCGAGCGCCGTACCGGTGCCGGTACCCAGGTAGAGGTCGGCGAAGACGGCCGCGACTGCGGCAACGGCCGCCACCAGCAAGGGAGTTCCGGCGCCCTCTCTGGCGTACCGCTGGCCGAAGCTCTGCCGGCCGGCCTCCGACTCGTCGAGAGCGTGGGTGTAACTGTCGTACTCCTCGGCTGCGCTCTGTGCCATCGCGTCCAGGCCGCCGCGCGCCCGTGACAGCAGCAGCTGTCCGTCGACGCGGCCCCCGGAGCGGCGGACCTCCTCCTCCACGGCCTGCACCAGCAGCCGGTCGGCTTCCGCCCGGTGGGCGTCCCGCATGTCCCGTCCCCCTCCAGCGGCAACTCCATTGCCTAAGAGTGTCCTTGGCGCAGAGCGAAGTTGCGAGAGGGCCGGATCATCGAAGAACGGGTCGGCTAGCGCGGCACAGGCTCGCTCTGCCGTCCCTTCGACAGCGCCAGGAAGACGCACGCCGCGGCCAGACCCGTCTCCGCGACCGCGCTGCCGAGCGCCTCCAGCAGCGCTGTGCCCACCGCCGACGTCGTTATGTCGAACCAGGCGTCCAGGAGCGCGACCGATGCCGTCGCCGAAGCCGTCAGGCGGGCCCGTGCGTCGCCCCGCAACCCCAGCACCGCCGTCGCCGCGCACCCCGTCGCCATCAGGACGTCCAGCCCGATCCAGGCCAGCGACCAGTTGTGCACCTCGGTCCTGGTGGGCAGCGTCAGCGCCAGCACCACCGTCCACGGCACGAGCAGCACGGAGGACGAGCCGAGCAGGACCAGTGCCCACCGCTTCGTCCGCTTCATCAGCCGCGCCTTCGTCGTAGTCAACTGATCCAACGCGACCGACCCCCACCTTGTTCCGTCACCTTTGCCGCTTCCCGCGCGGTGCTTCCGCATGCCCCCACGCTAGACCGCAGAGAAAGTTCTGCAAAGAAAATTCGGCAGACATCAGGGACGTCTCAGGGTTCTCAGCGTTACGGTGATCGCATGACCGACGGCACGCCCAGGACGGCCGCGGCGCCCGACCCCGCCGCACACGCCGAGTTGACCGGCCTCGAACGCACCGCCCTCTACAAGTCCCTCGGCAACCCCCTGCGCCGCCGGATCCTCGACTACCTCGGCCGCCACGGCGAGGCCAACTCCACCGTGCTCGCCCGCGAACTCGGCGAGAGCTCCGGCACCACCAGCTACCACCTGCGCAAACTCGCCGAGCAGAAGCTCATCGAGGAGATCCCGGAGAAGTCCGCCGGCCGGGAGCGCTGGTGGCGGAGCCTGCCCTTCAGCCACACCACACCCGACCCGGCCACCATGACGCGGGAGGAGTACGCGGCGGCCGAGCACCTCGCCCTCCTCAAGATCGAGATCGACACCAGGCTGTTCCGCCGCGCCCACGAGGAGTACCGGGGCCCCGAGGGCTGGGCCCAGGTGCAGCGCTCCGGCACCTGGATGACCAAGGACGACCTGCACGCCTTCGTCCACGCGTACCAGGAACTCCTCGACCGCTACAGCCACCCGGACGACGCGGTTCCCGAGGGGGCGCGCCGGGTCAACCTGCGCTTCTACGCGGCTCCCGACCCCGTGGGAGAGTGGGAGGGTGAACCGACTGGCCCATGAGACGTCCCCGTACCTCCTCCAGCACGCCGACAACCCCGTTGACTGGTGGCCCTGGTCGGCCGAGGCCTTCGACCAGGCCCGCGAGACGAACAAACCCGTCCTGCTGAGCGTCGGGTACAGCTCTTGCCACTGGTGTCATGTCATGGCTCAAGAGTCCTTCGAGGACCAGGCCACCGCCGACTACCTCAACGAGCACTTCGTCTCCATCAAGGTCGACCGTGAGGAGCGGCCGGACGTCGACGCCGTCTACATGGAGGCCGTGCAGGCCGCCACCGGGCAGGGTGGCTGGCCCATGACCGTGTTTCTCACGCCCGACGCCGAGCCCTTCTACTTCGGTACCTACTTCCCGCCCGCGCCGCGCCACGGCATGCCCTCCTTCCGGCAGGTCCTGGAGGGTGTTCGGGCCGCTTGGGCCGACCGGCGGGACGAGGTCGCCGAGGTCGCCGGGAAGATCGTCCATGATCTCGGCGAGCGGGAGATCAGCCACCAGGGCGCCCAACCGCCCGGCGAGCAGGAACTCGCCCAGGCGCTGCTCGGGCTCACCCGCGAGTACGACGCGCAGCGCGGCGGGTTCGGCGGTGCCCCGAAGTTCCCGCCGTCCATGGTCATCGAGTTCCTGCTGCGGCACCATGCCCGTACCGGTTCCGAAGGCGCGCTGCAGATGGCCGCCGACACCTGCGAGCGCATGGCCCGTGGCGGGCTCTACGACCAGCTCGGCGGCGGCTTCGCCCGGTACTCCGTCGACCGTGACTGGGTCGTGCCGCACTTCGAGAAGATGCTGTACGACAACGCCCTGCTGTGCCGGGTGTACGCGCACCTCTGGCGTGCGACCGGGTCGGAGCTGGCCCGCCGGGTCGCCCTGGAGACCGCCGACTTCATGGTCCGGGAACTGCGCACTCACGACGGCGGGTTCGCCTCCGCCCTCGACGCCGACAGCGACGACGGGACCGGGACCGGCAGGCACGTCGAGGGCGCGTACTACGTGTGGACGCCCGCGCAGCTCGGCGAAGTCCTCGGCGCGGACGCGGACCTCGCCGCCCAGTACTTCGGTGTCACCGAGGCCGGCACCTTCGAACACGGCCAGTCCGTTCTGCAACTGCCGCAGCAGGAGGGCGTGTTCGACGCCGAGAAGGTGGAATCCATCAAGCGGCGGCTGCTCGCGAAGCGAGCGGAACGCCCCGCGCCCGGCCGGGACGACAAGGTCGTCGCCGCCTGGAACGGGCTCGCCGTCGCCGCGCTCGCCGAGACCGGCGCCTACTTCGACCGCCCCGACCTGGTCGAGGCCGCTGTCGGCGCCGCCGATCTCCTCGTACGGCTGCATCTCGACGACCACGCGCGGATCGCCCGCACCAGCCGGGACGGCCGGGTAGGCGCCAACGCGGGCGTGCTGGAGGACTACGGCGATGTCGCCGAGGGCTTCATGGCGCTTGCGTCCGTGACCGGTGAGGGCGTCTGGCTGGAGTTCGCCGGGCTGCTGCTCGGCCATGTCCTGGCCCGTTTCGCCGACCCGGAGACCGGTGCCCTCTACGACACCGCCTCTGACGCCGAGCGGCTCATCCGCCGGCCGCAGGACCCGACCGACAACGCCACACCGTCCGGCTGGAGCGCGGCCGCCGGTGCGCTGCTCAGCTATGCGGCCCACACCGGGGCGGAACCTCATCGCACCGCGGCGGAACGGGCGTTGGGCGTCGTCAGGACTCTCGGGCCAAGGGTGCCGCGCTTCATCGGGTGGGGGCTCGCCGTCGCCGAGGCGCTGCTCGACGGGCCGCGCGAGGTCGCGGTCGTCGGACCCGACGAACGGGACAGCCGCACTGTGGCCCTGCACCGCACCGCCCTTCTCGGTACCGCCCCCGGCGCAGTCGTGGCCATGGGAACTCCGGAGAGTGACGAATTCCCGCTGCTCGCCGATCGGCCGCTCGTCGGAGGCGAGGCCGCCGCATACGTCTGCCGCAATTTCACCTGCGACGCCCCGACCACCGACCCGGAGCGGCTGAAAGCGGCACTGGGAGGCTGAAACTCCAGGCGGCCCGTCCCGGCCGGGAGCCTCCGACAAGGCACCGCTGCCCACCCCGCCCCCGAACGAGATCGCTGTGGCAGGCCGCCGGAGGACTCCGGTGATGAGCGAATGAGCGACGACACACCGGACGGCACAGGGGCCGGTACATCGGGAACGCAGCCCACGGCGGTGGAGCGGTTGCGCCGGATCCGGCTCTCCGGCGGTCTGCCGCTGTGGGTGGCCTCGGCCGCCCTGGTGATCTCGGTGGTGGCGCTTGTCGTGGCGGCCGCCTCCGGCGGAGACGGCCCGTCCGTGGTGTACGGGGCGGGCCCCGACGCGGGTCCCACCATTCCGGTGGCCACACCCACGGACGACTCCGACGGTTCCGGCGCCACGGCCGCCGATCCGGAACCGAGCGGTACGGCGTCCGACGGGGGGACGGCCGCCCCCACGGCGGCCGGCTCCGCGTCGGCCGCGGCGTCCGGACCGGTCAAGTGCCCGGCTGCCACGGTCACCGTCGGCGACGCCAAGTCCCTTGCGCAAGCCTTGGACCAGGCCCAGCCCGGCGATGTCATCAAGATGCAGGACGGGGTGTACGACGACCGGTTCACCGCCGCCAACCCCGGCACCGCGGACCGGCCGATCTTCCTGTGCGGCGGCCCCGGCGCGGTGATCGACGCCGGTGACGTCGGCGGCGGCTACGCCTTCCACCTGGACGGCGCCAGCCACTGGCGGCTGCTCGGCTTCACGGTCCGCAACGGCCAGAAGGGGGTCGTGGCCGACAAGGTCCAGGGCACCGTCATCCAGGGCCTGACCGTCGAGAACATCGGCGACGAGGGCATCCACCTGCGTGACTTCAGCTCCGGCAACGTGGTCGAGGGCAACACCGTCCACGACACCGGCAAGCGCAAGGAGACCTTCGGCGAGGGGATCTACGTCGGCTCCGCGGAGTCCAACTGGTGCACCATCAGCGACTGCAAGCCCGACAAGAGCGACGACAACATCATCCGCGGCAACCATGTCAGCGCCACCACCGCCGAGTCCGTGGACATCAAGGAGGGCACCACCGGCGGCTCCCTCATCGGCAACACCTTCGACGGCGCCAAGCTCAGCGGGGGTCACAACGACTCCTGGGTCGACGTCAAGGGAAACGACTGGCTGATCAAGGGCAACGTCGGCCGCCACTCCAGTGAGGACGGGTTCCAGACCCACCAGATCCTCGACGGCTGGGGCACCGGCAACGTGTTCCAGGCCAACACCGCGCAGGTGGACGGTCCCGGCTACGGCTTCCATCTCGCGCCCGTCGCGAACAACAAGGTCGCCTGCGACAACAGGGCCAGCGACGCGGCGAAGGGTCTCGCCAACGTCGCCTGCTCCTCCTGACGGCGAGGGGCCCGGCTCACACCCGGGCCCCGCACCCAGCCGCAGGTCCCTCTCCTTCACCCACGCGCGTCTTCGGCATGCGCGTTTCTGCTCGGGAATCCTCTCGGAGGCATCATGGACACTCTTCTCGACGGCACCGACGCTCCCCGTCTCACGGTCATCGGCACCGGCTATCTGGGCGCCACGCACGCCGTGTGCATGGCGGCACTCGGCTACGAAGTGCTCGGAGTCGACGTGGACCCCGGCAAGATCGAGCTGCTGAGAGCCGGGGAGGTGCCGTTCTTCGAGCCAGGGCTGCCCGAACTCCTCGTCAAGGCCCAGGAATCCGGCCGGCTGCACTTCACCACCAGCCTCGCGGAGGCCGCGGAGTTCGGCGACATCCACTTCATCTGTGTGGGCACCCCGCAGCAGCCCGGCTCCTACGCCGCGGACCTGCGCCATGTGGAGGGCGCGGTCACCGAACTGGCCCGGCATCTGCGCCGGCGGGCCCTGGTGGTCGGCAAGTCCACGGTGCCGGTGGGCACCGCGGCCCGGCTGGCGGAGCTGGTCCGCTCCACCGCACCGGCCGGGGACGAGGTCGAACTCGCCTGGAACCCGGAGTTCCTGCGCGAGGGCTTCGCCGTGGAGGACACCCTCCACCCCGACCGGCTGGTCTTCGGCACCGAGTCCGCGTGGGCGGAGGAGCAGTTGCGCGCGGCGTTCGCTCCGGTCATCGCCCAGGGCACCCCGGTGGTGGTCGCCGACCTGCCGACCGCCGAACTGGTCAAGGTCGCCGCCAACTCCTTCCTGGCCACGAAGATCTCGTACATCAACGCCATGGCGGAGGTCTGCGAGGCCTCCGGCGCCGACGTCCACCGGCTGGCCGAGGCGCTGGCCTACGACGACCGGATCGGCGGCCGGTTCCTCAAGCCCGGCCTGGGCTTCGGCGGCGGCTGTCTGCCCAAGGACATCAGGGCCTTCATCCACCGCGCCGAGGAACTGAACGTCGCGCAGGCGGTCGCCTTCCTGCGCGAGGTGGACGGGATCAACCAGCGCCGCCGGGCCCGCACCGTGGACCTGGTCCGTGAGCTGGTCGGCGGAGACCTCACGGGGACGAAGGTGGTCGCGCTCGGGGCGGCCTTCAAACCCAACTCCGACGACATCCGGGACGCCCCGGCACTGGACGTCGCCTCGACGCTGCACCGGGCCGGTGCCCAGGTGACCGTCTACGACCCGGTCGCGATGGACAACGCCCGCCGCGCCCACCCCGAGCTGACATACGGCACCGATGCGCTGCAGGCCGCCGCGGGCGCCGACGTCGTGGTGCTGCTGACCGAGTGGGCGCAGTTCCGGGAGATCGACCCGGAGGTCATGGGCTCCGTGGTGAACCGGCGCCGGGTCGTGGACGGTCGGCACGCCCTCGACCCGGCCCAGTGGCGGGCGGCCGGCTGGGAGTACCGGGCGCTCGGCCGCAACTGACCCGGGGCCGAGGCCGCCTCAGGCGAACTCGGCGAGGGCGCGTTCCACGATGGCCTCCAGCTGCTGGTGGTGCGCGCCCTTCCAGTAGGCGCGGCCGCACTCCGCGCACTGCGCGAAGACGTCGTACGACTTCTGCGTCCCGCCCTTCAGCTGGTTCGCCACCTCTTCCTTGGTCGCCTTCCTCAGCAGGCCGTTGCAGGCAGTGCAGCGGGTCCAGGGACGCAGCTCGGGGGCGAAGCGGTCGAGGATGTCATGGAGTTGGTCGTCGGGGCTGGTGCTGTAGACAAAGGCGCCCGCCCAGAGTTCGCGGCGGCGCAGCAGGCCCCGGTCACGGCTCAGCAGGACCCGCTTCTCGGCCGCCGAGCGGGCGGAGAGGGCCGGGTCGCCGATGTCCGTCGACTCGTACGCCGTGTCCACGCCCAGCAGCCGCAGCCGGCGGGCGAGGGTGCCGAGGTGGACGTCGAGGAGGAAGCGGAGGGGCGCGCCGGGCACCCGCTGCGGGCGCCGGACCGCGTGCACGGCCACCGACTCGCCGTCCGCCGGGATGTGGGCGACCGGGACCTCCCGGCCGTCCACCACCAGCGCGCCGACCTCGGTGAGCGGGACGCCGAGGGACTCGATCACATGGCCGAGCGTGGAGACGCCGTCGACGGCGAGCGGGTGCGTGCCCGTGCGGCGGGCGTGCGGGACGAACAGTGCCAGCTCGGGGACGACTTCGACACGGATCTCGGGAGCGTTCACCTGGTCAGGATGGCATGGGAGGCGGCTGGGACCTCAGGGAATTTCCGGGGGCAGGCCGTGCTCGATGACGTTCAGGGTGCGGTCGACGAGGGCCTTGAAGTCGGGCTCGTGGTCCTGCTCCGCCCAGTACATCGAGGTCTCCATCAGCCCGCCGATGATGGACATCGCGTAGACCCGCACCTCCAGGCTGTTCGGGTCGCGGCCGGTGCGCTCGCCGATGGCCTGGCACAGCAGGCGGCCGGTCTCCGACATGCTCTCCATCATCCGGGAGCGCACCGCCGGCACCTCGACCATCAGCCGGGTGCGCAGCCGGGAGACCGCGTGGGCGTCCTTCATGCCCAGTGCGACCGCCCGGTGCATCACATGGCGGAGGGACTCCGGCCACGGCTCGTCGGCGGGCCGGGCGCGGAGCTCCTCCAGGATCAGCGGGTCGTACTCGTCCGTGAGGACGATGTCCTCCTTGGTCGGGAAGTACCGGAAGACGGTCGACGGCGACACCTCCGCCCGCTCCGCGATCTGCTCGATCGTCGTGGCCTCGTACCCCTGCTCCTCGACCAGCGCGTACATCGCCTCGCGGATCGACTCGCGGGTCTTGATCTTCTTCCGTTCGCGCAGGCCGAGCCGGGGGTTGTCGGCGGGGGAGAAGGAGGTGTGCGGTGCCGTCATGCTGGTCATTGTCCGGCATCGGCGGTGGCGGGGGCCACGGCCGGGTCCTCGTTCTCTTCCGCTTCCGTGTCGTGGGCGGCCGGTGTGCTGGGCAGGAACGCGGCGGCCGGCAGCGCGGTGAGCAGCGCGGCGATGCCGCACACCAGCAGGACCAGGCCCATGCCGTGGACGTACGCGGCGTTCGCGGAGGCGACCAGAGGGGTCGAGCCCGTCTTCTCCGCGACCAGGTGGGCGGCGACCACCGACTCGCCGGCGGTGTGGCCGAGCGGGGCGGGCAGGCCGGTCACGTTCAGGCGGTCACGGAAGGTGCTCGCGAGCAGGCTGCCGAGCAGGGCGATGCCGATGGCGCCACCGACCTGGCGCGTGGTCATCCGCAGCCCGGAACCGCTGCCGGCCCGATCGGTGGGCAGGGCCCCGAGGGCGCCGTCCATCGCCGGGACCACCGAGAAGCCGAAGCCGAGGCCCGCGATGGACAGCCACAGAGCGGTGTAGCCGTAGCCGGAGTCCACGGTGGTACGGCTGCCGAGGATCGCGGCGAAGGCGAGGACGACCAGGCCGGTGGCGACCACGGCGCGTGATCCGAAGCGGGCGACGATCGCCTCGGCGCCCCGCGCGGCCACCAGCAGGCCGCCCATCATGGGCAGGAGCCTCAGCCCGGTGCCGAAGGCGTCGTTGCCGAGGACCGCCTGGAGGTAGGGCGGCAGCACGAACAGCAGGCCGGACAGCACGAACATCACCAGGGTCGCCGCGAGGGTGTTGAGCAGGAAGCCGCGGTGGGTGAGGAGGGTCATGTCGAGCATGGGACGCTCGACCTGGCGTTCCCTCAGCACCAGGCCCGCGATGAGGACGACGGAGGCCGCCAGCAGGGCTAGGACTGGGGGTGCCCCCACGCCCTTAAGGCTGTGGGGGAGGGTCGACCCAGCCGCGGTCGGGGGCCTCGATGATCGCGTAGATCAGGGCGCCGAGGCCGGTCACGGTGAGCGCGGTGGAGAGGATGTCGACCCTGGGGGAGGCGGGGTCGCTGGTCTCGGGGAGCAGGAAGACGCAGGCGGTGACGCCTATGGCGGCCATCGGGACGTTGATCAGGAAGACCGAGCCCCACCAGAAGTGGTTGAGCAGGAAGCCGCCGATGATCGGGCCGAGCGGCAGGCCGAGCGCCGAGGCGGCCGAGACGATGCCGACGGCCCTGGTGCGCTCCTTCGGCCCGAACAGCGAGGGCAGCACGGACATGGCGAGCGGCATCACCAGTGCCGCGCCCACGCCCATCACCGTACGGGCGGCGATCACCCAGTTCACGTCGTCGGCGAGGGAACCGGCCAGGGAGCCGGCCAGGAAGACCAGCAGGCCGGTGACGAGCATCCGGCGGCGGCCGAAGCGGTCGCCGAGGAGTCCGGCCGGGAGCATCAGCGACGCGAAGACGACGACGTACGCGTCCGCCATCCACTGCTGCTGACTGGTCGTGGCGCCGAGCTCCCCGGCCATGGTCGGGAGCGCCACATTGAGGATCGTCGTGTCGAAGCCGAGCACCAGCATGCTCGCGACCAGGGCACCCAGGGCCCACCAGCGGCGGGGGTTCTGATGGGTCTCTTCGAGCTGAGTGACAGAAGCCATGAAATGAGAGTAGCTCCCAAAAATGTAGTAACTGTCAATAGGGAGCTGCTGTCAGGGTATGGAAAACCGGGCATGAAAAAAGTGGCCACGGCTCGGGAGCCGTGGCCACTCGGAGAGCGGCGGGTGGGACTACGCGTGCTGGTAGGCCACCAGGGAGATCCCCACGTAGTGGACGACGAACGCGGCCAGGGTGAGGGAGTGGAAGACCTCGTGGAATCCGAAGTAACGCGGTGACGGGTTGGGGCGCTTGATGCCGTAGATCACGCCGCCCGCGCTGTAGAGGAGGCCGCCGACGATGACCAGGACCAGCACGGCGATGCCGCCGGTGTGCATGAAGTCGGGCAGGAAGAAGACCGCCGCCCAGCCCATCGCTATGTAGCAGGGCGTGTACAGCCAGCGAGGGGCGCCGACCCAGAAGACCCGGAAGACGATGCCCGCGGCCGCCGCTGCCCAGATGCCCCACAGCAGCCACACGCCCTTGGAGTCCGGCAGGAGCAGAAGGGTCAGCGGTGTGTAGGTGCCCGCGATGATCAGGAAGATGTTGGCGTGGTCGAGTCTGCGCAGGATGCCGTCCATGCGCGGGCTCCAGTTGCCCCGGTGGTACAGCGCGCTCACGCCGAACAGCAGACACGCCGTCAGGACGTAGATCCCGCAGGCGACCCGGCCGCGCGGTGAGTCGGCGAGAGCGGTGAGGACGAGACCCGCGATGAGTACGGCCGGAAACATGCCCAGATGCAGCCAGCCACGCAACTTGGGTTTGACCTGGTGCGACAGGGAGGAGAGCGCGCTGGATCCGCGGCCGGCGGCCGGCGGGTCCGTGGGCGCGTCGGGGGCGGACGCAGTCATGCACCGCATCGTACCTACGGAACCGTAAGTCACGGATCAGTCTCGCCCGATGACCGCCCAGGTGTGGCCATCGTCTCACGAAGCCTCCGAAGAGCTTACATCGGTGTGCAAAAAGACCTTGAGGCGAACTCAATGTGGACGTAAAGAAACGCAGGTGGGCATGGCGACCGTGGCCTTCCTCACGTCGCTCATCTGTGACTCCCTCTGGACAGATGGGTGATCGAGTCGGAGGATCAAATGAGTGCGGTCGGCACCGGATGAGCGGCTACGAGAAGCATCCGGGTCGCAGCCCCCACGGGGCGACAAGGTCCTCAGCGGACCAAAAAGATCAAAAAATCCCTCATTTAGGAGCAATCGTGGCGCGCGACATCGCGGCTCCCACCGTCATCCCCACCAAACATCAGGAACTGATCTCGTGGGTCAACGAGATCGCCGAACTGACGCAGCCGGACAGCGTGGTCTGGTGTGACGGATCCGAGGCCGAGTACGAGCGACTGTGCGAAGAGCTCGTGGCGAAGGGCACCTTCAAGAAGCTCGACCCGATCAAGCGCCCCCACTCCTACTACGCGGCCTCCGACCCGACCGACGTCGCCCGGGTCGAGGACCGCACCTTCATCTGCTCCGAGCAGGAGCAGGACGCCGGCCCGACCAACCACTGGAAGGCCCCCGCCGAGATGCGGGACATCTTCACCGGCGAACAGGGCCTGTTCCGCGGCTCGATGAAGGGCCGGACGATGTACGTCGTCCCGTTCTGCATGGGCCCGCTGGGCTCCCCGCTCTCCGCGCTCGGCGTGGAGATCACGGACTCCGCGTACGTCGCCGCCTCGATGCGCACGATGACGCGCATGGGCCAGGCCGTCCTCGACGAACTCGGTGACGACGGCTTCTTCGTGAAGGCCGTGCACACCCTCGGCGCCCCGCTGGAGCCCGGCCAGGCGGACGTCCCCTGGCCGTGCAACCGGACCAAGTACATCTCGCACTTCCCCGAGTCCCGCGAGATCTGGTCCTACGGCTCCGGCTACGGCGGCAACGCCCTGCTCGGCAAGAAGTGCTACGCCCTGCGCATCGCCTCCGTGATGGCGCGGGACGAGGGCTGGCTCGCCGAGCACATGCTGATCCTCAAGCTCACTCCTCCGCAGGGCGAGTCCAAGTACGTTGCCGCCGCCTTCCCGAGTGCCTGCGGCAAGACCAACCTCGCCATGCTGGAGCCCACCGTCTCCGGGTGGACCGTCGAGACCATCGGCGACGACATCGCCTGGATGCGGTTCGGCGAGGACGGCCGCCTCTACGCGATCAACCCCGAGGCCGGCTTCTTCGGTGTCGCGCCAGGCACCGGTGAGCACACCAACGCCAACGCGATGAAGACGCTGTGGGGCAACGCGGTCTTCACCAACGTTGCGCTCACCGGCGACAACGACATCTGGTGGGAGGGCATGACGGAGGAGCTTCCCGCCCACCTCACGGACTGGAAGGGCAATGACTGGACGCCGGAGTCCGAGACCCCGGCAGCCCACCCCAACGCCCGCTTCACCGTGCCCGCCGCGCAGTGCCCGATCATCGCGCCGGAGTGGGAGGACCCGAAGGGCGTGCCGATCTCGGCGATCCTCTTCGGCGGCCGCCGCGCCACCGCCGTACCGCTGGTGACCGAGTCCTTCGACTGGAACCACGGCGTGTTCCTGGGCGCCAACGTGGCCTCCGAGAAGACCGCCGCCGCCGAGGGCAAGGTCGGCGAGCTGCGTCGCGACCCGTTCGCGATGCTGCCGTTCTGCGGCTACAACATGGGCGACTACATGGCCCACTGGATCGACGTGGCCAAGGACAAGGACCAGTCCAAGCTGCCGAAGATCTACTACGTCAACTGGTTCCGCAAGAACGACGAGGGCAAGTTCGTCTGGCCCGGCTTCGGCGAGAACTCCCGGGTCCTGAAGTGGATCGTGGAGCGGCTGGACGGCAAGGCGGCGGGCGTGGAGACGCCGATCGGTGTGCTGCCGACGCGTGAGGCCCTCGACACCAAGGGGCTGGACCTGGCCGACGGCGACCTCGACTTCCTGCTGACCGTCGACAAGGAGATCTGGCGCGAGGAGGCCGCGCTGATCCCCGACCACCTCAACACCTTCGGCGAGCACACGCCGAAGGAGCTGTGGGACGAGTACCGGGCGCTGGTGGAGCGGCTGGGCTGAGTCCCCGTGTGAAGACTCCGCGGCCGGTACGGGTGTGCCCTGACCAGCGATCGTCACGACCGGCCGCGGTGTGAACCGGCGAGGCCGCGCACAACGGAGTGCGCGGCTCATGGGCCTGCCGTCGCCTTTTCCCGTCCGCCCCGATGGGAGCGTTGGTGACGGCAGGCCTTCGCCTGTGGGGGTGCGTTGTCGGGTGCGGGTGCGTGGGAGCTGGTCGCGCCCGCGCGGCGGCAGCCGCATATTGATACGGACCCGCCCCGCTGCGCTTCTTCAGTTGCCCCTCTCCTCCAAGTAGCGGGTATGGGTTTCCTGGCGTCTCGCCTCCGAGTCCCTGAGGGCCGCCGCCAGCTGCTCCGCCTCCTCCTTGAGCACGGTCAGCTGACGCTCCAGGTGCCGCTCCGGTGGCTCCTGGCCGGGGGCCAGACGCGTCCACCACCGTGTGCGTACGAAGCTGTCGACCGCCTCCGGGATGTCCTGCCGTACCGTCCGCGACAGCACATGGACGCCCTCCGGGTCCTGGGCCAGCAGCTCGGCCGCCCAGCCCGGATCCAGCAACGCCGTCAACAGGTCCGTCAGTTCGCCGAGTCGTGTCTCCGTCGAAGCCGGCAGACCGACCTCCGCCAGGTAGCCCTCCAGTTTGCGGAAGTCGGCCCGCACCTCCTCCAGTTGAGCGGACGGTGTCGGGAACTCCGGCAGCGGCGGGCGTTCCGGCGGTGCGATGAGCGCGCCCGCGCCGTACAGGCCGGCCACCACCACCGGCCAGTACGGGCCCGCCACGCCCGTGAACGTCAGGATCAGGCCCAGGAGGCCGGCCCCGCAGCCCGTGAGGTTCTTGCGGGACTCCAGGTAGCCGAGCAGCTTATTGGTAGCCACGGATCTCCTCGAAGGCGCCGTCCAGGGAGCCCTGCCGGGCGTCGAAGAGACGGCCGCCGGTCAGGCCGGCGATGTGCTGCAGTTCGGCGCGGGAGGAGTCCCCGAAGAGGATGGGGAAGACGGGGATGTTCCGCTGGGTGGTGGACAGGCCGCGGTAGAAGGCGTCGAATTCCACCGCCTTGGCGCCCGTCGTGTTCTCGCCGTCCGTCATCAGCACGATCGAGGCGAAGGTGTCCCGGTCGGTGCGCAGATGGTCGTACGCCTTCTCCAGCGAGGTGTAGATGGCGGTGTTCCCGTCGGCCCGCAGGGCGTCGGTGTCCTTGCGGATCGCGTTCAGGCCGGTGTCCGGGTCCGCCGGGTCGACGACGTGGGTGCTGACGTTCTTCACGTCCGAGCCGAAGGGCATCAGGGTGACCTCCTCGCGGTCGTGGAAGTCGCCCGTGAGGTCGGTGAGGGCCTTCTTGAGGCGGGAGAGACGGTCGCCCTCCATCGAGCCCGAGGTGTCCAGGACGTAGACCGTGCGGGACGGGCGGCGCAGTTCGTTCTCGTACGCCGAGATCAGCCCGTCGGCCACCGACTTGCTGCCCGGGAAGGGGAGTTCGCGGCGGCGGGCGGTGTCCAGACCGGCGGCCGGGGCGACGGAGGCGACCACCGGGCGGCGGTGGGTGGTGTCCGTGATGAGCTTCTGCACGGCCGTCGTGCGCAGGTCCTCGGCCACCCTGCGGACGTCCTCGCGGGTGTCGGCGGAGGAGGCGGCGAGCGAGGAGAGCGGGTAGTCGGCGGTGATCACGCCGTCGCTGGGGCGGATCACGGTGAGGCCGGGGATGCCCTTGAGGACGGACTCGTAGTTGAGCAGGGCGTCGACGTCGCCGCGCCGCTGGTAGGCGGAGGCCAGCCAGCCGGAGGAGCCCGAGGTCAGGGTCTGGCCCTTGAAGAACTTCTTCAGCCGCGGCGTCGCCTGGGTCACGTCGTCGTCCGTGAGCGCCGACTGGGCGCCGGAGAGCGCGGAGGCCACCGAGACCAGGGTGGAGAAACCGGAGTTGGAGCGGGCCGGGTCGGTCATGCCGTAGGTCAGCTTGCCGGCCTCCACGGCCTGTTCGATCTGCGACCAGGTGACGTCGGCCGGTTTCCAGCCGAGGGACCGGACGGTCGCCGTCCTGACGCCGATCGCGACCGGGCTGGACATGATCGAGGTCTCGGAGACCACCTTCTTCGCCGCCTCCGGGCGCAGCCGCAGATAGTCGTCGGAGGACAGCCACAGGGCGTCGTACGTCTTGTCCGCCCTGCCCTTGGCGACCAGGTCGACGGCGTCCAGGGTGCCCATGTAGGTGGGGCGGACGGTTACGCCGGTGTCCTTGCGGACGCGGTCGAAGACGGCCGTCATGTCGCTGAGTTCGGAGGAGGCGAGGACGCGGAGGGTGCCGGGTTCGGGGGCCGTGGAGTCGTCGTCCGTGTCTCCCGAGGAGGTGCAGGCGGTGAGGAGGGCCGCCGTGGCGAGCAGGGTCAGCAGCGGGCGTCTGTTCATGCCGGGCCGCCCTCCAGCGCGCCCTTCGAGCGGCTGCGCTCCAGGTAGGCGCCGGCCTGCTGGAGTTCGTCCGTGAGGGACTGCACGGTGTTCGCCATCACCTCGGTCGCCTGCACCTTGTAGGTGTCGATGGCGTCGAGGGTGCGGTAGATCTGCTGGAAGGCGGCGCGCAGGGTCTCGGCGCCGACAGCCGGGTCGGCGGCGATGCGCTGGATCTCCCCGCTCTGGCTCGCGAGCATCTCGGCGTTGCCCCGGATGAGGTTCTCGGTCGTCCCGCGCAGGGCGTTGACCTGCTCGATGACCTTCTTCTGGTTGTCCAGCGCGGAGGCCAGCATCACGGAGATACGCAGGGCCGAGACGGTGGTGGTGGCGGCGCGTTCGACGCCCTTGATCAGCTCGTCGTTGTTGCGTCGTACGACGTCCATCGCGAGGTAGCCCTGCGCGGACACCGCGAGCTGGGTCAGCAGGTCCTGGTGCTTCTGCCGGACCGGGAAGAGCACGTCCGCACGGAGCGCGTCGGCCTCCTGGGGGTCCGTGTGCCGGCCGATGTGCTGCTCGACGGCGGTGTCCAGGGCCTGGGTGAGGACGACGTACTCCTGGAGCTTGCCCATGGTCTCCCAGAGCCGGATCCGCTCGGTCTGCAAGGCCGCGTTGTCGCGCCGGAGTTCGTCCTGACCGCCGCGCAGCGACCCCACGATCTTGTTGAGAGTCCCCTGCGCGGAGGCGTACTTGGCTATGTGGTCGCGGAGCTTGTTGCCGCCGGGCAGCCGGGAGAGGAACTTGCGGCCCTTGCTCGCGGGCAGGTCGCGCGGGTCCAGGTCCTCCACGACCCGGCGGAGTTCCACGAGCGATCCGGCGACCTTGGCCTGGGCGTCGCCGCCCTTGTCGGGCAGGCTGCGGACGGCACGTTCCAGCATGCGGTTGGACTGCGAGGAGGCGGTGCGCATCTCGCCGGCGCCGAGGGCGGTGATCTCGCCGACCTTGCTCGCGAACTCGGGTGAGCGCGCGTCCAGGGCGGCGAGGTCGCGGACGTACACGGCGGCCTTGTGCGCCATGTCCGTACGGACGCTGTCGTCGACGGGCACGAGCCCGCCGGCCTTCTCCCGCGGCACCGGCGCGACCGCCTCGGGCGGGGTCAGCGTGAAGACGTCCTCACCGCTGAGCGTGGGCGGGTGCTCGGCGCCGCTCGGCCTCATCTTGTCGAAGTTGCTCACAGGATCCCCCCGTCAGCCGCGCGCCCGGCGGGCCATCTCGTGCAGCACCGCGGAGGTGGGCACGGGCGCCTGCCGGACGCCGGTCAGTGTCTGGTTGAGGTACGCGGCCTGGTCGGCGGTGGCCGTGACGAACTCGGCGGAGTCGCCCTGGGGCCGGAAGCCGTGCCGCACGGCGAGCTTGCGCAGCGTCGGATCGGTGCTGAGGAGTTCGCCGAGCTCCCGGCCTGCGTCGTCCATCGGCACGATCGTGTGGTCGCTGTTGACCGTGGTGTCCGGGTAGAGGACCACCAGGTCGTCGGCGCCGTGCTGTTCGGCGAGCAGCGAGACGACCTGCGACTCGTAGAGGCACACCAGCGGGTTGCCGGCGCCGCTGATGAAGTCCCGGAAGACCGAGTCGCTGCTGGGCTGCTGGGCGCCCTGGACGCTGACCAGCTTGTGCAGCAGCGGGGCGGTCCTCGCCACGTCGGCGTCGCTCGCCACGACCCGGCCGCCGTTGGCCACGTAGGAGGCGGCGGCGAGGTAGAGCGCGCCGGAGTTGGAGGTCTCCGGGTCGGTGCTGGTGATGTACAGCGTCCCGGTCAACTCCCCGTGCGCCTTCGCCCCCTTGAGCTGCTGCCAGGTCCGGTCGTGCCGGGCGGCGTCCAGATAGGCGGCCATCTTCAGGGTGCCCTTGCCCTTGCCGTCGAGCACGGCGAGGCCGTTGGCGGCCAGTACGTCGGCCGCGCTGCGGTGGGCCACCACCACGAGGGGCGAGTAGAAGGGCCGGGGGAGGGGCTGGCGGGCGTGGTACTTCCCGGCCAACTGGTCGGCGGGCGCCGAACTGGACGGGAAGGCGAAGTCATAGCCCTTCAGGTCCAGGCCGTCCATGGCCCAGGACCCCGACGCCTCCGTCTTCACGGTGAAGCCCTTGGCGGCGAGGGCCTTCACCACATCGGGATCGGCGAAGAAGTCCGACTTCTCCGAACCGATCACACCACGCACGGTCTTCGTTGCCGTGCCCTTGTCGTCCCCTTGCCGGCCTGCGACGACGGCAGCCACCACGCCACCGATCAGCAGCACCGCCAGGACGATTCCCGCGATACGTCTCACGCCGGGGAGCGTGCTCGCGGAACCCCACGTTCCTGGGCGACCAGGGTGAACGGGGGGTGAATCGGACGTCCCGGATTACAACGGGGGGACGAGGACCGATCGGAGGTACGGCAGGTTCGGTACCGCCGAGGAACACCGTTGCAGGGGAGCGCCGTTGCTGCGGGAAGGAGATGCCCGCGGTGAGGCGAGCTGCCCTGGAGGGGCGGGGAGTTGTGGCAACCCGGTCCGCGCGGCGTTGGGTGGGCGCGCGGACCGGGGCCGTTCGGGGGGCGGTCAGCCGGTCGTCGTGAGTTCCGTTGCCGCCGCGTGGGCGTCCATGCGTTCCGCCGCGAGGATCGCCGCCGCGGTGTCCGCCCGGGATGCCGCGACGACCAGCGCGCGGCCGGCGAGGGCGTGGGCGCGCTCGTGCAGGGTCGCCGGCTCCTGGACCGCGGCCGGCGACGCGCGGACCGGCGTACGTCCGCCCCGCAGCCGGGTCACCTGCTCCGCCAGCCGGGTCGCGGCGGCGTCGAGGTCGGTGGACGGCGTGAGGCCGCGCAGCTCGTCGGTGACGGCCAGCAGGGCCGCGAGATGTCCCGCGAGCTGGATGTCCAGCTCTTCCTCGCGCGTCCGGTGCGGGAAGTCGGAGGGGGCGCCGGCCATCGTGCTGTGGATCGACTTGGTGCGGATCGGTTCGTACATGGGAGATGGCCTCCTGTGCTGTCAGGAAACCATCCTAGCTTAGATCTCGTCTAAAGTTGACCCGGCTCACGGCCCGTGGTCCGGCGGCTACGACGGGCCGCTCCCACCCCCGGCTACCGCTGCCCGTAGCCGTCCAGGAACCGGCCGATCCGGGTGATCGCGTCCCGCAGGTCGCCCACCGACGGCAGGGTCACCACCCGGAAGTGATCCGGTTCCGGCCAGTTGAAGCCGGTGCCCTGGACGACCATGATCTTCTCCTGTCGCAGCAGGTCCAGGACCATCTGCCGGTCGTCCTTGATCTTGAAGACCTGCGGATCCAGGCGCGGGAAGAGATAGAGGGCGCCCTTGGGCCGGACGCAGGTCACGCCCGGGATCTGGGTGAGCAGGTCGTACGCCGTGTCCACCTGCTCCTTCAGGCGGCCGCCCGGCAGCACCAGCTCGTTGATCGACTGGCGTCCGCTGAGCGCGGCCACGACCCCGTGCTGACCCGGCATGTTCGCGCACAGCCGCATGTTCGCGAGGATCGTCAGGCCCTCGATGTAGGAGTCGGCGTGGGCGCGGGGGCCGGAGATGGCCATCCAGCCGACCCGGTAGCCGGCCACCCGGTAGGCCTTCGACATGCCGTTGAAGGTGAGGGTGAGCAGGTCCGGGGCGATGGCGGCGGTGGGGGTGTGCGTGGCGTCGTCGTAGAGGATCTTGTCGTAGATCTCGTCCGAGCAGACGAGGAGGTTGTGGCGGCGGGCGATGTCGGTCAGCCCGCGCAGCATCGCCTCGTCGTACACCGCGCCCGTCGGGTTGTTCGGGTTGATGATGACGATGGCCTTGGTGCGGTCGGTGACCTTGCGTTCGATGTCGGCGAGGTCGGGCATCCAGTCCGCCTGCTCGTCGCACCGGTAGTGCACCGCCGTACCGCCGGAGAGCGAGACCGCCGCGGTCCACAGCGGGTAGTCCGGGGCCGGTACGAGGACCTCGTCGCCGTCGTCCAGCAGGCCCTGCATCGCCATCACGATCAGCTCGGAGACGCCGTTGCCGATGAAGACGTGCTCGACGTCGGTCTCGATACCGATGGTCTGGTTGTGCATGACGACCGCGCGCCGGGCGGCCAGCAGGCCCTTCGCGTCGCCGTAGCCGTGCGCCGAGGAGACGTTCCGGAGGATGTCCTCCAGGATCTCCGGCGGGCAGTCGAAGCCGAAGGCGGCCGGGTTCCCGGTGTTGAGCTTGAGGATGCGGTGCCCCGCCGCCTCGAGCCGCATCGCCTCCTCGAGAACCGGGCCCCGGATCTCGTAACAGACGTTGGCGAGCTTGGTCGACTGGATCACCTGCATGTCGGTGAGCTTACGGCGCGGTAACGCACGCCGGGTCGTGTTTTCCGCCACGTGAGACGGCGCGTTCCGGTCGGCGGCCCCTCCGTCGTACACAACTCGCACACGGGTTCTTGCCGTGGGCAGGCCTTGCCGTGAGGATGTCCATGACAAAGACGTACGGGCGACCGGAAGATCTCCGGTCGCTCTCGTCTGCAGAGGGGACCCCCACATGAACAAGCCTCTCCTTGCCGCGCTCGCCTCCCTGGCCATCACCGGGATCGGCACGGCACCGGCGGTCGCCGCACCCCAGCAGGCCGCGGTGACCGTCAACTTCGCGGGCACCGTCTCGCTCAGCAACTGCTCCGGCTCCGTCATCCGCTTCCCGAACTCGGCGGACTCCGACCCGGCGCTCGTCCTCACCAACGGCCACTGCCTGGAGACCGGCTTCCCGGAGCCCGGCGAGGTCATCACCGGCCAGTCCTCCAGCCGTACCTTCGGCCTGCTGAACTCCGCCGGCACCAAGGTCGCCACGCTCCGCGCCAACCGGGTCGTCTACTCGACGATGACCGACACGGACGTCACGATCTACCGCACCACCACGACGTACGCGGCGATCAAGAACTCCTACGGCATCAGCCCGCTGACCGTCAGCAGCGCGCACCCCGTCGCCGGCACCGCCATCAAGGTCGTCTCCGGCTACTGGAAGACGATCTACAGCTGCAACGTCGACGGGTTCGTGTACCGGCTGAAGGAGGGCGACTGGACCTGGAAGGACTCGGTCCGCTACACCTCCGCGTGCAACACGATCGGCGGGACCTCGGGCTCGCCGGTCATCGACACCACCACGGGACAGCTCGTCGCCGTCAACAACACCGGCAACGAGGACGGGGAGCGGTGCACCGTCGACAACCCGTGCGAGGTGGACGCGAACGGGAACGTCACGGTTCGGCAGGGCATCAACTACGCGGAGGAGACGTACATCATTCCGGCGTGCTTCACGACGGGGAACGTGCTGGACCTCAGCGCGAGCGGGTGCACCCTGCCCAAGCCGTAGAGCTTGGTGGAGGGTCGGTCCGTCACATGGGACTGCGACGGACCGCCCGCCCCGCCAGGACGTCCGTGCGACACCCGTCCTCGATCACGAAACGGCCGTTGATCAGGACGTGGGGGATGCCCGTCGGCAGCTTGCGCGGCTCTGTGAAGGTGGAGCCCGCCGCCACCGTCTCCGGGTCGAACAGGACCACGTCCGCCCGGTAGCCCTCACGGACCAGGCCGCGGTCCGGCAGACGGAGGCGGGCCGCGGGGCGCGCCGTGAGGTGGGAGACGCACTCCTCCAGCGACAGCACGCCCAACTCCCTTACGTAGTGGCCCAGATAGTGCGGGAACGTGCCGTACGCCCGTGGATGCGGCTTGGTGCCCTGGAGGATGCCGTCCGAGCCGCCGGTGTGGACGCGGTGGCGCATGATCGTGCGGACGTTCTCCTCGTGGCCGACGTGCTGGAGGATCGAGGGGGCGAGCCGGTCCGCCAGCAGCAGCCGGCGGGCCGTCGTCCACGGGGTCTCGCCGCGCAGCCGCGCCGACTCCTCGACCGTACGGCCGACGAAGTCCGCCAGCGCCGGGTCGGCCACGCCGGAGACCTCGATCGTGTCCCACTCGATGGGCACGCCGTGACAGCCGTCGGAGCCGACGGACTCCAGGTGGTGGCGGATGCGCTCGGATGCCTCGTCGTCCGCGAGCCGGGCCAGGACCGCGTCCGGGCCGCCCTCGTTCGCCCAGCTCGGCAGCATGGCCGCGAGGGTCGTGCTGCCGGGGGTGTACGGGTAGGTGTCGAGGGTGATGTCGGCCCCGGCCGCGAGGGCCTTGTCCAGCAGCGACAGCAGTTCGGGCGCCCGGCCCTCGTTCACGCCGAAGTTCATGGTGGCGTGGGCGAGGTGGAGGGAGCAGTTCGCCGCGCGGGACAGGGCCACCATCTCCGCGTACGCCTCCAGGGCGCCCGCCCCGTACGAGCGGTGGTGCGGGCAGTAGTAGCCGCCGTACGACGCCACCACCCGGCACAGCTCGGTCAGTTCGGCGTCCTCGGCGTACATGCCGGGGGTGTAGGTGAGGCCGGAGGACATACCGACCGCGCCCTGTTCCATGCCCTCCGCCACCAGCCGGCGCATCCGGTCCAGCTCGGCCGGGGTCGCCTCGCGGTCCTCCCAGCCGACGGCCAGCGCGCGGACCGTGCCCTGCGGGATCAGATAGGCCGCGTTGACGGCGATGCCCCGGTCCAGCCGGTCCAGGTATCCGCCCACCGAACGCCAGTCGAAGTCGATGTCGTCGCCGTGGCCGTTCCAGCCGGCGATGGCCCGGCGGACCTCGGCGAGGGTGCGGTCGTCGACGGGGGCGTACGACAGCCCGTCCTGGCCCAGGACTTCGAGGGTGACCCCCTGCCCGGCCTTGGCACTGTGGTCCGGGTCGCGGAGCAGGGCCAGATCGCTGTGGGCGTGCATGTCGATGAAGCCGGGGGAGAGGACCAGGCCCTCGGCGTCCAGTTCGCGCGTCGCACGCGGGCGCTGGCAGCCCGCCGCCGCGGCCTCCTTGACGATGGCGACGATCCTGCCGTCGTCGACGACCACGTCCGCACGGTAGGAGGGCGCGCCGCCGCCGTCGACGACGTCCGCGTCCCGGATGACCAGATCCTCCACCGATTGCTCCCTAGAAGTAGGTGCGGAGGTAGTCGACGACCGTGCCGTCCGCCTCGGCGACCGGGATCAGCTGCCACTTGTCGAACGACGTGCACGGGTGGGAGAGGCCCAGTCCCACCCAGTCCCCGACCCGGACGTCCGCCTCGGGGGTGGTGGCGAGCCAGGTGTGCTGGTCGGACAGGCCGGTGACCGACACCCCGGCCGCCGGGCGCTCCGTGCCCTCCCGGCGGATCACCTGGGCGGACGGGAGGTGCAGGTCGTAGGCCGCGTCCCGCTTGCCCGCGTTGGCGAAGGCCTGCTCGGGGGAGGGGCGGGAGACGATCTGCGCCCAGAGACGGAAGGCCGGCTCCAAGGCGCCCTCCTCGGGGACCCGGTTGAAGGGGGTGATCTCCCGGTAGTGGCCGTCGTCGTGCGAGACATAGGCGCCGGACCGCAGCAACCTCAGTACGGGGAGGGAGAGTTCGGGGATCCCGGCGAAGACGTCCGCCACCGCGTCGAACCAGGCGCTGCCGCCCGCGCTGATGACGACCTCGTCCGTGCCGGCGAACCGGCCCGCCTTGTCGAAGTCGGCGGCGAGCGCGACCAGCCGGTGCAGATAGGCGTGCACCCGGTCGGGGTCCGCCCGCGGGACCTCGCCCTCGTATCCGGCGACCCCGACCAGCCGCAGGGTCCCCGCCGCCCCGGCCACCGCGTCCGCGACCGCCGCGCACTCCGCCTCGGTGCGGACGCCGGTACGGGCGCCCTCCCCGGCGGCCAGCTCCACGACGACGTCGACGGGACGCGAGGTTCCCTTCAGCGCCGCGTCCATCAGCTCGACCCCGCGCACGGAGTCGACGTAACAGACGAAGCGGAACTCCGCGTCGCGCTCCAGCTCGGCGGCGATCCAGCGCAGCGCCGGGGCGTCCACCAGCTCGTTGGCCAGGAAGATCCGCCGGGTGCCGAAGGCCCGGGCCACCCGTACCTGGTGCGGGACGGCGAGCGTGATGCCCCACGCCCCGCGCTCGACCTGGCGCCGGAAGAGCTGCGGGGCCATGGAGGTCTTGCCGTGCGGGGCGAAGGCGAGACCGTGCCGTTCGGTGTACGTCTCCATGAGCGCGAGATTGTGTTCCAGACGCTCGGCGGACAGGGCCAGTACGGGGGTGGCGAAGCCGTCGGAGAAGAGGTTGCGGCGCTGGGCGGCCAGCTCGCCGACGGTGAGGCCCTCCGCGTCGGGCGGGAGGCCCTTGAAACGGTGGTCGACGCGCTCCTGGGCGAGGCGGGCGAGCGCTTCGGTGCCGGTGTCGAAGGACACGGGGCCTCCCTGATCAGGTCGGTTGCATTGTGTGCAACGTCCATTGCGTATATCGCTTACCGCTGTCTAACATCCACGCCAACGCCGGGTCAATGGAGCCCGCGGCGACCCGAGACGACGAGGAGCCACCACCATCGTGAAGGCCAGGGACGCCGTTGACGCCGTTGACGTCGCGAATGTCGTGGACGTCGTCGCGCTCGGCGAGTCCATGGTGACGTTCCTGCCCAAGCGGCCGGGGCGCCTCGCGGACGTACCGTCCTTCGACCGCGCGATCGGCGGCGCCGAGTCCAACGTGGCGTGCGCCCTGGCGGCGGCGGGACATTCGGTGCGCTGGGTGAGCCGGGTCGGCGCGGACGGCTTCGGTGACCACCTGGTGGAGACGGTGGCTTCGTACGGCGTCGACGTCGGGCGCGTGGACCGTGATCCCGTGCGTCCGACGGGCGTGTACTTCCGTACGGCGGGGGACCGGGCGACGGACGCCCATGAGGTCGCGTACTACCGGGCGGGCTCGGCGGCGTCGGCGATGTCGGTGGAGACGGTGGACCTGGCCGCGGTGCGGGCGGGGCGGATCCTGCATCTGTCGGGGATCACGGCCGCGCTGTCGCGGGACTGCCTGGACCTGATGAGAGAGCTGACGGCTCCCGCCGATGGCCGGCCGGTGGTGTCCTTCGACGTCAACCACCGGCGCGGGTTGTGGGGTTCGGGCGACGGGCCGGATGTCCTGCTGGAGCTGGCGCGCCGGGCCGACATCGTGTTCGTGGGGGAGGACGAGGCGGAGGAGGCGTGGGGGGTGACGGGCGGGCCGGAGGCGGTTCGGGCGATGTTGCCGGAGCCGGGGGTGTTGGTGGTGAAGCAAGGTGCGGTGGGGGCCGTGGCATTCGTGTCGACTGCGGGCAGTCGTGGGCTGGTCGCGCCCCGCGGCGGAGCCGCAGATCGATACAGCCCCGCGCCCCTGACGGGGCGCTGTAGCTGCGGGCGTCCTGTCAGCTCACCCAGCTGCGGGCAGTCGTGCCGCTTGGGCGATGGGGGTCCCCCCGCTCGAGCGAAGCCGAGCGTGGGGGAGGGTGGGCGCGGCGGCACCCTGCCGGCGCCGGAAAGCGAGCCCACCCCTCCCCCCACCCCGCCCGCCTTCGAGCCCGCCCCCACCGTGGACGTCGTAGCCCCCGTCGGTGCCGGTGACGCCTTCGCCGCGGGGTTCCTCTCCGGCACCCTGCGCGGACTGCCCCTCCGCGACCGCCTCCGCCTCGGCCACCTCTTCGCCGCCGCCGCCCTCACCACCCCCGCCGACCTCGCCCCACCCCCCGCCCGCGACACCGCCGACCGTCTGACCGCCCTCGACGCCACCGCGTGGGAGAGACTTCGACTCGGCCCCGGCTGGACGCAAGCCGACGCGGCCGAAGAGGAGGTACCCACCCCATGAGCCAGACCGTCGACCGAGCGCTGACCATCCTGCCGTTGCTCGCCGAGGGCCCCGCCGACCTCGGCCAGGTCGCCGAGCGCCTCGGCGTGCACAAGTCGACCGCCCTGCGGTTGCTGCGCACCCTCCACGAACACGGGCTCGTCTACCGCCAGTCCGACCAGCGCTACCGGCTCGGCGCCCGGCTCTTCGCCCTCGCCCAGGAGGCGATGGAGAACCTCGACATCCGCGAGATCGCCCACCCCCACCTGGCCCGGCTCAACGAGGCCTGCGGGCACACCGTGCACCTCGCCGTGTTCGAGGAGGGCGAGGTCCTCTACATCGACAAGGTCGAGAGCCGCTACCCGGTGCGCATGTACTCGCGCATCGGCAAGCCGGTCGCCATCACCGTCGCCGCCGTCGCCAAACTGCTCCTCGCCGACCTGCCCGAGCCCGAGCGGCGCGCCCTCGCCGACAAGCTCGACTACCCCATGTACACGGCCCGTTCGACACCGAACGCGGAGGCCTTCCGCAAGGAACTGGCCAAGGTGCGCGAACAGGGCTGGGCCACCGACCTCGGCGGCCACGAGGAGTCCATCAACTGCGTCGCGGCCCCCGTCCGCGGCGCCGACGGCCGGGTCGTCGCCGCGATGTCGGTCTCCGCGCCCAACGTCGTCGTCACCGCCGACGAACTCCTCACCCTGCTCCCGCAGGTGCGCCGTGCGGCGGACGCGATCAGCGGCGAGTACTCCGGCAGAACACCGATCAAGGAATCCAGCTGATGACCGAGAAGACCGCCCTCACCCCCACGACCCACACCACCCCGCCCGCCAAGTTCTCCCACGGCGTGCGCAAGGGCAACATCCTCCAGGTCGCCGGCCAGGTCGGCTTCCTGCCCGCCGAGGAGGGCAAGCCCCCCACGCCGGCCGGCCCCACGCTGCGCGAGCAGACCCTCCAGACCCTCGCCAACGTCAAGGCGATCCTGGAGGAGGGCGGTGCCTCCTGGGACGACGTGATGATGATCCGCGTCTATCTGACGGACGTGGACCACTTCGCCGAGATGAACGGCATCTACAACACCTACTTCGAGGAGCAGGGCCTCACGGCCCCGCCCGCCGCCCGTACGACCGTCTACGTCGGTCTGCCCGCCGGCCTCCTCATCGAGATCGACGCGCTCGCCGTACTCGGCTGACGGCTCATCAACTCCCGCACGTCCTGCACGGCTCGGCGCCCGCATCGGGTGCCGAGCCGCGATCCCCCCTGCCCGAAAGCACGATGTACTTACGAAGAGGACCCCCGTATGTCCATACCGCTCGCCGCATCAGCCACCACCGCCCCGGCCACCCCACCCCACACCGGAGGACTGCTCCTCCTTCTCGACGGCACCGCGGGTCTTCTCACCGTCGCCGCCATCGGCAT
Source organism: Streptomyces sp. NPDC096040 (assembly GCF_040303265.1). NCBI lineage: Bacteria > Bacillati > Actinomycetota > Actinomycetes > Kitasatosporales > Streptomycetaceae > Streptomyces > Streptomyces sp. NPDC096040. The sequence continues at coordinate 112,334 of NZ_JBEOTA010000004.1, forward strand.
AGCCCTGCTCCTCTTCCTCATCATCAAGGCGAGACTCCAGCCCTTCGTCGCCCTGCTCGCCGTCTCCATAGCCGTCGGCCTGCTGGCCGGTCTCTCCGTCACCGAGCTCTTCGGCACCGTCCAGCGCTCGGACGCCGTCTCCACCATCGAGTCCGGCATGGGCGGCATCCTCGGCCATGTCGCGATCATCATCGGCCTCGGCACCATGCTCGGCGCGATCCTCGAAGTCAGCGGCGGGGCAGAGGTGCTGGCCTCCCGGCTGCTCAACCTCTTCGGGGAGAAGCGGGCTCCGCTCGCCATGGGCCTCACCGGCCTGATCTTCGGCATCCCGGTCTTCTTCGACGTCGGCATCTTCGTGCTGGCGCCGCTCGTCTACGCGGCCGCCAAACGCGGCGGCAAGTCGATCCTGCTCTACTGCCTTCCGCTGCTCGCCGGTCTCTCCATGACCCACGCCTTCCTCCCGCCGCACCCCGGCCCGGTGGCCGCCGCCGCCCTGCTCCACGTCCAGCTCGGCTGGGTCATCCTCATGGGCATCGTCTGCGGCATCCCGGCGGTGCTGGCCGCCTGGGTGTACTCGGCCTGGATCGGCAAGCGGATCTTCGTCGCCGTACCGCAGGACATGGTCGAGGCGGCCGACGAGGCCAGGCAGGCAGTGCTGGCCGAACAGCGGACGGCCGGAGTCGAGCCGCAGGAGAAGCCCGTCGCGCTCGGCACGGTCCTCGCCATCATCGGTACGCCGCTGGTCCTGATCCTCGCCGCGACCTTCTCCTCCATCGCCCTGGACCCCTCAACCGGCCGCTCGGTGATCGAGTTCTTCGGCACGCCGATGGTCGCCCTCACCATCGCCCTGGTGCTCGCCTACTACCTGCTGGGCATCCGGCGCGGCTGGTCCCGCAGGTCCCTGGAGACGGTGTCGACCGCGTCCCTCAAGCCGGTCGGCAACATCCTGCTGGTGGTCGGCGCCGGCGGGATCTTCGGTGCCGTGCTGAAGGCGAGCGGGGTCGCCCAGGCACTGTCCGACACCTTCAACGGCGTGGGCCTCCCGGTGATCGTCCTCTCCTATCTGATCTCCGTCGTCCTGCGGGTCGCCCAGGGCTCGGCGACGGTGGCGATCGTGACGACGGCCGGCATCGTCGCCCCGCTGCTGAGCGAGGGGCATCACTCCCAGGCCTTCGCCGCCCTCGTCATCATGGCCGTCTCGGCGGGCTCTATCTTCGCCTCGCACGTCAACGACGGCGGCTTCTGGATGGTGGCCAAGTACTTCGGCATCAGCGAGCGGGACACGCTGAGGACCTGGACCGTCCTGGAGACGGTGCTCTCGGTGGCCGGCTTCGCGATGGCGGCCGTGCTCAGCGTCTTCGTGTAGGCGTCTGATAACGAAGTCGGGGCTGGCTGTGTCCGGCACAGGTTCTTGGACCATACTGCCCGCTGTGGAGCAGCGCATAGGAGCCAACAGCCAGCCCCTGGAAGGCGCCGGATTCGACCCGGCCTTCATCCCCGGGCTCACCGCACCCGCGTCCGCCGAGGTGAAGGACGCGGGGCCGGAGGACACCCGGCCCGAGGAGGCCGAGGGTGCCGAGGCGGCGGCGGAACCGGTGGCCCTGACCAAGGCCGCGACCGACGCGGAAACCACGGTCGACGAGGACGCCGAGGACGCCGAGGACACCGAGGAGGCCGCCGAGGGCCCCGTCTTCGAGGCCTCCGACCGGCGTGCCCGGATAGTGGCCGACCACCAGGGCGTGCGCCTCAGTCTCGACGAGGAGAAGTGCGAGTTCCGCTGGGACGAGATCGGCGCGATCGAGACCGAGGCACCGCGCTTCGGGAAGCGCTTCACGATCACCGTCCACACCCCGGACCGCCGCTGGTACCCCATCGAGATCGAGGCGACGTCCCGCTCCCGCTTCAAGGAGTGGGAGGAGCAGTTGGACGCGGTCCTGGACGCGTACTTCGAGGACGGCGACGAAGAAGCCGAGAACGAAGCCGAGAACGAAGCCGAGACCGACGCCGACGACTGAGGGGCGCGGGGAACCGCGCACCGAACAGACCGTGTGGTGCGAGCTCGGTGCCTGTGGGTGCGAGTAGCCCCGCCGGGTGGGCTTGTCGCGCCCACGCGGCGGAGCCGCACATCGATGCAGTCCCGCGCCCCTCGGAGCGTCAGTGATCGCTACGGCAGGCCGTGCACATGCGCCCCCACCGAGTTGGACCACGCGTTGCCCGATGCCGCGTCCCAGTTGGTCGACCAGGTCATCGCACCCCGCAGGCCGGGGTACGTCGTCGACGGCTTGAAGGAGCCGCAGTTGGTGGCCTTGGTCAGGCAGTCCAGAGCGTTGTTGACCACCGTCGGGGAGACGTAACCGCTGCCCGCCGCGCTGGTCGACGCCGGCAGACCGAGGCCCACCTGGGACGGGGACAGCCCGCCCTGCAGCTGGATGCAGGCCAGCGCGATGAGGAAGTCCACCGAGCCCTGGCTGTACACCTTGCCGTCGCAGCCCAGCATGGAACCGCTGTTGTAGTACTGCATGTTGACGACCGTGAGGATGTCCTTGATGTTCAGGGCCGTCTGGAAGTACCCGTTGGACGTCGACTGCATGTCGATCGTCTGCGGCGCCATGGTGATGATCAGCGACGAGCCCGCCTTCGACGACAGCGAGCGCAGCGCCTGGCTCATGTAGGTGGCGTTGATGCCGTTCTCCAGGTCGATGTCGACGCCGTCGAAGCCGTACGTCTGCATCAGCGAATAGACGGAGTTGGCGAAGTTCGTCGCGGACGACGAGTCGCTCACCGAGATCGTGCCGTTCTGGCCGCCGATGGAGATGATGACCTTCTTGCCGGCCGCCTGCTTGGCCTTGATGTCGGCCTTGAACTGGTCGACCGTGTACCCGCCCAGCCCGGCGGAGTCGAGGGTGAAGCTGACCGCGCCCGGCGTGCTGGTCGCGTCCGCGAAGGCGACGGCGATGATGTCGTAGGAGGACGGCACGTCGGAGATCTTCTGGACGGTCGCGCCGTTGTTGAAGTTCTGCCAGTAGCCCGTCACCGCGTGCTTGGGCAGCGTGCCGCCGCCGCTGCCGCCGGAGGCGGTCGTGGTCGCCGTCACCGCCGTCGACCTGGCGGACTCGCCCGCCGAGTTGGTCGCGGTGACCTGGAAGGAGTACGACGTCGAGGCGGCGAGCCCGGTGATCGTGGCCGAGGCGCCGGTGACCGCCGTGACCTTGGTGCCGCTCTGGTAGACGTTGTAGCCGGTCGCGCCCGACACCGCGCTCCAGGACAGGGACGCCGAGGACGACGTCGTACCGGAGACCGCGAGGCCGGTGGGGGTGGCGGGGATGGTCGGTGCCGGGTCGGAGCCGCCGCCGTCGGGGCCGTAGACCGAGAAGTCGTCGGCGTAGTAGGCGGCCTGGCCGTACCAGCCGTGGGTCCAGACCGTGACCGAGGTGGTCGAGGCACCGGTGGTGAAGGTCGTCGACAGCTGCGTCCAGGACGTGTTCGGGGTCCAGGTCGACACGTCCGTGGTGCCGGTGCCGGTCACGCCGAGGTAGGTGTAGGAGCCCTGCACCCACGCGCTCAGCGTGTAGGTCGAGTTGGCCTTCACCGCCACCGTCTGGCTGCACTGCGCGTAGTCCTGCCCGGCCGGGGTCGCCTTCAGGGCGGCGGCGCCGGAATGGACGGGGGAGGACACGGTCGTACCGCTGCTCGCGGAGCAGGTCCAGTTGGCGAGGGCCGACTCGAAGCCGGCGTTCTTCACGTTGTTGACGTCGGCGGCGGAGGCCGGGGAGGAGGCCAGGCCCGCCATCGCGAGTGCCGTGGCGAGAGCGGCCACGGCCGACCAGGTTCGGATACGACGCTGTCCGGCATGCCGGGACACGAGTCGGGGGATGAGTCTGAGCATGACAATCAAGGTGGTCCAGACCAATTCGCGTGTCAATAGGTCCAGACCAAATTCAAAGCCACCGCCGAGCGGATCGGACCCCGGCCATATGCTCAACCTGTCCCGATTTGGCGCTGGTTGTGTGGTCACGGATCCCAGACAGCTGCACAAACGCTGTTCTCCGGTCACAGAGGCGTGGTTACAGTGCTGAGGTAGTCACGCAATGAAGTCGTCCCGGCTCATTGGGGTAACACCGGTGGGCCGCCGGGGTGTGAAGAGCGGGGAGCTGCGCGTGCCAACTGCCATTGCCGTGACCAGCGCCGACATGGCGCTGCCGGTGCAGGACGAGCGGACCATGCCCGCCGTCGTGCTCCGGGACCTGGACCAGCGGCCCCTGGACCAGACCCTCGCCGAGTTCGTGGCACTCATCGAACAGCACGGGCATGTCATCGTCGTCTGCTCCGCGGCCGTACCCGAAGCCGTGACCCGGCGCCTGCACACCCTCCGCTCCCTGCTGGAGAGCGACCGGATCGCCCTGTTCCGCCCCGATCTGCCGCCCCTCGGCATCGCCGTCCTGGCCCGGCAGTTGCGGCAGCTGGCCTCCTGCGACCTCAGCCCCGGCGTGCTCGCGTCGGCCGGCCGGCTGCTCACCCACTACATCCACTCCGGCGCGGTCCTCGGCTCGGTCACCAAGCTGGACCGGGTCCCGGTCACCCTGAAAGCGCACGCCAAGTCCTGGATGCCCGGCACCCAGTTCGGGGTCGTCGCGCATCCCCAGCCCCAACTGGTCCGGATCGGCCCCGAAGCGACCCTGACCGGACCCGAGTTCAGCACCTGGATGCTGGTCGCCAGGGGACAGCTGCAGTCCGAGTGGATCGGCGGCCTCGCCAAGTCCTGGGGCGCGTACGGGCTGCGCGAGACCCCGCTGCCGGCCGAGTCGTCCGTGTGGTGGGGGACCGGCCGCATGATCGAGTTCACCAGCTATCTCGCCGACCTGTCGGTCCTCTACCAGCTGGTCACCTCGGTGCGGCAGACCAGCTGTCACTGGTGCGGTGTCGACGTCATCGGCGACCGCTGTGTCTTCTGCTCCGCCACCCCGCCCGACTACGAGCCCCCGGCGCGCCGCGCGCTGGAACAGCGGACGCCCGCCTGACCCGTACCACCCACCGCTCGGTTCCCCCACTTCCCCCGATGAGCCCGATGAGGTCGCACGGTCCATGAACTCCCGTCAGCGCCGCGGCGTGATACTCCTGATCCTGTCGGTTGTCTGCGCCCTCGGCGCGTTCGCCGGCGTGCTCTCCGTCATCGACAACGCGAAGTCCGAGGTCGGCCCCAAGGTCACCGCGTACAAGGTCCGGTCGGACGTCAAGCCGTACACGACGCTGAGCGCCGGCCAGTTCCAGAAGGTCGAGATGCCCAAGCGGTGGCTGTCCGCCAACGCCGTCACCAGCCTCAGCGCGATCGAGGGCAAGATCGCGGTCACCACGCTGAAGAAGGGCTCGCTGCTCCAGACCGACATGATCGTCGACCAGCCCGCACTGAAGGCGGGCGAGCAGGAGGTCGCGATCATGATCGACGCGGCCACCGGGGTGGCCGGCAAGATCACCCCGGGCTCGCTGGTCAACGTCTACGCCACTTTCCAGGGCAAGCAGCAGAGCGACCCCGACCAGTCGAAGATCATCGTGACCAACGCCCGGGTCCTGGACGTCGGCGCCCAGCTCAGCTATGTGGACCCGGACAACAGGAACCAGCAGCCCAGCGACGCCGTCCCCATCACCTTCGCGCTGTCCACCCTCGACGCCCAGCGCCTCACCTACGCGGAGTCCTTCGCCCAGCGGGTCCGGCTCGCCCTGGTCGCGCCCGGCACCACGACCACCGTGCCGGACAAGGACCGTACGTACGAACTCGCGACGGACAAGTGAGAGGCGCCTCGCATGCCCATCAGGATCCTCCCCGCCGTCGGTGACGCGGACGCCGTCCGCTCCCTGGTCTCCCTGCTCAGCCAGCTCCCGGACAGCGAACCGCTGCCGCCCGTCGTCGACTCCACCCAACTCGTCGACACCCTGGCCCGGTTCGCCGCCGAGTCCGTCGACGAACTCCCCGAGGTCGTCGTCGTCCACGAACGCATCGGCCCGGTCCCGGCCCTGGAGCTGATCCGCGAGGTCGCCCTGCGCTTCCCCGCGGTCGGCGTCGTCCTCGTCACCACCGACACCAGCCCCGGCCTGTTCGCCGCCGCGATGGACTCCGGCGCCCGCGGCCTGGTCGGGCTGCCCATGAGCTACGAGGAGCTGGCCGGCCGCGTCCAGGCGGTCGCCCAGTGGTCCACGGGCGTACGACGGCACCTCGGCCACGGCGCGGACGCGTTCGCCGGCGTCGGCGGAACCGTCGTCACCGTCAGCGGCGCCAAGGGCGGGACCGGCGCGACCCTGGTGGCGGTCCAGATCGCCCTCGCCGCGCAGGCCTCCGGCCACTCCACCGCCCTGGTCGACCTCGACCTCCAGACCGGGGACGTCGCGTCCTACCTGGACGTCCAGTTCCGCCGCTCGGTCGCCGACCTGGCCGCGGTCAACGACATCTCCCCCCGCGTCATGGCCGAGGCCGTCTTCCGCCACGACACCGGACTCGCCCTGCTCCTCGCCCCCGCCGAGGGCGAACGCGGCGAGGAGGTCACCGACCGGGCCGCCCGCCAGATCCTCAGCGCCCTGCGCTCCCGCTACGAGATCGTGGTCGTCGACTGCGGCGCCCAGCTCGGCGGGGCGGGCGCGGCGGCCGTCGAGACCGCCGACCTGGCGCTCCTGGTGACCACCCCCGACGTGGTCGCCGTTCGCGCCGCCAAGCGCACGGTGCGCATGTGGGACCGGCTGCAGATCCGCAAGGCCGAGGAGACGACGGTGGTCGTCAACCGGCATACGAGGGGTACGGAGATCCAGCCGGCGCTGATCCAGCGGATCACCGGAACCGCACTGGCGGGGACGCCGATTCCCGCCAACTTCAAGGAACTCCAGGGCGCGGTGGACGCGGGGCGTGTGCACGAGCTGGACAGCCGCAGCACGGTGAAGCAGGCGATGTGGGCGCTTGCGGGGGAGCTGGGGCTGGTGCGGACGGCAGAGGGAACGGTGCCGCGACGGGCCGGCAGGGGGCGGGGCGGGGAGCGGCCGGCAGTGAGTTTCCGGCGGCGGAGGGAGCTGCCGTGAGAGGCCGTGGGCCGGGTGCCGGCAGGCGGGGGCCGAGCGCGCCCACGCGGCGGAGCCGCATACGTCACAGCCCCGAGCCCCTACGGGGCGCTTCCCTGGGGGACCTTGTGAAGACGCGCCCTGCTGAAGCGCGCCCAAGGGGCGCGGGGCTGCATCGGATATGCGGCTACCGCCGCGTGGGCGCGACCAGCGCCCACCGGCCCGCACCCGACCGCGGTCAGGTCACGATCGAACTCCTGGGCATGACCCCGATCATCATCCTCACCCTCGTCCTCATGTGGCAGGCCGTCCTCGTCGGATACGCCTTCACCCTCGCCGGGAACGCCGCCGACGAAGGCGTACGCGCGGGAACGGCCGTCCCGCGGGGGGAACGCTTCGGCGTCTGCCAGACCGCCGCGCTGGAGGACCTCTCCAGCGCCTGGCGGCAGGGAGCCACCGTGGACCGGTGCGGCGGCACCGGCACGGTCGTCGCGGACGTCTCCCTGCGCGTCCCGGTGCTCTTCCCGGGCACCATCGACTTCCCCGTCACCGTGCACGGCCACGCCGGCACGGTGGAGGAGGTGAAGCGCTGATGCGCCACAAGCCGCACGACCGCGGCCAGGTCGCCGTCGAGTACCTCGGGTTCATCCCGGTCCTGCTCGTCGTCGGGCTGGCCGGCATCCAGCTCGGCGCCGTCGCCTACGCCGCCGAGCAGGCCGGGACGGCGGCCCGGGCCGGGGCCCGGGCCGCCTCGCTGCGCGAGGACGTCGGCGCGGCCTGTACCAGCGCGGTCAGCGGCGGGATCGACGTGAGCTGCGCGTCCTCCGGGGGCGGCGACTCGGTCACCGTCACCGCCACGGTCCACATCCCGAAGATCGTCTGGGATCTGGGCAACGCCACCAAGTCCGCCACGATGCCCGTCGACCACTGAACGAGGAGCACGGCAAACATGAGCCTGCGGGCACGCATCAACTCCCCCGAGGAGCACGGCAGCCGGGGCGAGGACGGCCACCTGGTCTCCTCCTACCGGGCCAAGCTCCTGGAGGAGATCGACCTCGCGGAGATGAGCGCGCTGGCCGCCGCCGAGCGCCGGGCGCGCCTCGAACGCGTCCTCGGCCACATCATCAGCCGCGAGGGCCCGGTCCTGTCGACCGTCGAGCGCTCCCAGCTGATCCGCAGGGTGGTCGACGAGGCCCTGGGCCTGGGCATCCTGGAGCCGCTGCTCGAAGACGCGTCGATCACGGAGATCATGGTGAACGGCCCCGACGCGATCTTCGTGGAACGCGGCGGCCGCGTCGAGCAGTTGCCGTTGCGCTTCGTCTCGGCGGACCAGCTGATGCAGACCATCGAGCGGATCGTCTCCACGGTCAACCGCCGCGTGGACGAGTCCAACCCGATGGTCGACGCCCGCCTCCCCTCCGGCGAACGCGTCAACGTCATCATCCCGCCGCTCTCCCTGACCGGCCCCATCCTCACCATCCGCCGCTTCCCGCGCTCCTTCACCCTGCAGGAGCTGATCGGCTTCGGCTCGCTCGACGAGCACATGGTGTTCCTGCTGGCCGGCCTGGTGCAGGCGAAGTTCAACATCATCGTCTCCGGCGCCACGGGCACCGGGAAGACGACCCTGCTGAACGCCCTCTCCGGTCTGATCCCGGCGCACGAACGCATCATCACCATCGAGGACTCCGCCGAACTCCAGCTCCAGCAGTCGCACGTGGTCCGGCTGGAGTCCCGCCCGCCGAACGTCGAGGGCAAGGGCCAGGTCAGCATCCGCGACCTGGTCCGCAACTCGCTGCGGATGCGCCCCGACCGGATCGTGGTCGGCGAGGTCCGCGGCGGCGAGTCCCTGGACATGCTGCAAGCCATGTCCACGGGCCACGACGGCTCCCTCGCGACCGTCCACGCCAACAGCGCCGAGGACGCCCTCACCCGCCTCCAGACCCTGGCCTCCATGTCGGACGTCGAAGTGCCCTTCGTCGCCCTGCACGACCAGATCAACAGCGCGGTCGAGGTCATCGTCCAGCTGACCCGGTTCGCCGACGGCGTCCGCCGGATCACCGAGATCGCGATCCTGGACAGCCACGGCAGCGAGCCGTACCGGCTGGCGACGGTGGCCCGCTTCGACGCCCAGCCCATGACCCACGACGGCCATGTCCACGGCGTCTTCCAGTACTTCCCGCTCCCGCGCCGCACCGCCGACCGCCTCTACATGGCGAGCCAGCCGATCCCGCAGGCCTTCGGCGTGGCCCAGCACTTCGAGCAGCTCACCACCCGAGAAGCGAGGTAGGCCATGCCCCTCCACGACCTCGTCACCCTCACCACCGGCGTCACCCTGCTGGCCTGTCTGCTGGCCGTGGTGGGCCTGCACACCTACGCCTCCGGCCGGGCCCAGCGCGCCGCCCTGGTGGACCGCCTCTCCTACACCGGCCACGCCCCGCTCACCGGCCGCCGGCGCCGCTTCCGCAACCTGGACCGCCGCCTGCGCGGCACGGCGATCGGCCGCCGCCTCGAACTCCGCCTGATGGCAACGGGCCTGGACGTGACACCCGGCGAGTTCTTCGCCTACATGGTCGCCGCCGTCGTAGCCCTGTGGCTCATCGGCCAGGCCGCGCTGGCCCCCTTCTTCGGGCCGATCGCCGGCCTCCTCGGGGTCTTCGCCGCCGTCCAGTTCCTCAACTGGCAGCGCCAGAAACGCATCGAGCGGTTCATCGCCCAACTCCCCGAACTGGCCCGCATCCTGGCCAACGCCACCCACGCCGGCCTCGCCCTGCGCACCGCGATCGGCATGGCGGCGGAGGAGCTGGAGGCCCCGGCCGGTGAGGAACTGGGCAAGGTGGCCGACCAGTTGGCGATCGGCCACTCCATGGAGGACGCGCTGGGCGAACTGACCGCCCGGCTCCCGTCCCGCGAACTGGTCGTCCTGGTCACGACCTTGGTTCTGTCCAACAGGGCGGGTGGTCAAGTGGTGAGTGCGCTGCGTAACCTGACCGAGACCCTGGAGGAGCGCAAGGAGACCCGCCGCGAGGTCCGCACCCAGCTCTCCCAGGTGACGATGACGTCGTACGCCGTCCCGGTGCTCGGCATCGGCGCCCTGTTCCTGATGAACGGGGTCAAGGGCGACACGCTGGACCGCATGACGGGCACCACCCTCGGCCAGGCGGCCGTACTCATCGCCTTCGGCCTCTACGTCGTCGGCTTCGTCCTCATCCGCCGCCTCAGCCGCATCGACGTATAGGGGGATGTGACCATGCCACTGCTCCTGGCCCTTCTGATGGCCCTCGGCGTCTACGGAGTCTTCGCGGGCGTCCGCATGTACCGCGCGGACGCGAAACTCCCCTCCGACCTGGCGATCGCCCTGGAGGTGGGCGCCACCCGCACCGGCGCCGCCAACTCCCTCATCGACCGCATGGGCATGCGCTACGCCCCCGCCGTCCTCCGCCTGATGGGCCCGCGCCAGGTGGCCAGGTACCGCCGCAAGATCGACCTGGCGGGCAACCCCGGCGGCCTGACGATCGACCGTTACGCGGCCCGGCGGGCGGTCTACGGCGCGCTGGGCGGCGTCGGCTTCCTGGTCTTCCTCCTCCGCGGCCAGTGGCTGATGGCCGTCCTGCTCCTCCTCTTCGGCGCGTTCTGGACGGAGGTCGGCATCTGGTCGGCGATCCGCGTCCGCAAGGACGTCATCGAACGCACCCTGCCGGACTTCCTGGACGTCCTCGCGGTGGTGGTGAGCGCCGGCCTCGGCTTCCGCCAGGCCCTCGACCGGGTGGCCTCCCACTACGAGGGCCCCTGGGCGGACGAACTCCGCATCACCCTGCGCCAGCTCGACCTGGGCATGAGCCGCCGCCAGGCCTTCGCGGAACTCAGGCGCCGCAACGACTCGGAACAGGTGGCCATGTTCGTCACGGCCCTCCAGCAGGGCGAGGAACTGGGAGCGCCGATCGTCGACACCCTGGTCGCCCTGGCCAAGGACATGCGCCGCACGGACGCCCAGAACGCCCGCCGCAAGGCCGCCCGGGCCGTGCCGAGGGCAACGCTGATGATCACCACGTTCATGGTCCCGGCGACGATGCTCCTGCTGGCGGCGGGCCTGCTGCTCGGCTCGGGAGTCGACTTCGGGTCGGTCACGGGGAAGTAGCCGGAGAAGGGTGGGTGACGGCGATGGCGACGCGGGAGGACGACGGGAAGGTCGAGATCCGGGCCCTGCGGGCGATGGGCCGCCAGGTCTTCGGCTTCCGCCTGGCGATGATCGCCGTGGCGACCCCCGCGGCTCTCCTCAACGCCACCCCCGGCCTGGGCGCCCGCCTGGTCGGCTCGGCGGTGGTCGTCACCTTCATGATCTCGTACGTCCTCTTCCGCGACTGGCAGCGCTTCGGCCCCCTCCTCCTGCGCCACCCCACCCTGCTGGCCGCCGACACCCTCTTCGGCTCCTTCCTCCTGATCTCGGCAGGCCCGGACACCACCCTCGCCTACGTCAGCGTCTGCACCCCGCTCCTGGCCGGCCTCCTCTACAGCTGGCGCGGAGCGGCGGTCTTCGCGTCCCTCCAGTCGCTGATCCTGCTGCTCGTTCAGGCCACCCTGAAGCACCACGCGAGCGTCGCCGAGTCGCTTCTCCTGCCCGGCCTGTGCGTGATCACCGGTGCGATGGGCTCGACCCTGCGCACCCTGATGCTCCGCTTCGGCACCGCCACCGAGGCCCTCACCGAGACCCGCGCCCGCCTCGCCGCGACGGAGGCGGTCAGCGCGGAACGCGCCCGGCTGGCCCGCGAGATGCACGACTCGGTGACCAAGACGCTGTACGGGGTCGCCCTGATCGCCGACGGCCTCGCGGAGTCGGCGGCCGCGTCCCCGGACCGTCTGGACCCGACGCTGATCAGACAGCAGGCGGAACTGGTGGCGAACGCGGCACGCAGGGCGGCGGCGGAGTCCCGGGACATCCTGAAGGATCTGCGCGCCGGAACGGACGGTGAGGCATCGGACGTCCGCTCCGAACTGGAGTCGCTGACACGTGACTTCACGGCCCGTACGGCGATGACGGCGACGTACGAGGGCCCGGACACCCCGGTCCCGCTGCCCCCCGCCACGACCCGCCAGTTGCTGGGCATCGCGGCGGAGGCCCTGGAGAACGCCCACCGGCACGCGCGGGCGACGAGAGTCGACGTACGGGCGGAGACCACCCCCGACCGCCGTCTGATCGTCACGATCCACGACGACGGCCGCGGCCTGCCCCCGGACACGACCGTCGAAGACCTCTACCACACCGGCCACTTCGGCCTGCTCGGCATGACGGAACGGGCCGCGTCGATGGGCGCGCGGCTCCGGCTGACCGCCGACAAGGGCACGGAGGTCCGGGTGGAGCTGACCCTGACATGACCGAGCCGAGAGGAGGCCCCCCGATGCCGCGGCACCCCTTCACGCAGTACGAAGAGCCACCGCCCCCACCCCTGCGCATCCTGGTGGCCGACGACAACCCGGTGATCCGCGCCGGCCTGACGGCTGTCCTCTCCGCCGCGGACGGCCTCACAGTCGTCGCCGAGGCCGAGGACGGTCGCGCGGCCTACGAGGCGGCCCTGCACCACCGCCCCGACGTCATCCTCCTCGACGTCCGCATGCCGGGGGTCGACGGAATATCGGCGCTACCGCACCTGGTGCGCCTGGCCCCGGTGATGATGCTGACGTACAGCGACGAGACGGAGATCGTGCAGGAGGCCGCACGCCTGGGCGCCGGGGGCTACCTGGTCCACGGCGAGTTCACTACAGCACAGCTGACACAGGCGGTACGGGACGTGGGCGGGGGGCGGCCGCACTTCACACCGACGGCGACAAATGCACTGCTGGCGCATGTCAGGGGAGATGCAACTGCACACGTAGATCACGAACTGCGCGCTGTTCCAACACATTTTGCATCCAGAGGGCTTTCGCAACTGCAATCAACTGTGGGACAGTCGTCGAAGTCCCGGTTTCAACTGAGCAGCAGGGAGGCGGAGATCATGGACCTCATCGCGTCCGGCATGAACAACCAGCAGATCGCCGCCACTTGCTTCATCAGCGAGAAGACGGTCAAGAACCACATCAACCGCATCTTCGCCAAGCTCCACAGCACCACCCGCGCGCAGGCGACGGCCAAGTGGCTGGGGGTGGCGTGAGGATGAACTGGGTCCGCATTTGGGTCCTGGGACCCTCCGCCGAAGGGTATGTTCCGCCGTACGTTGCGAGGATCGGAACCGAACCCGGAGGGGAGCACCATGAGCGACCGGATGCTGAGGATGCTAGTTGCCGTGCAGCGCCGTGCCGACGACCGGGGCCAGACCGCGGTCGAGTATCTGGGGATCATCGCGGTGGTGGTCGCCATCGTGCTGGCCGTCACGGGTACCAGCATCGGCCAGACGATCCTCACCAAGATCACTGCGCAAATCAACAAGATCGTGTGATGCGTCTCCGCCGTTACGGCGACTCAGGGCAGGCCTTCCCCATCTACATCACCGTAGTGGGAGGCCTGCTCTTTCTCGCGTTCGCCTATCTCGCGGTCGGCCAGGCCGCGGTGAACCGGAACGGTGCCCAGACGGCCGCCGACGCGGCGGCACTCGCCGCGGCGATGAACACGCGTGACGAGCTCACGGACCAGTGGGTGCGGGACGTACTCGATCCGACCAAGTGGCAGGACGTCTTCGACGGCAAGGTGACGGTCGCGGACTCCTGCTGGCGGGCGGCCCAGCTGGCCTCCCAGAACGACGCGACGGCCCAGTGCACGCCGAAACCGCCGCTGGGCTACACGGTCGACGCCGAGACGAACAAGACCGTCGGCGACTCCGTCGTCCCCGGCACCGAGAACCTGAAGTCGACGGCACACGCCACGGCCGTGATAGAGCCGCTCTGCACGTTCACGCTCTCCGGTGGGGGCGGTGTGCTGCCCGAACTCACCTGCAAGGACCGCAACTGGGACCTGGACCCGACCGATCTCACGCATCTCCCGGGCCCCGAGGACCTCTTCGACGTCCACCTGGCCGATTGACAAGCGAATCGACGAGTGAAGAAGGAAGCGGGAACGATGAGCATTCGGTTCACTGCGAAGGCTCGCAGAGGGGCGGTCGCGCTGATGGTCGCGACGGGCCTGGCGGTGGGAGTGGCCGGCTGCGGCGGCGGAGGCGACGACAAGGGGGACAAGCCCCAGTCGCCGGCCTCCGCCTCCAAGGACAGCGGATCGAACCCGAGCGCTCAAGAAGGCCAGTCCCAGGCGCCGTTGGCGGAGCTGAGGGGAACAGACGGGCTGCTCCTTCAGGTCATCTCCGCTCAGCGGGACTCAGGTGGTTTCGTCACCGTCAACGGCAACCTCAAGAACGACGGCGCCAATTCGGTCGTCATCCCCGCTCAGGTGAGCGGTGACGAAACGGAGATCGTCAAGCACGGCTTCTCCCTCGGCGGGGCCACCTTGGTGGACTCCAAAGGCAAGAAGCGCTACTACGTACTGCGCGATACGGACGGCCGACCGCTCACCAGCATCGGAATCTCCAACGTAGACGCCGGCCAGACCATCCCCGTCTTCATGCAGTTCCCCGCCCCGCCCACCGACACCACCGAAGTCACCCTCCAACTCCCCACCTTCTCCAGCGGCACGATCCAGATCTCCGGGTGAGGCCGAAGTGAACACACCACGCCTCCCCCTGACCCTGGGCGCCGCCACGCTCCTCCTCGTCACCAATCTCTGCGGCGCGACGGCCGTCAGGGCCGACGACAGTGACCCGAGCGTCCCCCCGGGCACCGAGCCCTCCGCCACCGCGCCCGTGAAGATCGACCCGACCGATCCCGATCTGAAGCTCCCCGAGGGGGCCACCCTCGCCGATCCCAAGGTGCTGGACATCAAGTCGGTCGTGGAGGACCAGAGCGGGGACGAGCGCAGGGAGGACACCAACGCGGACGTGACGTTCGCCCTCCAGGCCGAGGTGCTGTTCAGCAAGGACAGCGCCAAGCTGAGCGCGGCGGCGAAGGCGCGGATCGACACGATCGCGGACGAGATCAGGAAGCAGAACGCGACCCAGGTCCGCGTCTTCGGCTTCACCGACAACCTGGGCTCCTCGGCCCACGGAGACGTCCTCTCCCGCCAGCGCGCCAACGCCGTACAGGGCGTCCTCGACCAGGACCTCAACGACCCGAACGTCACCTTCGACGTCCGCGGCTACGGCGAGCAGTACCCGATCGCGGACAACTCGACGGAGGAGGGAAGGAAGAAGAACCGCCGGGTGGAGGTCACGTTCCCACGGACGAGTTGACGGCAGCCGGGGGACCGGCGGCCGTGTGCACGGCGTATACCTGCGCCATGGCCGACATCGTGATCCGCGTGCCCGCCGAAGTCCGCGACCGGCTCGCCGCCGTGGCGGAGGCCTGTGCGGGTCTCGGGGTCGCGGGCATGGAGCTGAACCGCTGACGGAGGACCGAGGCGGTGGTCACAGCTCCTGGAACGCGTCCAGCGAGATGTCGACGTCGATGTCGAACGGGTCACCGACCTTGAGCTGCTCCCGGTGGGTGCCGGTCAGGGCGTAGGCCTTGGTCACGGGGTCGAGTTCGTAGACCCGTACGACCGGGTGTTTGCCCTCGCCCGTCATCTCGACCAGCCAGAAGTGCGGGATGCCCGCGGCGGCGTACTTGTGCGGCTTGGTGTCGCGGTCGCGGGCCTCCGAGTCCGGCGAGACGACCTCGACGGCGAGCACGACGTCCGCAGCCTCGAACCGGGTCTGCTCCAGCCCGGTGACGGCTTCGGCGTGGACCACGGAGAGGTCGGGTTCGGAGCCGTTGCGGCGGTCGAGCACGACGGTCATCTCACGTTCCACCCGTAGGTTCTGCGGCACGGTGCGGCGCAGGCCGTTGAGCAGCAATTCGATCATCTTGGCGTGAAAGCGTCGCTGCGGACTCACGAAAACCAGGCTCCCGTCGATCAGCTCGGTGTGCGGCGGGAGGTCGGGCAACGTGAACAGGTCGTCCACGGTGTATCCGTCCCGGGGCGGCACCGGCCAGCGGCGGCCGGGCGCGGCGTTCGGCTCGGCTAGGGGCTCGGCGGTCATGATTCCTCCCATGGGCGGGATTCTCGGCCTGCCTGTCCACCGTAACCGGCGAAAACGACGCTCGTCATCACAATGGGTGACCGGCGGGGCGCAAAGGCGAATCCGACCGCGTCCCTCGGCCGGGCCGACGCCGTCCTCTCGTGACGTCGATCGGGGGCAGTGAGGCAGCCGGTGAACCGAAGCGGCCCCGAACCGTCCGGCGCGGGTCACGGCCGGCCGTCCGCCGCCGCCACCGTCACCCGAGTGCCCACTCCCACACCCCACTCGGCCATGGCCCCCGCCTCCGCCTCCAGTACGTGCCGGGAGCGCAGGCGGGGGCGGCCGAGGCGGCCCGGTGGCATCGTCCGCACGGCGATGACGGTCAGACGCCGGTCCAGATAGGCGACGTCGATCGGCATCCGCATCCGGAACGTGTGGATCCCGTTCGCGGGGGAGAGCAGGATCGCGCCCTCAAGACCATCCCGCCCCAACAGCCCTTTGGTACGGGCGCGGTAGGACGTGGCGATCTCCAGCGGAACGGCCGTCACTCCGCCCCCAACCGCCCGCACGACCAACGTCCCCCGTCCGTCCCGCCAACGTGCCATCCCGGCGTCACCTCCGCAGCGACCGTACCCGTTGACAGGCCACCCCCCCCGTACGGCGGCGCGCAATTCGGTTGTGAGGGCCCCGGCCCCGCGGTAGGACGTTCCCCATGACCGCACTCGGCGCCGTATTCCGCCCCCAACTGCCCCCCGAGCGACTCCGTGCCGTGGCCCGGCTCGCGGACGAGGTCGGGCTGGAAGAGCTGTGGCTCTGGGAGGACTGTTTCCTGGAGGGTGGGATCTCCACCGCCGCCGCTGCCCTCGCCTGGTCGGAACGGGTGCGGGTCGGCGTCGGGCTGTTGCCCGTGCCGTTGCGGAACGTCGCCGTCACCGCCATGGAGGCGGCCGCGCTGCACCGGATGTTCCCGGGGCGCGCGATCCTCGGCGTCGGGCACGGTGTGCAGGACTGGATGGGCCAGGTCGGCGCCCGCGCCGAGTCCCCGCTGACCCTGCTGCGGGAGCACCTCGACGCCCTGCGGGCGCTGTTGCGCGGGGAGCGGCTCACCGTCGACGGGCGGTACGTCCGGCTCGACGATGTCGCGCTCGACTGGCCGCCCGCCGGGCCCGTCGAGGTCCTCGCCGGTGGCTCAGGCCCCCGTACTCTCCGCCTCACCGGTGAAGCCGCCGACGGGACCATCCTCACCGCCGCCACGCCACCCGACGGCGTCCGCCGGGCGCGGCGGCTCATCGAGGAGGGGCGGGCGGCCGCCGGGCGGGGCGGGGACGAGCCGCACAAGGTCGTCGTCTATCTCCTCACCGCCACCGGGGCCGACGCGGCCGCCCGGCTCCGGGCCGAACTCGTCGCCGAGGGGCTGGAGTCCGTCCCCGATCTCGGTGTCGCCGGAGACGCGGGCGCCGTCGCCAAGGCCGTGCAACGGCTCACGGAGGCCGGCG
Organism: Streptomyces sp. NPDC096040; assembly: GCF_040303265.1. Classification (NCBI taxonomy): domain Bacteria; kingdom Bacillati; phylum Actinomycetota; class Actinomycetes; order Kitasatosporales; family Streptomycetaceae; genus Streptomyces; species Streptomyces sp. NPDC096040. The sequence continues at coordinate 129,900 of NZ_JBEOTA010000004.1, forward strand.
CCGACACCGTCATCCTCCAGCCGACGGGGGACGAACCCGACATCGAGGGCTTCGTACGGTTCACCGCGGAGGAGGTCCGGCCGCTAGTGCCCTGAGCCGCCCGGCGGTCGGGACCGAGCAGGGCACGGTCAGCCCGTACCCGTACCCGTACCCGTGGTCCGCCGGTGATCGCCCGTCGTCCCGTCGATCAGCTCCCGCAGGATGTCGATGTGCCCGGCGTGCCGGGCCGTCTCCTCGATCATGTGCACCAGCACCCAGCGCAGGGAGACCGGGTGGTCCCGCCAGTCCGGCCGGCCCAGCGTGTCCAGTGGCCGCCCGCTGATCACCGCGTCGGACGCGGCGCGCGCACGGCCGTAGAAGTCGATGATCTGCCGGGTCGTCTCGCCCGGGCCGACCGACAGGTCCTCGTCCGTGAACGGGTCGAACCACAGGGGCTCGACCTCGCCGCCGAAGCTCGACACGAACCAGCCGTACTCCACCGACCCCAGATGCTTCACCAGCCCCAGCAGGTTCGTCCCCGACGGAGTCATCGGGCGGCGCAGCTGTTCGTCGTCGAGGCCCTCCAGCTTCCACAGCACCGCGTCCCGGTGCCGGTCCAGGCTTGCGTGCAGGATGTCCTTCTCGCCTGCGGTGTACGTGCCATCGGTCGTCATGGTGGGTGAAATTAGCAGCGGGCACTGACAATCCGTTGGGATCATGCGGTCCATGGCAGAGCAGACGCACCGCATTTTCGAGGACCTCGTCGCCGAGGGCACCGGCGTGCCGACCGAGGGCTGGGACTTCTCCTGGTTCGAGGGCCGGGCCACCGAGGCGCGGCCCTCCTGGGGCTATGCCCGCGCCGCCGGCGGTCGGCTGGCCCGTGCCACCGCCGCCCTCGACATCCAGACCGGCGGCGGCGAGGTCCTAGGCTTCGCCCTCGGCGCCGCGGCCCCGGACCGGCCGCGGCTGCTCGCCGCCACCGAGGGCTGGCCGCCGAACGTCGGCAAGGCGAGCGCCCTGCTGAGTGAGCGCGGTGTCGTGGTCGTCGCCTCGCCCGAGGACGCGCCGCTGCCGTTCGCCGACGAGACCTTCGACCTGGTCCTCAGCCGGCACCCGGTGCGCGCCCACTGGTCCGAGATCGCGCGGGTGCTGCGTCCGGGCGGCAGCTACTTCGCCCAGCACGTCGGCCCCGCCAGCGTCTTCGAGCTGGTGGAGTTCTTCCTCGGGCCGCAGCCGGAGGCGGTCCGCGGCGTGCGCCATCCCGCCCGGGAGCGCGCCGGGGCGGAGGCGGCCGGGTTGGAGATCGTCGGCCTGCGGGCCGAACGGCTGCGGATGGAGTTCTACGACATCGCCGCCGTCGTGCACTTCCTGCGGAAGGTCGTCTGGATGGTCCCCGGTTTCAAGGTCGAGGAGTACGAGCCCCAACTGCGCGCCCTGCACCGGCGGATCGAGGTGGAGGGCCCCTTCGTCGCGCACAGCACCCGGCACCTCTTCGACGCCCGTAAGCCGGAGCGCCGACCGTGATCCACGGACCTTGGAATGCCAGGCGCCGAAGAATGGCCAAGAACTGCCGCTCGAGCGCCCCGGCACCCATCCCGCGCCAGGTGCACCCAAAGGATCATCATGGTGCATGTCGTGACGCTATAGACCCAACAGGGTCAAGTCGTGTACTAGTCCACGGAACTACGCATAAGCGAACATCCAACCCCTCCGTTCGTCTCTGATTTCCACAGCGTTTTCACATCGTTACCTCTTGTGCCCCATTTGGGCTCACCGGTTCCCGTAAGTTCAGACCAAGGGAATTCGCGTGAGCAAAGCTGCGCGGGCGGCGTCGTGCAGTGGAGGGGGCTGCGCGGTGCCGTAATACCCCCCTGGTCCCCGTCAAGCGGCTGTTCGCGGGTGGAGTAGCCCATCGGGGGGAGGGGCGAACAACTCGCCGAGGTATCCCCAAGACGGCTCAAACCCTCTTGATCTCCCTGAATGGGATCGATTTTCCTGGGATTCCGCTGCGAATCGGCCATGCGAGGCCCCTGAATCCAGCGTTTCAGGCCCCCCGCGGCGTCGCCGGGCGACTCCGGAGAGTAGTTGTGGCACGCCGATGCGCGCAGCATCACTTACAAAGGGTTATGGTGGAGACCCCCCCTCGGGCCGGTCCGTCTCCCCCCCACGGACCGGCCCGTTTTTTGTCCGGCGCGGGGCTGTAACAATCTGCGGCTACCGCCGCGTGGGCGCGACCAGCCCCGACGCGCCAGCGGTCACCCAATCACCCAGTCCCCGCACCGCCCTGGGCGCCCTCCCACCGAACCCTCCTCAAGTCCCGGAGGGGTAGGCTTCGGCCCGCGGAACCCCGCAGCGAAACATGAGGGGCGGACTCAAGTGAACCTGCGTGACAAGCTGCGCGGCCTGCTCGTCAGGCTCTACGCACGCCGGGTGGAAGGTCACCTGGACCACGCTCAGGTGCCCAAGCACATCGGCGTCATCATGGACGGCAACCGCCGCTGGGCGAAGGCCGCCGGCTCCAGCACCGTGCACGGCCACCGGGCCGGCGCCGAGAAGATCGAGGAGTTCCTCGGCTGGTGCTCCGAGACCGACGTCAAGGTCGTCACCCTCTGGCTGCTGTCCACGGACAACTTCGACCGCGCCAAGGAGGAGCTGGTCCCTCTCCTCGGCATCATCGAGGACGTCGTCCGCACCCTCGCCGCCGACGGCCGCTGGCGCGTCCACCACGTCGGCACCCCCGACCTCCTCCCCTCCCCGATGCAGAACGCGCTCAAGGAGGCCGAGGAGTCCACCGCGCACGTCGACGGAATACTGGTGAACGTCGCCATCGGCTACGGCGGCCGCCAGGAGATCGCCGACGCCGTCCGCTCGATGATCCTGGACGCCCACGACAAGGGCGTCGCGATGGACGACCTCGCCGACGCCGTCGACGTCGACATGATCGGACGGCACCTCTACACCGGTGCCCAGCCCGACCCGGACCTGGTGATCCGCACCAGCGGCGAGCAGAGGCTGTCCGGTTTCATGCTCTGGCAGACCGCGCACTCCGAGTACTACTTCTGCGAGGTCTTCTGGCCCGCGTTCCGCAAGGTCGACTTCCTGCGCGCCCTGCGGGACTACGCCGCCCGGCACCGCCGCTACGGCGGGTGACGTGATCGTGACGGCGATCGGAAACTCAGCACACGACCCCCGTCACCGCCGCCACGCTGGATGACCCTCTCGCTACGGTGGATGACCCCACCGCACCCATGAGGCGTAAATCACCCATTTCGGGGCGCCGGTAACACGGTGTTCACCTGCGCGTCGTTGCGGACCGTGGCATGGCGGCGCATGTTCGAGGGCATAAGGCAAGCAGGTCGATGCCCGAACCACGGGCATCGGATCTCAGCGGGCGGCTCGGGGTCGCTCGCCCGGGAGGCCCTTTGCACCAGCCCGACCGTGCGGTCACGGCACGGAAGAAGCAGCGGGGGGCCGGTTTTCGGCCCGTGCAGGGTGGCCGTCGACCGGTCCAGCTCTTCCTCGTCGCTCCCCGACCTCATCCGAGGGGGTACGTCCTTCCGTGGTGACCAGCACAACGCGCCGCAAGTCCGACCGGCGCACCTACGTTCTCGACACCAGCGTCCTGCTGGCCGACCCGAACGCCATGGCCCGCTTCGACGAGCACGAGGTCGTGCTCCCGATCGTCGTGGTCACGGAACTGGAGGCCAAACGGCACCATCCCGAACTCGGTTACTTCGCCCGGCAGGCCCTGCGTCTGCTCGACGACTACCGGGTCCGGCACGGCCGTCTGGACGCCCCCATCCCGATCGGGGACCTGGGCGGCACGATCCGTGTCGAGCTCAATCACTCGGACCCCAGCGTGCTGCCCTCCGGCTACCGCCTGGGGGACAACGACTCCCGCATCCTCGCGGTGGCTCGCAACCTGCAGGCCGAGGGGTACGACGTCACCGTCGTCTCGAAGGACCTGCCGCTCAGGATCAAGGCCTCGTCGGTCGGCCTCCTCGCCGAGGAGTACCGCGCCGAACTCGCCATCACGGGCGCCTCCGGCTGGACCGGAATGTCCGAACTGACCCTGTCCGGCGAACAGGTGGACATCCTCTTCGAGGAAGGCCATGTGTATGTGCCGGAGGCCTCCGACCTCCCCGTGCACACTGGCCTGACCATCCAGTCCGAGCGCGGCAAGGCACTCGGCCGGGTGACGGCGGAGGGCAACGTCCGTGTGGTACGCGGCGATCGGGAGGCGTTCGGCATCAAGGGCCGCAGCGCCGAGCAGCGCATCGCGCTCGATCTGCTGCTCGACCCGGACGTCGGGATCGTGTCGATGGGCGGCCGGGCCGGCACCGGCAAGTCGGCGCTGGCGCTGTGCGCGGGCCTGGAGGCGGTTCTCGAGCGCCGTCAGCACAAGAAGGTGATGGTCTTCCGGCCGCTCTACGCGGTCGGCGGGCAGGAACTGGGCTATCTGCCCGGCTCCGAGTCCGAGAAGATGAGCCCCTGGGCGCAGGCGGTCTTCGACACCCTCTCGGCGGTCACCAGCCGTGAGGTCATCGAGGAGGTCACCGCCCGCGGGATGCTGGAGGTGCTGCCGCTGACCCACATCCGCGGCCGCTCCCTGCACGACGCGTTCGTGATCGTCGACGAGGCCCAGTCACTGGAACGGAACGTCCTGCTGACCGTTCTGTCCCGGATCGGCGCGAATTCAAGGGTGGTTCTGACCCATGACGTGGCGCAGCGGGACAATCTCCGGGTCGGCCGTTACGACGGTGTGGTCGCCGTGGTGGAGAAGCTGAAGGGTCACCCGCTTTTCGCGCATGTCACCCTCACCCGGTCGGAGAGGTCCCAGATTGCCGCGCTTGTGACCGAAATGCTGGAGGACGGACACATCTGATCCATCTGGCCCCTGTGTCCAACTTGGGCTGTTAATCCACCCGTTGGCGCCGTCCGGCAAAGGCCCTGAGCCTAGCCGGGCGGCGCCTTCGCGTGTGCGGCTTTCCTGAAATCCCCTGGGGGAAACGGGATGTGAGCTTTCACACGCAACTCGGAATTGCCACCCGGCGTCGGGTTACGGCAGAGTCTCAGTCCTGTCAGGCCCCGCATACGACACACCTGTACCCCCAGCGGTACGGAACCACAGAAGCATCACGGCTAATTCCATAGCGACGTCGTATGCCGCCCGAGCACCAAGCGGCGCTCCCCTCAGGGGAGTCGCCCATCGGGCCCGTGCCTCCCGTGACCCCGCAGTTGGGAGGCCAGCGTTCAGGGGCACGATTGCGTCCGCCAGGGTCACCGAAGCGGGCGATGCTGGAAGGAAACCGTGTGAGCCGGATTTCGGTCCGGGGATTCGCAGTGGCCTCGGCCACCGCGGTCACCGCCGTCGGAAGCGTTGTCGGTGTTGCCTCGGGCAGCGTCGCACAGCCGAACGACGCTGAGGCGACGGCAGCCGACACCACGCTCCTCGCGGACATCCCCGCGGGTCAGCAGGCGACGGTGCAGACCGCGTCCCTGACGCAGCAGGCCGACGCCGTGGCCATCCAGGCCGACGCGAGCGCCAAGAAGGACGCCGAGCAGGCAGCCCGGGTGGCGGCCGCCAAGACCGCGGAGGCCAAGAAGGCCGCGGCCGAGCAGGCGGCGAAGGAGGCCAAGCAGCGCGCCGAGGAGAAGGCGGCGGCCAGCCGTTCCTCCTCCACCAGCTTCCCGGTCCAGAGCTCGTACAGCGTGTCGCAGATCCAGGCGATGGCGCAGCAGATGGTGGCGAGCGGCCAGTTCCAGTGCTTCAGCAACATCGTGAGCCACGAGTCCGGCTGGAACTACCAGGCGGTCAACGCCTCCTCCGGCGCCTACGGCCTCTTCCAGGCCCTGCCGGGCTCCAAGATGTCGTCCGTCGGCTCCGACTGGCAGACCAACCCGGCCACCCAGATCAAGTGGGGCCTCAACTACATGAACTCCCGCTACGGCAGCCCGTGCCAAGCGTGGTCGTTCTGGCAGGCGAACTCCTGGTACTAGGGCCGACCCGGCTCCTCTCAACCCTCGACAGCCCCTCCCCGTCCTAGGGGGAGGGGCTGTCGCCCTGTACGGTCGGAACGAACGACTCCAGGGGGGAGTGGTGAGGAGCACCCGGAGACGCGGGGGAAGAGAGCGGATCATGTCGCGAGTGCCGGAGTGGCTCGGCAGGCTCGGTGCCAAACTGAGCGAGATGGGCGAGCGGTTGGACGAGCGCCGGGCCGAGGTGGAGCGGGACCACCGCGACCCCGAGGCGCCCGCGCAGGCCCCCGCTCCCGCACTGGCGGCCCCCGCTGCCGCCCCCACGCCTGCCCGCAAGCCCGCACCGCGTCCCGACCCCGTGACGGCCATTCCGTGGGGCGTACGGGTCGCCGCCGAGGCCGGCTGGCGACTGCTGGTGCTGGCCGGCACGGTCTGGATCCTGATGCGGGTCATCAGCGCCGTACAACTCGTCGTGTTCGCGTTCGTCATAGCGCTGCTGATCACCGCCCTGCTCCAGCCCACGGTCGCCCGGCTGTGCCGCTACGGCATGCCACGCGGGCCGGCCACCGCGCTCACCGCGATCTCCGGCTTCGTGGTGATCGGCCTGATGGGCTGGTTCGTGACCTGGCAGGTCATGGAGAACATCGACACCCTCTCCACGCAGATCCAGAGTGGCATCGACGATCTGCGCAACTGGCTGCTGAAGAGCCCCTTCCACGTCACCGACAAGCAGATCAACCAGATCGCCAAGAACCTCCGCGAGGCGATCGGCGCCAACACCGACCAGATCACCTCGTTCGGCCTGGAGGGCGTCCAGGTGGTCGTGGAGGCCCTGACCGGCATCCTGCTGGTCTTCTTCTCGACGCTCTTCCTGCTCTACGACGGTGCGCGCATCTGGCAGTGGTTCCTGAAGCTCGTGCCCTCCGCCGCCCGCGAGGGCGTGGCCGGCGCCGGCCCGCGCGCCTGGCGCACGCTCACCGCCTACGTCCGCGGCACGGTCCTGGTCGCCCTCATCGACGCCATCTTCATCGGCCTGGGCATCTACTTCCTGGACGTCCCCATGGCCGTCCCGCTCGCCGTCTTCATCTTCCTGTTCTCCTTCATCCCGCTGGTCGGCGCGGTGGCCTCGGGCGCCCTGGCGGTGGTGGTCGCGCTCGTCACCCAGGGCGTCTTCACGGCCGTCATGACCCTGGTCGTCGTCCTCGCGGTCCAGCAGATCGAGGGCCACATCCTGCAGCCGTTCATCCTCGGCCGCGCGGTCCGCGTCCACCCGCTCGCGGTGGTTCTCACGGTCGCGGCCGGCGGCATGGTCGCGGGCATCGGCGGCGCGGTGGTGGCCGTACCGCTGGTCGCGGTGACGAACACGGTGGTCAGCTATCTGCACCAGTACTCGCACGAGCGGTACGCGGACGAAGAGCCGCCCGAACCAGCCGGTACGGCGCCCGAGGACGAGGCCGTTCAGGCCGAAGCGGGGGCCGGGGGCGCGATTCCCTCAGACGCCGAAGACCCCGCCCACACGACGTGAGCGGGGTCCACGGAGCGACGGCGCCTACTCGAACTCGGTAAGCACGGCTTCCGCGTCCAGCGTCACGCCCACCGCCTGAACCACCGAGGCGATCTTGAACGCCTCCTGGATCACCTCGCGGTCGACGCCGGCCTTGCGCAGCACCTGCTCGTGCGAGTCCAGGCACATCCCGCAGCCGTTGATCGCGGACACCGCGAACGACCACAGCTCGAAGTCGACCTTGTCGACACCGGGGTTGCCGATGACGTTCATCCGCAGACCGGCGCGCAGGGTGCCGTACTCGTGGTCGGAGAGCAGATGGCGGGTGCGGTAGAAGACGTTGTTCATCGCCATCACCGCGGCGGCGGACTTCGCCGCCCGGTATGCCTCCGGCGACAGGTTCGCCTTCGCCTCGGGCGCCAGCTCGCGCAGCACGATCGGGGAGCGGGAGGCGATGGCGGTCGCCAGGACCGTGCCCCACAGCTGCTGCGCCGGCAGCTCGGAGTTGCCGATGACCGAACCCAGGTTCAGCTTCAGGTCCTTGGCGTAGTCCGGGACCGCGGACTTGAGGGCGTCGAGCGACATCTCACTCACCGGCCAGCAGCGCGACCGGGTCCAGCGTCTCGTCGCCCTTGGTCCAGTTGCACGGGCAGAGCTCGTCCGTCTGGAGCGCGTCGAGGACCCGCAGGACCTCCTTGGGGTTACGGCCCACCGAGCCGGCGGTCACCATGGAGAACTGGATCTCGTTGTTCTGGTCGACGATGAACACGGCGCGCTTGGCGAAGCCGTCCTCGCCCTCGATGCCCAGGTCGCGCATCAGCTCGTGCTTCGAGTCGGCCATCATCGGGAACGGCAGCTCGCGCAGGTCGTCGTGGTCCTTGCGCCAGGCGTGGTGGACGAACTCGGAGTCACCGGAGAAGCCGAGGATCTGCGCGTCACGGTCGGCGAACTCCTCGTTCAGCTTGCCGAACGCGGCGATCTCGGTCGGGCACACGAAGGTGAAGTCCTTGGGCCACGCGAAGACCACCTTCCAACCCTGGTAGGTCTTGTGAGTGATCGTCTCGAACTCCTTGCCCTTCTCCAGCGAGACGCAGGCGGTCAGTTCGAACTCGGGGAACTTGTCACCGACAGTGAGCACATGCTCTCCTTGCAGCGCGGAAACACCCCGGATCGCGGGGTCGCCTCCGATGGGTTGGACGCCGTCGATCGTGGCACAGGGTGCATTGATTCCTGAAATAGCTACACTCGGTCGGGTTGATCGGAGGTGGCTATCAGTGGCTGTGGGTAACCCCATGGGGAACATGGGAAACGGTGTCGGCGCGGCAGGCAAGCGGCGTCAACCCAGTCTCGCCCAGCTGCGCGCCTTCTCCGCCGTCGCCGAGCACCTCCACTTCCGGGATGCCGCCGCCGCGATAGGGATGAGCCAGCCCGCGCTGTCCGGAGCCGTCTCGGCACTGGAGGAGACGCTCGGTGTCACGCTCCTGGAGCGCACCACCCGCAAGGTGCTGCTCTCGCCCGCCGGTGAGCGGCTGGCGGTACGTGTCAAGGCCGTACTGGAGGAGGTGCGGTCGCTGCTGGCGGAGGCCGAGGCGGTGCGGGCGCCGTTCACCGGCGCGCTGCGGCTCGGTGTCATCCCGACCGTCGCGCCGTATCTGCTGCCCACCGTGCTGCGGCTGGTCCACGGCCGCTACCCGGACCTCGACCTCCAGGTCCACGAGGAGCAGACCGGCAGCCTGCTGGACGGACTGGCCGCCGGCCGCCTCGACCTGCTGCTGCTCGCGGTCCCCCTGGGCATCCAGGGTGTCGTCGAACTCCCGCTGTACGACGAGGACTTCGTGCTGGTCACCCCGCTCGGCCATCCCCTGGGCGGCCGTACGGGCATTCCGCGCGAGGCGCTGAAGGAGCTGAACCTGCTGCTTCTGGACGAGGGGCACTGTCTGCGCGACCAGGCGCTTGACATCTGCCGTGAGGCGGGCCGCGCGGATGCCCCGGTGACCACCACGGCCGCCGGCCTCGCGACCCTCGTCCAGCTGGTCGCCGGCGGGCTCGGCTGCACCCTGCTGCCGCACACCGCCGTCAGGGTCGAGACGAGCCGCAGCGACCGGCTGCTCACCGGGGCCTTCGCCGAGCCCGCGCCGAGCCGGCGGATCGCCCTCGCGATGCGTGCCGGGGCAGCGCGCGGCGCCGAGTACCGGGAGCTGGCGGACGCGTTGCGCGAGGCGCTGCGGCCGCTGCCGGTCCGGGTACTCGGCGCCGGTTCCTGACCTGTTATTCGGTACGCAGCCCGTCCGGGCGCATCAGGCGCAGCAGCGGGGGCAGGCTGAGGAGCGTCACCGCGAGGACGACCGCCGCGCCGAAGCCGGTCATCGCCAGCACGCCCGGCCAGTCCACGCGCACCGTGTCGCCGACCATCTTCAGCAGCACCGTGCCCAGCGTCAGCCCCACCGCGCCGGCCAGCAGCAGACCGAGCCCGACCGGGATCGCCGTCTGCCACAGCACCGACAGGCTCACCGTGCGCCGCCGGGTGCCGAAGGCGACCAGCGCCGACAGCAGTTTCCTGCGCTCGCGCAGCTGCTCCAGCTGGCCGACCAGCAGGCTCGCGCCGATCAGCGCCAGCACGGCGGCGGCGCCGACGAACAGCCCGTTGCGGATCGAGTCGAACTGGCCGCTCAGCTCGGTCGAGGTCAGCGTTTCCGCGTGCATCAGCGGGTCGATCCGGACCGCCGTGTTGATCACGTACTCCCTGGCGTCGCGCACCCCGGAGTCGATGGACAGATAGACCACGCCCCGCACCGCCGTGCTGGCGCCGTCCGGCAGCGCGCCCGGGGTGAGCAGGAAACCGCCGCGCGCGTAGCCGGTGGGGTCCTGGCGGGTCTGTGCCTGCTTCAGCCCCGCCGGTACCGTCCAGCGGCTCACGGGGCCGTCGTCGCCGGTGTAGGAGGGGTTGAGGTAGAGCGTCCGGCCGTGCTTCTCCCCGGCCGCCAGCAGCTTCGCCGTCTCGGAGTCGGCATCGGAGCCCTTCAGCACGAAGGCGTCGCCGTCGTGGCAGGACGGCAGGGTCGCGACCTCCCGCAGCGAGGCGCAACTGCCCACGCTCACCTGGGCGGTCCGGGTCGGCTCCTTCTTCAGGTCACCGGCCTCGCCGTCGGCGATCGAGACCACCTTCAGCACACCCTTGGTACCGCTCATGGCCTGGGCGACCCTGGGCACCGGGACGCCGTTGGGAACCTGCACCGACATCTGGGCGCGAGTGAGGTCGTTGGTGGTCCGCTTGGTGTAGTCCGCCTCGACACCGGCGAAGACCATCTGGAGCGCGATCGCGCCGGCCACCGCCACCGCGATGCCGTTGACCATGCGGGCCGCCGTACCGCTGCTCAACTGGAGTCGCCGCACGGCCAGTTGCCAGGACACCGCGCCCCGGCCGAGCCGTGCGACGACCGACTCGACGACCCACGGCAGCAGGGCCGTGATGCCGACCAGCAGGAGCAGGACACCGCCGGTGACCAGGTACTGGTTGAAGTCGCCGCCGCCACGGCCCTGCCCGATCATCGGGTAGAGCGCCGCAAGACCGGCCACCGGGAGCAGCAGCCGCCACCACAGCCGGCGCCGCCTGGGCTTCGCCGTACGCACCACGCCGAGCGGCTCGATGACCACCCCGCGCAGCGCGAACAGCGTCACCAGCACGGCCGCCGCCGGGACGGTGACGGCCACCAGCGCGGCCAGCGCGGGGGAGGGGTTGAGATAGCTCGGGAACACACTGGTGCCGAACACCTCTGCGTTGCCTACGAGCTGACGGCCGACCAGGAAGAAGCCGACGCCGAAGACAAGGCCGAGCAGCGCGCCCGCCATCGCCTCGCCTGCCGCGATCCGCCGTACCATCCGGCCGTCGGAGCCGACGAGCCGCAGCGCGGCCAGCCGCCGGTCGCGGCGCTCGCCGCCGAAGCGGACGGCGGCCGCGACGAACACGGCGACCGGCATCAGCAGCACCACGAACACCATGAGGACGAGCAGGGTGAGGACCGGGTCGGTGCTTGCGTCCGGCGACCTGGGGCTGCCGAAGTGGTCGAGCCGGGCCACGTTCGGCGGGTCGATATGGCCGGCGAGGTCGTCGGAGCCCGCGTAGTAGGCGAGTTCCTGTGAGCCGATCAGCCCGCGCTCCGCGATGGTGGCGGTGATCCGGTACGGCAGCCGGGTGCGCAGCAGCGCACCGTCGGGGGAGTCGAGCAGCCGCTTCAGCGCGGGCGAGACGGCCATCTCGCCGGGCGCCGGGTACTTGGTGAGCCCGGGCGGCACCGGCGCCTTCGCGCCCTCCGGCTGGACCAGCCGGCCGCGGATGTCGTGTCCGCGGTAGGGGGTCTCGATGTCAGCGATGACGAACGTCTTCTCGCCCGCTTTCACGGGGTGGTAGATGTACGTGAAGTCCGCCCGTGCCACATCGCGCTGGTGGCGCACGGCCAGCGCGTTCGGCAGAGCTGTGGTGAGCAGCAGCAGCGCCACCCCCAGGCCCACGCCGACCGCCGTCAGCGCGGCCCGGAACCAGCCCTCGCGTCCGCCCCCGAAGGCGAACCGGACCCCCATGGCCAGATCCCTGGACCTCCCCCACGCTCGGCTTCGCTCGCGCGGGCGGTGCCCCCTCTGGACGTTCATACCACCCGCTCCATGTCCCGGGACTTGCCGTCGCGTACGACGATCTCGCGGTCCGAGTAGGCGGCCACTCTCGCCTCGTGCGTGACGAGCACGACGGCCGCGTTGGTGGAGCGGGCCGCGTCGGTCAGCAGTTCCATCACGCGCTCGCCGTTGAGGGAGTCGAGCGCGCCGGTCGGCTCGTCCGCGAACAGCACCCGGGGGCTGGTCACCAGCGCCCGCGCCACCGCGACCCGCTGCCCCTGGCCGCCGGAGACCTCACCGGGCCGCTTGCGGCACAGGTCGTCGACCTCCAGCTTCTCCATCCAGCCCAGCGCGGCCTTCTCGGCCTCCTTGCGCGAGGTGCCGTTGAGCCGCAGCGGCAGTGCGACGTTCTCCACACAGGTCAGCTCCGGCACCAGCTGCCCGAACTGGAAGACGAACCCGAACTCGCTGCGGCGCAGGGCGCTGCGCTCGGTGTCGCTCATGGTGGCCATCTCGCGCCCCGCGTAGACGATCGAGCCCGAGTCGGGCGGCACGATCCCGGCGAGACAGTGCAGCAGGGTCGACTTGCCGGAGCCCGACGGGCCCATCACGGCGACGACCTCGCCCGGGTGTATGGAGAACTCGGCCCCGTCGAGCGCGAGCGTGGGGCCGTAGGCCTTGCGCAGCCCCTCGGCCGCGAGCAGCGAACCAGCGGGAGCGGTCACTTGGTCACCTCCGTGCGGAGCTTGTCGAGGCGGGCGGCGGTCAGTTCCAGCCAGCGCAGATCGGCCTCCAGATGGAAGAGCGCGTGATCGCAGACGAGCTGGTCCGCGAGATCGCCCTTCCGCTTCCGGTCGGTCAGGATCCGCATGCTGCGCAGATGCTCGGAGCGCTGGCTGTCGAGGATGTCGCCGGCGTTCCGGTGTGTCAGCAGGGCGAGCACGACCTTGGTGTACAGGGTCGACTGGAGGTACTCCTCCGGCTTCTCCGGAGTCGCCAGCCACTTCTCGACGTCGGTGATGCCGGCGTCGGTGATGGCGTACCGCTTGCGCTCGGGGCCGCCGCCGGCCTCGATGCCGTCGACTTCCACGAGCCCGTTCTTCAGCAGGCGGGACATCGTCGAGTAGACCTGGCCGTAGTGCAGCGGCCGGTCGTGACCGAACTTCTCGTCGAAGGCCCGCTTCAGGTCGTAACCGTGGCGCGGGCCGGACTCCAGGAGCCCCAGGAGGGTGTGACCGATGGACATGACAGCACTCTACACACGGTGTATACGCCGCATGTATACGCACGGTGTGTAGATCATGGCGGGACGTGTGAACCCGCAGCTGGGAGCCGATTGTCACGGTTGTGCGACAGCGCGGTGTCACAGCGCGCGGACCTGTCTCGTCACTGCTGCGGGAGCCTGTTTCTCATTCCGGGAAGGTGATGGCCGTGCGGGTGTTCGTGGCAGGTGGCAGCGGGGTTCTGGGACGACGGCTGGTGCCGCGGCTGGTGGCGCGGGGGCATCGGGTGACGGCCACCACGACCAGCGCGGCCAGGCTGGAGCTGCTGAAGGAACTGGGGGCCGAGGGCGTGGTGATGGACGCCCTCGACGCGCTGTCGGTCGGGGCGGCCGTGGCCGAGGCCCGCCCCGACGTGATCGTGCATCAACTGACCGCGATCTCCATGGCGCACGCCGGCAAGCCCGACATCAGGCATCCGGACCGCTGGTTCGCCCTCACCAACCGGCTGCGCACCGAGGGCACGGACCATCTGCTGGCCGCCGCCGAGGCGACCGGCGTCCCCCATGTCGTCGCACAGAGCCACGCCAGCTGGAACGGCATCCGCGAGGGCGGCTGGGTGAAGACGGAGGAGGACCCGCTGGACCTGATGGCCGGGACGGCCGCGCACCAGGGGATGCTGGCGCTGCGCCACCTGGAGAAGGCAGTCCTCGACGCGGGCGGCGCGGCCCTGCGGTACGGCGCCTTCTACGGCCCCGGCGCCATCGACGACCAGGTGACCCTGGTCCGCAAGCGCCAGTACCCCTTGGTCGGCCGCGCTACCGGCTACAGCAGCTGGATCCACCTCGACGACGCGGCGAGCGCCACCGTGCTCGCCGTGGAGCAGAGGGCGAGGGGCGTGTTCAACATCGTCGACGACGAACCGGCGCCGGCCGCCGAGTGGCTGCCGTACCTCGCCGAGTGCGCCGGGGCGAGGCGGCCGCTGCGGGCGCCGGTCTGGCTGGCCCGTCTGCTGGCCGGCGAACAGGCGGTGGTGATCATGACCCAGGGTCGCGGCTTCTCCAACGCCAAGGCCAAACGGGAGCTGGGCTGGGAGTTGCGGTACCCGTCCTGGCGGCAGGGCTTCAAGGCGGAGCTGGCATGAGCCCGGCCGAGGAGTTCGAGGAGCTGCGCCCGCTGCTGTTCGCGATCTCGTACCGGATCCTGGGCAGCGTGAGCGAGGCGGAGGACGCGGTCCAGGACACCTGGCTGCGCTGGACGGCCGCCTCGACCCGGCCCGCCTCGACCCGGGCCTATCTCTCGGCCGTGGTCACCCGGGTCTCGATCGACGTCCTGCGCTCGGCGCGGGTACGACGTGAGGAGTACGTCGGGGCGTGGTTCCCCGAGCCGCTGCTGACCGACCCCTACGAGGACCCGGAGCGCTCCGCCCAGCTGGCCGACTCGGTGTCCATGGCGGCCCTGCTCCTCCTGGAACGCCTGACCCCGCTGGAGCGGGCGGTCTTCGTCCTGCGCGAGGTGTTCGGTTTCACCTTCTCCGAGGTCGCCTCGGCGGTGGACCGCACGGAGGCGGCCTGCCGCCAACTCGCCGTCCGCGCCCGCCGGCACATGGAGGCCGGGCGTCCCCGCTTCGCGGCCGACCGCAGGGAACGCGAGGAACTCGCCGGGCGCTTCTTCGACGCGTTCCGGGAGGGAGACGTGGACGCGCTGCGGGCGCTGCTGGCGGCCGACGTCCGGATGACCGGCGACGCGGGCGGCAAGGCACCGCAGTGGAGCGAGGCGGGCCTGGTGGGCGTGGCGAAGGTGACCGAGGTGATCGGCGTGCTGGCCGGCAGGCTGCAGGGGGCCGGCGTCGTACTGACGCCGCACGAGGTGAACGGCCAGCCGGGCGCGATCCTCTACGACCGTGAGGGCAGGGTCCTGAGCACCATGGCCCTGGACATCCTCGACGGCCACATCCAGACGATCCGCTCCGTACTCAACCCCGACAAGCTGAGCCATGTGGGGCCGGTGGCGGATGCGTGGGCACTGTCGAGAAAGACCGGCGAGCCATCCGACTGAGACCGAGTACGGATGCGCTGCCTGCTTCTCCCGGGCCGCTCCGTGGGCCCCGTTCTTCCCGACCCGGAAGCCGGGCCGTGCCCCCACCAGCCCCTCCGGCGTTCGAGGGCGGGGCCGTTCAGGGCGATGGGGGTCTGGGGGCGGAGCCTCCGGGGGGTCGGCCGCGGCGCGGTAGGGGGCCCGTCTCGCCGGGGAGCCGGCCGGCTTCCGCGAGGGCGCGCCGCAGCAGGAACTCGATCTGTGCGTTGGCCGACCGCAACTCGTCCCCGGCCCAACGCGCCAGCGCCTCGTACACCGCCGGGTCCAGCCGCAGCAGCACCTGCTTTCGCTGCTGCGGCCGACGCCGGGGCGCCTCTTCGGGCGAGTCCGTCACTGGTAGAGCGTCCCGGTGTTGAGCACCGGCTGCGGTGCCCGGTCCCCGCACAGCACCACCATCAGGTTGGACACCATCGCCGCCTTGCGCTCCTCGTCCAGTTCCACGATGCCCTGCTCGGCGATCCGCGTGAGCGCCGCCTCGACCATGCCCACCGCTCCGTCGACGATCTGCCGCCGCGCTGCCACCACCGCACCGGCCTGCTGCCGCTGGAGCATCGCCGAGGCGATCTCGGGAGCGTACGCGAGATGAGTGAACCGCGACTCAACGACCCGCACTCCGGCCGCCTCCACCCGTGCCTGGAGCTCGACGGCCAGCTTCTCGGTGATCTCCTCGGCGTTGCCGCGCAGCGAGAGCCCGTCCTCGTCGTGGGCGTCGTAGGGGTACTCGATGGCGATGTGCCGTACGGCGGTCTCGGTCTGTGTCGCGACGAACTCCGTGTAGTCGTCGACCTCGAAGACGGCCTGGGCGGTGTCCTGGACCTTCCAGACGATGACGGCGGCGAGTTCGATCGGGTTGCCGTAGGCGTCGTTGACCTTGAGGACGGCGGTCTCGTGGTTGCGGACCCGTGTGGAGATCTTCGTCCGTGAGGTGAAGGGGTTGACCCAGCGCAGCCCGTCCTGCCGGATCGTGCCCCGGTACCGCCCGAAGAGCTGGACGACCCGCGCCTCGCCCGGCGCCACCGTGTTCAGGCCGCGCATCGCGATGACGGCGGCGAGGAAGACGAGGACACCCCCGACGGCGAAGCCGGGGTTCACGGAGGCGGCCACGAACAGCGCGACGGCGGCCAGGAGTCCCACCAGGCCCAGCAGCAGGGCGAGCCCGCCGCCGATGCTGTGCGCCGTGAACTCCCGCACGCGCGGGGCCGGCATCTCGGGTACGTCGGGTGCGTCGGCGGGCGCCGAGGAGTCGTGAACGGACATGGTTCCCCCTTGAATGGCAGGCTGATAACTAGCTTCTATCCAAGTGATATCACTTTACTCCACCGAGGCAACCCTCCACCTGCCCCACTCGTCGGTTCCGTTGGGACGAGGTGCTGATTCTCACGTCCGTAAAAGGGCGGATCGTGCGTCCTTTGTCATAGAGAGCGGTGTTAGTTTTCTGGACTGACCTGAGCCACGTACCTGTGTGACACCCGTACACACGTGTGACAGCCGAGACGAAGCGGAGCAGACGGACTCATGGGACGAGCGGAAGAGAGAAGAGCGCGACAGCGCGGAGGCCACCGCGCCGCGCCCCCTGCCCGCTCATCCGCTCCGGCGGCGCCCCCCGGCCCGTCCGGTCCGTCCGGCCCGTCGGAGGCGGAGCCCACGGTCATAGGCGGCCGGGCCGCGGCCCGCCGCGCGGCCAAGGGCAAGTCGGACCGCGGCAAGGGGAAGGGCAAGGACGGGCGCAGCCTCATACGCCGGATGTTCACCTGGAAGAAGATGCTCGGCGCCTTCTTCACCGTCTGCCTGCTGGGCATCGGCGGCTTCGTCGCGCTGTACATGATGGTGAGCGTCCCCGAGGGCAACGCGGCCGCGCAGACCCAGAGCAACGTCTACAAGTACAGCGACGGCACGGTCCTGGCCCGCAAGGGCACCGTCAACCGCGAGATCGTCGACCTCTCCAAGGTCCCGAAGGCCGTCCAGCACACCTTCGTTGCGGCGGAGAACAAGACCTTCTACAGCGACGCCGGCATCGACCTGAGGGGCATGACCCGCGGCCTCTACAACACGGTGATGGGCCGCGGCACCCAGGGCGGTTCGACGATCACCCAGCAGTACGTCAAGAACTACTACCTCAGCCAGGACCAGACCGTCACGCGCAAGCTGAAGGAACTGGTCATCTCGCTGAAGGTGGACCGCGAGAGGTCCAAGGACGACATCCTCGCGGGCTACATCAACACCAGCTACTACGGCCGGGGCGCCTACGGCATTCAGGCTGCCGCCCAGGCCTACTACCGCGTCGACGCCCAGGACCTCACCGTCGAACAGGGCGCCTATCTGGCCGCGCTGCTGCAGGCGCCGAGCCAGTACGACTGGGCGGTGGCAGGTCCCGTCGGCAAGAAGCTGGTGCAGGAACGCTGGAACTACGTCCTGAACAACATGGTCGGCCAGGGCTGGCTGGACAAGTCCAAGCGTGACGCCATGAAGTTCCCGGTGCCCAAGGGGCCGAAGGGCGCCCCCGGTCTTGAGGGCCAGAAGGGCTATCTGGTCGAACTGGCCAACTCCCAGCTGGAGAAGCAGCTGATGAAGTCGCAGGGCATCTCCCAGTCCGAGGCGGAGGCCCAGGTCGTCGACCAGGGCTGGACGATCACCCTGAACATCGACCGCAAGAAGCAGGCGAAGCTGGAGGCGGCCGTCAAGAGCCAGCTCACCAGCAAGCTGAACGGCAAGAAGCGCACGGTCGACAAGAACGTCCAGGCAGGCGCGGTCTCGGTCGACCCCAAGACCGGTAAGATCGTCGCCCTCTACGGTGGCGTGAGCTACTACCAGCACTACACGGACAACGCCACCCGCGCCGACTACCAGCCGGCGTCCACCTTCAAGCCGATCATCCTCGCCGCCGCGCTGGACCAGAACGCCAAGACGCAGAACGGCAAGCCGATCAACGCCAACACGATCTACGACGGCACCAGCGGCCGTCCGGTCAAGGGCAGCGACATCGCGTTCGCGCCGCCGAACGAGGACGACGCCGACTACGGCAACATCACCGTGCAGACGGCGATGAACAAGTCCGTCAACTCGGTGTTCGCGCAGATGGGCGTCGACGTCGGTATGAAGAACGTCCTGAGGGCCGCCGACGACCTCGGCCTGGACACCACAGGCCTGCCGGCGGTGCCCGCGCAGACCCTCGGCACCATGGGCGCGAGCCCGCTGGAGATGGCCGGGGTGTACGCCACCCTCGACAACCACGGCCAGAAGGTCACCCCGACCGTCCTCGCGTCGGCGGAGAAGACCGGCCGCAAGGTCGACCTGCCGGACCCGATCGGCGAGCAGGTGATCAATTCCAGCGCCGCCGACCAGGTGACCTCGGTCCTGACCGGTGTGGTCGACGACGGTACGGCGAAGGTGTCGGTGGCCCAGAACCCGCTGCGCAAGGGCCAGCAGGTGGCCGGCAAGACGGGTACGTCCGACAACAACAAGTCGGCCTGGTTCACGGGCTACACGCCCGACCTGGTGACATCGGTGGGCCTGTTCGGCGAGGACTACAAGAAGCACAGCCAGGTGTCCCTCACGGGCGCCACGGGCCTGATCCCCGGCACCGGCCGTATCAACGGTGGCGGTTACCCGGCGCAGATCTGGGCGGCGTACACCTTCGGGGTCACGAAGAAGGCCAAGTTCGAGCTGAACACCGATCTGGGCGCGGCCGTCCAGCCGACGGAGACGCCGAGCTACAGCTCGACTCCCTCGGAAACCCCGTCCGAGACGCCGAGCCAGACCCCGTCGAAGTCCGTGACCCCGTCCCTGACCCCGTCCCAGACACCGAGCCAGAGCCCGACGACATCATCGCCCCCGACGACCTCGGCACCGCCGTCGACACCGTCCACCTCACCGACGGGCGGCATCACGGACAACCCACTGGATCCGGGCAACGGTCAGCAGTGAACGCCCCGAGCTGAAGCGCCCCGCGCCCGGCGGGGCGCGGGGCCGTATCCGAGGTGCGGCTGCCGCCGCGCGGGGCGCGACCGGCCGCAACCGGTCCGCGGTTCCCCGACAACCTCAAGCCCTACGGCGCGCTACCGGTTCAGCTCGAACCAGACGACCTTCCCGGTGCTCAACCGGGTCGCTCCCCACCGTCTGGCCAGTCTGTTGACGAGGTACAGCCCCCGGCCGCCCTCGTCCGTCGCCCGGGCCTGCCGCAGCCGGGGCAGCTGCGGCACGTCGTCGCCGACCTCGCACCGCAGCACATCGGTCCGCAGCAACCGCAACGTCACCGGCCGCGACGCGTACCGCACCGCGTTCGTCACGACCTCGCTGACCAGCAGCTCGACGGAGTCGGTCATCTCCTCAAGGCCCCAACGCGCAAGGGCCCGCCGGGCCAGCCGCCGGGCCCTGCCCGGTGCCGCGTCCTCCGGCTCCAGGAGCCAGAACGCCACATCGCTCGGCGCGATCCCGTCGAACCGGGCCGCGAGCAGCGCGATGTCGTCGTCGCGGTCACCGGGCCCGAGCATGTCGAGCACCTCGTCGCACAGCGCTTCGAGGGGCGGCGGATGGTCGGGTCCCGTCAGCTGCGCGGTCGCGGCGAGCTTCTCCCGCAACTGCTCTATCCCGGTCCACACGTCCCGCAGCCGGGACTCCACCAGACCGTCGGTGTAGAGGAGCAGGGTCGCCCCGGCGGGCGCGTCCAGCTCGACGGCCTCGAAGTCGACCCCGCCGACCCCGATCGGCGCCCCCGACGGCACCCGCAGCACCTCGGCCCGTCCGCCCAGGTGCAGCAGGACCGGCGGCGGATGCCCGGCGTTGGCGATGGTGATGCGGTGCGACACCGGGTCGTAGACCGCGTACAGACACGTCGCCATCCGGTCGGTGCCCAGCCGCTGCGCCTGCTCGTCGAGATGGTGCAGGACCTCCTGCGGCGGCAGGTCCAGCCCCGCCAGCGTCTGCGCGGTGGTCCGCAACTGCCCCATGATCGCGGCCGAGGTCATCGAATGCCCCATGACATCGCCCACGACCAGCGCCACCCGGCTCCCCGGCAGCGGAATCGCGTCGTACCAGTCACCGCCGACCCGCGCGGTCTCGGCGGCCGGCAGATAGCGCGAGGCCAGCCGCACCCCCGTGGCGCTCGGCAGGTGCTCCGGCAGCATGGTCCGCTGCAACTCGTCGGCGATGTAGGCCTCGCGGCCGTACAGCACCGCCTTGTCGATGCCGAGTGCGCTGTGCGTGGCCAGCTGGGCGGCGACCAGCAGGTCGTCCGTCTCGAAGGCGAGCCGCTCCGGACGGCGCAGGAACAGGGCCGCCCCGATCACCCGGCGCCGGCCGCGCAGCGGGGCGAGGATCGCGTGCCGGCCGCCGGGTACGAGGGACTCGTTGCCCTCGCCGAGGAGTTCGGGCAGCGCGGAGCGCGCGGCGGGGGAGTCGGCGAAAACCGGTCGTACGCCCCGCAGTACCTCGTTGAGGGCACCGCCCGGCCGTACCTCGCACAGCTCCGCGGTCAGCGCGGCCAGGCCGAGGTCGGCCGGATCCGGCTCCGGGACGGGCAGCGGCGGGAAGCCGTCGGTGTCCCGCTCCTCCGGGATCCGGTCGGTACGGCGCAGCCGCAGCACCACCGGGCCGACGGGCCGCTCGTCGCCGACCGGCAGCGGGTCGCGCAGATAGACCAGGATCGCGTCCGAGAAGGTCGGTACGGTCGCCCGGCACAGCCCCATCACGATCTCGTCCAGGTCGATGCCCCGGGCGATCCGCCGGGTCGCGGCGCCCACGAAGCGCAGCCGGTCGCCGTCCCGCCGCATCGGCATCGGCCGGCCGGGCGGCAGCCCGCGTCCGGTACGGCGCTCTTGGGCACCGGCCGCCCGCTCCTGCTCGGCGCCGGGCTGCGGCGGGATGCCCTCCGGAGTGGGGCGCGGCCGGTGTGGGTCGGGCTCAGCGCTGGTGGGCTGGGCGTGCTCGGGGCCGTTGACGGAGTGCTCCTTGGACGTGCTGGTACCAGGGCCGGTGGGCGTCTCGCCCGCGCGGGCCTGTGCCGGTAAGGCGGTGGCGCCGAGCGGACGGGGCTGTGCCTGCGGCTGCGGCTGCGGGGAACGCAGGAGCGCCCCGCGGGCCTCCGCGGGGTCGGCGCCCGGCTGTGGGCGCTCGTAGGAGGTGGGGTGCTCCGTCACGCGTGTCGAATCCGTCCGTCCGGGGCTGCGCGCCGGGCGCGCAGGTGGTCCCGCCGAGACTCCGATACCCGGTTTACGTGCCCCAGGAACGGAAATCCGGCGTGGCTGGAGGCTGGTTCCGCGCCAGCGGCGAACGATCTGCGGTCGGCGCCCCGCTCGCCGGTGCTGCCCTCGTACCCCTCGCTCACGTCCTGCCGCCCCTCGGTGACGTTCGGTCAAGCCCGGAGTGCGCTCCGGGCGTTGTGCTCAACACGCCCTTGCGGAGGACGATCCTACGGTTGTGCACCGGGGGCGCATCAAGGGTCTCATGTGGACACGTGCGCGGGCGTACGGTTCCAGTTCTCCGGCAGCGACGGTACCGCCCACGACGGGTCCGGGCGCCAGTGCTGCCAGCCGTCCGAGAAGGGCGGCTCCCAGGCCCGTACGGCGGCCACCGCGGCCAGGCCCGCCGCCCGCACCCGTTCGGCCGTCTCCGCGTCCATCAGGCCGTCCCGCTGGGCCTGGGCGAACTCGTCCTCGTCGAGCCAGTGCCAACTGCGGTCCGGGTGCACGGAGATGTCCAGGAAGTGATCCTCCGAGTCCACTCCGCCGTCCCAACGGGCCAGTGGCTGCTCAAGATTGACGTACCAGTTCTTGAACTGCCAGCCCGGCTCCCAGAACAGCCACACCGACCAGGGCTGACCGGGCCGGGCCAGCTTCAGCACCCCCGTGCCGAACCAGTGGCCGCGCCGCACGGTCCGCGGCTTGGTGTACCGGGACTCCAGCGGCTCCTCGCCGACCGACGTACCGTCGGCGAACACGGGCCTGACGCACTCGGTGCCTGGGGCCAGCCAGACGGCGAGCAGCTCCTCGTCGTCCCGGACGACGGTGACGGGGCGTGCGATGTGGAAGGCGTCCCCGGCGTTCTCCCGGTACCGCCACAGGATCTGGCTCCCAGGAGCCCAGAACCCGGCTCCGTTACCGGTCGCACCGCCCGTTTCCCCGCGCATCACGCGTCTCACCGCTCCACCGTCTGCCATGCACAGATATTAGGTGCCGTAGGCATACGACGCTGCGGCGGACGTCACGGTTCCAGCCGGGCGGCGCGAAACGTTCGCACGCGGTTACGGCCGTGTCATCCGCAGGACATCCAGGGCCTCGTCCAGCTGCTCGACGGTCAGATCGCCCCTCTCGACGTACCCGCTCTCCAGGACGACCTGACGGATCGTCTTACGTTCCGCCAGCGCCTTCTTGGCCACCTTGGCGGCCTCCTCGTACCCGATGTACTTGTTGAGCGGCGTGACCACGGAGGGCGACGACTCGGCGTACTCCCGGGCCCGCTCCCGGTTCGCGGCGATCCCGTCCACGGTCCGGTCGGCGAGCAGCCGCGAGACGTTGGCGAGCAGCCGGACGGATTCGAGCACGTTCTTGCCGATGACCGGGAGCATCACGTTCAGCTCGAAGTTCCCCGCCGCACCGGCCACGGTGATGGTCTGGTCGTTCCCGATGACCTGCGCGGACACCATCAGGACGGCCTCCGGGATCACCGGGTTGACCTTCCCCGGCATGATCGAGGACCCCGGCTGCAGGTCCGGCAGAGTGATCTCGGCGAGCCCGGTCCGCGGTCCCGAGGCCATCCACCGCAGATCGTTGGAGATCTTCGTCAGGCCGACCGCGACGGTCCGCAGCTGCCCGCTGGTCTCCACGATCCCGTCCCGCGCGCCCTGCGCCTCGAAGTGGTTGCGCGCCTCGGTGAACGGCAGCCCGGTGACCCGCGCGACCTCCTCGATCACCGCGGCGGAGAACCCGGGCGGCGTGTTGATCCCGGTGCCCACCGCCGTCCCCCCGAGCGGCAGTTCGGCGAGCCGGGGCAGCGAGGCCCGCAGCCGCTCGACGCCGTACCGCATCTGGGCCGCGTACCCGCCGAACTCCTGCCCCAGGGTCACCGGCGTGGCGTCCATCAGGTGGGTCCGCCCGGACTTCACGACGTCGGCGAACTCCTCGGACTTGCGCTCCAGGGACGCGGCGAGGTGCTCGAGCGCCGGGATCAGGTCCCGGGTGACGGCGGCGGTGGCGGCGATGTGGATGGACGACGGAAACACGTCGTTCGACGACTGCGAGGCGTTGACGTGGTCGTTCGGATGCACATCCCGGCCGAGCCGCTCGGTCGCCAGCGTCGCGATGACCTCGTTGGTGTTCATGTTCGACGAGGTCCCCGAACCCGTCTGGAACACGTCCACCGGGAACTGCTCGTCCCACTTCCCCTCGGCGACCTCTTCGGCCGCCTCCTGGATCGCCTGGGCCATGTCCTTGTCGATCACCCCCAGCTCGGCGTTCACCTTGGCCGCCGCGCCCTTGATCCGGGCCAGCGCCTCGATGTGCGCGCGCTCGAGCCGCTGCCCGGAGACCGGGAAGTTCTCGACGGCCCGCTGTGTCTGGGCCCGCCACTTGGCGTGGGCGGGGACCCGGACCTCGCCCATGGAGTCGTGTTCGATGCGGTAGTCGCTCATGCCGGGTACAGCGGTCGGCGCGCCGGGGATGTTCCGCCGCTTGCTCCGCCCGGGTGTGTGACCCAGCTCTCACCACGCGGATGCAGCAGTACGGCGCGGGGTCACGTCGAGGACGGGTGACAGGAAGGGAGGAGCGTGTGGACAAGGGCGTCGAAGGCGATCCCACCTGTCCCGCTCAACTCTCATCCCGCCCTCCGAGAACCGAGGGACCAGCCTTCCCGCCCGCGCACTCGGGGCAGCGAACCCGTTCCCTGCCCCGACATCGGCCGACGGCACAAGACCCCCCGACGGGCGCCGAGGGGTCTGGGAGGGCGCGGGGGCACTCAGGCCAGGCCAGGGCCCCGGACCGGGATGCTGGTGAACGTCGGCTGAGCGGGTTCCTGCGAGCTGAAGAAGTCGTTGCCCTTGTCGTCGACGACGATGAACGCCGGGAAGTCCTCGACCTCGATCTTCCAGACGGCCTCCATGCCGAGCTCCTCGTACTCGACCACCTCGACCTTCTTGATGCAGTCCTGGGCGAGCCGCGCGGCCGGGCCGCCGATGGAGCCGAGGTAGAAACCGCCGTGGCTGTCGCAGGCGTCGGTGACCTGCTTGCTGCGGTTGCCCTTGGCGAGCATCACCTTGGAGCCGCCGGCGGCCTGGAACTGCTCCACGTAGGAGTCCATGCGGCCGGCCGTCGTGGGACCGAAGGAACCGGAGGCGTAGCCCTCGGGGGTCTTGGCCGGACCGGCGTAGTACACCGGGTGGTCCTTCAGGTACTGCGGCATCTCCTCGCCCGCGTCGAGCCGCTCCTTGATCTTGGCGTGCGCGATGTCGCGTGCGACGACCAGCGGACCGGTGAGCGAGAGCCGCGTCCTGACCGGGTACTTGGTGAGCTCGGCGAGGATGTCGTCCATCGGCTGGTTGAGATCGATGCGTACGACGTCACCGTCGGAGTCCAGGTGCTCGTCGGTCGTCTCCGGCAGGAAGCGCGCCGGGTCGGTCTCCAGCTGCTCCAGGAAGACGCCCTCGGCGGTGATCTTCGCGACGGCCTGGCGGTCGGCCGAGCAGGAGACGGCGATGGCGACCGGGCAGGAGGCACCATGCCGGGGCAGCCGGACCACGCGCACGTCGTGGCAGAAGTACTTGCCGCCGAACTGCGCGCCGATCCCGATCTTCTGCGTCAGCTCGAAGACCTTCTGCTCCAGGTCCTTGTCCCGGAAGCCGTGGCCGAGCTCCGAGCCCTCCGCCGGGATCTCGTCCAGGTAGTGCGCGGAGGCGTACTTCGCGGTCTTCAGCGCGTACTCGGCGCTGGTACCGCCGACGACGATCGCCAGGTGGTACGGCGGGCAGGCGGCCGTACCGAGCGAACGGATCTTCTCCTCCAGGAACTTCATCATGGAGGCCTCGTTGAGGACGGCCTTCGTCTCCTGGTAGAGGAACGACTTGTTGGCCGAGCCGCCGCCCTTCGCCATGAAGAGGAACTTGTAGGCGCCGCCGTCGGTCGCGTACAGCTCGACCTGGGCGGGCAGGTTGGACCCGGTGTTCTTCTCCTCCCACATGGTGAGCGGAGCCATCTGCGAGTACCGCAGGTTGAGGTTCAGATAGGCGTCGTAGATGCCGCGGCTCAGGGCGGCCTCGTCGCCGCCCTCGGTCAGCACGTTCTGCCCGCGCTTGCCCATGACGATCGCCGTGCCGGTGTCCTGGCACATGGGCAGCACACCGGCCGCCGCGATGTTCGCGTTCTTCAGCAGGTCGAGCGCGACGAACTTGTCGTTGCCCGACGCCTCCGGGTCGTCGATGATCCGGCGCAGCTGGGCGAGGTGGGCCGGGCGCAGGTAGTGCTGGATGTCATGGATGGCCTCTTCGGCCAGCTTGCGCAGCGCCTCCGGCTCCACCTTGAGGAACGTCCGCCCGTCCGGTCCCTCGACGGTGGACACGCCCTCGGAGGTCACCAGCCGGTACGGGGTGGTGTCCTCGCCCTGGGGGAGCAGATCGGTGTACGCGAACTCAGGCATCTCAGCCCATTCCTCACTCTGACGGACGGCCGCCCGCCGACGCTGGCGGGCCTCACCAGCCTAGAACCTGGCTCTGACACGGAGCCTGTGAGGTAAGGCTCAGTTCGACACGCCAGGGTTGTCCACACCCCTAGTCGCGATCTATCGCGTTTCGGTACTCTGCTGCCGTGGACCTTCAGAAGCAGACCGAGACGCCGGTCGCCGAGCTGCGTGCCTCGGACGCCGACCGTGACCGCATCGCCGACATCCTGCGGGAGGCCCTCGCCGAGGGGCGCCTGACCGCCGACGAGCACGCCGAGCGCGTGGAAGGGGTGCTGAGCGCCAAGACGGTGGGCGAGCTGGAGGTCTTCATACGGGACCTGCCGGCGGCCCACGCCCGCCCGGCCGCCCCGGCCTACACGCCGGTACCGCCCCGGCCGGCGCCCGGCGCGATCCCCGCCGAGCCGGACGGCAACGTCGTGGCCGTCCTCAGCAGCGCCCGCCGCCGGGGCCGCTGGCGGGCGGGCCGCCGGCTGCACGTGTACGCGGTCTTCGGCTCCATCGAACTCGACCTCACCGAGGCGATCTTCGAGTACCAGCAGGTCGTCATCAGGGCGTTCTCGATCTTCGGCGACGTCCAGATCCGAGTCCCGGAGAACGTGTCGCTGCGCGGCACCGGTGGCGGTGTGCTGGGCAACTTCGAGGCGGACACGCTGGACTCGGTCGACTCCGACGCGCCGGTCGTCTACGTCGACGGGTGGGCCGTACTCGGCAATGTGGAGGCGCGGCCGAAGCGCGGGAAGTCCGTCGAGGACATCCTGGGCCGGGTTCAGGACAAGGTCGACAGGAAGCTGCGCAAACACCTGGACCGTTGACGGACGCGAATCACTCCTCGGCGAGCGGCCCCCGGGGTCGTGAACAAGCCGCCGGCGCCACGGCTGTTGAGAACGCTGTGCATAGGCCCGCGCACAGCGGGTAGGCCTTGCTGCATCGTCTCTCGCTCGCGAAGCCGTCGTCAGGAGTAGACCGTGCTGCAACCGCCGCATTCGTCCCTGCAGGTAGCTGCCGTACCGGCCCAGCGGGTGCCAGTGCGGGACAGGGACCAAGACGCACCCTGGCACACCGAGGCGGTGTGCCGGCGCGACGAGGCAGGCCTGTTCTTCGCACCCTCCAAGGAACCCACCGCCGCCCGGCTGTCCCGGGAGGAGGCGGCCAAGCGGGTCTGCGCCCGTTGTCCGGTGATGGTCGAGTGCCGCGAACACGCGCTGCTCCAGCCCGAGCCGTACGGCGTCTGGGGCGGCCTCACGGCAGCGGAACGCCGAGTGGTCCTGGCGAGGCGCAGGCGCCGCGACATGGAACTGAAGAAGGCGGCACGAGCGGCGGCGGCGAACCGCATAGCGCAGGCGGGCTGAACAAAGGCGCCCTCTCCGCACAGAGGGCGCCTTTCGAACGTCCGAAGGGACCAGCGCCCTTCTTTCAGGGGCGGGCCCGCGGTCCCCTCTGCCTCGGCGTCACTTCGCCCGGTCGAAGTCGACCGCGCTGTACGCCCTCAGCTTGCGCAGCCGGTGCTCGGAGTCGATCCGTCGCACCGTCCCCGACTTCGACCGCATCACGATGGACTCGGTCAGCGCGGTCTCCGACCGGTACCGCACCCCGCGCAGCAGCTCCCCGTCGGTGATCCCGGTGGCGACGAAGAACACATTCTCCCCGGTGACCAGGTCCTCGGTCGTCAGGACCCGGTCCAGATCGTGCCCGGCGTCGACGGCCCGCTGCCGCTCCTCGTCGTCCTTGGGCCACAGCTTGCCCTGGATGGTCCCGCCCAGGCACTTCACGGCGCACGCGGAGATGATGCCCTCGGGCGTACCGCCGATCCCGAGCAGCATGTCGACGCCCGTGCCCTCGCGCAGCGCGTAGATCGAGCCGGCGACGTCACCGTCGGAGATCAGCTTGATGCGGGCGCCGGCCTCCCGGATCTCCTTGATGATCCCTTCGTGCCGCGGCCGGTCGAGGATGACGACGGTCACGTCCTCCGGTGCGGACCGCTTCGCCTTGGCGACCCGGCGGATGTTGACGGCCACGGGGGCGTTGATGTCGACGAAGTCCGCCGCGTCCGGGCCCGTGACCAGTTTGTCCATGTAGAACACGGCGGACGGGTCGAACATGGCACCGCGCTCGGCCGCGGCCAGCACGGCGATCGCGTTGGGCATGCCCTTCGCGGTCAGCGTGGTCCCGTCGATCGGGTCGACGGCGATGTCGACTTCGGGGCCGGTGCCGTCACCGACGCGCTCCCCGTTGAAGAGCATCGGGGCCTCGTCCTTCTCGCCCTCGCCGATGACGACCACGCCGTTCATCGACACGGTGGAGACGAGGGTTCGCATCGCGCGCACCGCGGCGCCGTCGGCGCCGATCTTGTCGCCGCGGCCGACCCAGCGCCCGGCGGCCATCGCGGCGGCTTCGGTCACCCGGACGAGTTCCATGGCGAGGTTGCGGTCGGGGGCTTCGGAGGGGACATCGAGTTCGGACGGCAGGTGATGATGATTCTCGGTCATCGGTGCGCACCTTTCTGATACGACGACGGCCGGATGAGGGTTTCGCCTCGACTCTATCGTCAGGCTGACAAAATGAGCAGGGGACCCCACGGATGAGCGCAACGGGCACCTGCGACGATAGGGGCGTGGCAGGCACGAACGGCAAGCAGAAGACGGTCCGGGACATGATTCTCTCCCTGGCCCTGATCGGCCTCGCGGCGGGCTTCATCTATCTGCTCGTCCCGCACGACGATCACGCTCCCGACATCCAGCGGGTCGACTACCGGGTCGAGCTGCTGACGGCTCGGCGCGCGGCGACCTATCCGGTGGCCGCCCCGGAGGGCCTGCCCGGCGACTGGAAGGCCACCTCGGTCCGCTTCCAGGGCCAGGACGGCGACCGCTGGCACCTCGGCTACCAGACCCCCGACGGTCAGTACGTCCAGATCGAGCAGTCGACTCAGAAGCCCGCGGACTTCATCACCGACGCGAGTCAGGGCGCGACGGCCACGAAGACGACCGAGAAGATCGGCGACCGGACCTGGACGCACTACACCGGCGGCCGCTACGACGCGCTGGTGCTGCAGAACACCCCCGGCTCCACGACTGTGGTGGCCGGCACGGCCTCCTTCACCCAGCTGGGCAAGATGGCCGCGGCGCTGAAGATGTCCTGAGCCGCCTGTCCTGAGCCGCCTGTCCTGAGCCGCCTGTCCTGACCCGCCTGTCCTGAGCCGCCTGTCATGACGCGAGAGGCCCCCGGCGCCGTTGCCGGGGGCCTCTCGCGGGTGCGGGGTGGCTCAGACGGTCGTGACGACGTCGTCGTACGCCAGACGCGGCGAGCGCGGGAACCAGGCGTCCGGGCCCGGCTTGCCGATGTTGACGACCATCAGCGGGGTGTGGTCGTCGTCCAGGAACTCCTTCTGGACGCCCGCGAAGTCGAGGCCGGTCATCGGGCCGGCGGCGAGACCGGCGGCGCGGACGCCGATGATGAAGTACGCGGCCTGGAGGGTGGCGTTCAGGGCGGCGTTGGTCTCGCGGACCGCGCGCTCGCCGAAGACTGCGTCCTTGGCCTGCGGGAAGTGCGGGAAGAGCTCCGGCAGCTCCTCGTGGAACTCGTTGTCCGCGGCGAGGATCGCGACCAGCGGGGCGGTGGCGGTCTTCTTCTGGTTGCCCTCGGCCAGGTGCTGCACCAGGCGCTCGCGGGCCTCGGGGGAGCGGACCAGGACGATGCGCAGCGGCGACTGGTTCATGGAGGTCGGGCCGTACTTGACCAGGTCGTAGACGGCCTGGACCTGCTCGTCGGACACCGGCTCGTCGGTGAAGGTGTTGGCGGTGCGGGCCTCGCGGAACAGCAGGTCCTGGGCGGAGGGGTCAAGAACGAGAGACATGGTTGAACTTCCTCAGAATCGTGTCCCTATCCGGACCGTGGTCCGGATAGGCTGACGGCACGACGATACGCGAGGGAAGGTTCAATATTCAATCAAAAGGGGACTGTAGTGATCCGCATCACATCCAACGTCCCTTCTACTCCTCCTCTTCCCCCTCTCCCTCCTCGGCCAGCGCCGCGTCCAGCCGGGCCCGCGCCCCCTCCAGCCACCGCCGGCACACCCTGGCCAGCTCCTCGCCGCGCTCCCAGAGCGCGAGGGACTCCTCAAGGCTGGTGCCGCCGGCCTCCAGCCGCCGTACCACCTCGATCAACTCGTCGCGCGCCTGCTCGTAGGAGAGCGTCTCTTCCGTCCTGCTGGTCATGCGTCCACCTTCCACAACGACTCGTACGCCCCATGTGACCCGTGCGGCACCTCAGCCGTCCACCCGCACCGTGAACTCCCCCTCGGCGACCCGCGCCCGCAGCGCCTCGCCCGGCTCGACCTCCTCGCTGCCGCGCACCACATGGCCGTCGGCCTTCTGCAGCACGGCGTAACCGCGCTTCAGCGTGGCGGCGGGCGAGAGGGCCACCACGCGCGCGTGCGTGTGCGTCAGCTCGGAGTCGGCGCGGTCGAGCAGATGCCCGAGGGTGCGCCGCGACCGGTCCACCAGCGCGGCGACATGATCGGCCCGCTCGTCGACCATCCGGTGCGGATCCTCCATGACGGGCCGCGCCAGCGCATGCGCAAGCCCCCGCTCCTCCCGCGCCACCAGCCCCTCGACACACCGCCGCGCCCGGTCGCGGAGCATCCGCACCCGTTCCAGCTCCTCGCCGACGTCCGGGACGACCTTCTTGGCGGCGTCGGTGGGGGTGGAGGCACGCAGGTCGGCGACGTGGTCGAGGAGCGGGTTGTCGGGCTCGTGCCCGATGGCGGACACGACGGGCGTACGGCACTCGGCGACGGCCCGCACCAACTGCTCGTCGGAGAACGGCAGCAGATCCTCAACACTGCCGCCACCGCGAGCCACGATGATCACGTCGACGTCCTGGATCGCGTCAAGCTCCTTCACGGCCTGCACGACCTGCGGCACGGCGTGCACGCCCTGCACCGGCACGTTCCGCACCTCGAACCGCACCGCCGGCCACCGATGCCGGGCGTTCTCCAGGACATCCCGCTCGGCGGCCGAGGCCCGCCCGCACACCAGCCCGATCAACTGCGGCAGAAACGGCAGCGGCTTCTTCCGCTCGGCGGCGAACAGCCCCTCGGCGGCCAGCGCCTTCTTGAGCGCCTCCAGCCTCGCCAGCAGCTCCCCGACGCCGACAGGCCTTATCTCGGCCGCCCGCAACGACAGCTGCCCACGCGGCGCGTACCACTCCGGCTTCGCGTGGACGACGACCCGGGCGCCCTCACCGACCACATCGGCGACGGCGTCGAACACCTGCCGGTAGCAGGTGACGCCGATCGAGATGTCGTACGACGGATCCCGCAGCGTCAGAAACACCACACCCGCCCCCGGCCGCCGGGAGAGCTGGGTGATCTGCCCCTCGACCCACACAGCACCGAGCCGATCGATCCACCCACCGATCAACCGGGAAACCTCACCGACAGGCACAGGCGCTTCGACAGACGTGTTCAAAGCCATGCGCCGAGAGTAACGGCGCCGACTGACAGGGCCTTCACCCCGTAGCCCGCCGCCCCACCCGTCCCTGCTGCGCGACCAGCACCGACACCCCCACCGCCAACCACACCGCCCCCACCACCTGCGCCGCCCCCGACGCCTCCACGATCACCGCGACAGTGATCGCCGCCCCCGCCCCCGGCACCACCGCGAGCGCCGTCCACACCCACCGCGAGACTCCGGCACCAGCGCGTTCATCGCGATACCCGAGAAGAGATAGGCCACGGCCGGGATCAGCAGATAGTCCAGCACCGCCATCCACCCGGCGACGAACCCCGCCTCCTTCCCGAGCGCCACGCGCGCGTAGGCGAAGACCGACCCCGCCAGTGGGACGACCCGCACCATCTGCGCGTAGCTGAACGCGGTGAACGCCATCGCGACCGTGGCGACGACGTAGACGAGGGCCACCGCCCCGTGCGACCTGGCGTCCAGCGTGCCGAAGACGCCGACCGGCGCCATCGGGGCGATGAACAGCAGCCCGTAGACCACCAGGTCCCGGAAGCCGAGACTGCGCCGCAACCGGTGCCGTTCGGTCGCCTCGGGCTGCGGCGCCGGCGCCGTACCGGTCTCGGACATCTGTGCCTCCCGCGGCCGTGTGTCCCACACTGCTCCGGTCTCCCGTCAGTCTCCCCGGGATCGTCACCGGGACGCGATCTTTGGCCCCCCGAACGCGGCCTTACGATGGGTGCCATGACTGCTTCGCCTGGCCGCCGTGTCCTGCTCGCCGCCCCCCGTGGCTACTGCGCGGGTGTGGACCGCGCCGTGATCGCCGTCGAGAAGGCCCTGGAACAGTACGGGGCCCCGATCTATGTCCGGCACGAGATCGTCCACAACAAGTACGTCGTGCAGACCCTGGAGAACAAGGGCGCGATCTTCGTCGAGCGGACCGAGGAGGTCCCGCCGGGGAACATCGTGATGTTCTCCGCGCACGGCGTCGCCCCCGTCGTCCACGAGGAGGCCGAGCGCGGCCGCCTCGCCTCCATCGACGCGACCTGCCCGCTCGTCACCAAGGTCCACAAGGAAGCCGTCCGCTTCGCGGGCGAGGACTACGACATCCTCCTGATCGGCCACGAGGGCCACGAGGAGGTCATCGGCACCTCCGGCGAGGCCCCCGACCACATCCAGCTCGTCGACGGCCCGGCGGACGTGGCCAAGGTCGAGGTCCGCGACGAGTCCAAGGTCGTCTGGCTCTCCCAGACCACGCTCTCCGTCGACGAGACCATGGAGACGGTCGACGCGCTGAAGGAGAAGTTCCCGCAGCTGATCTCCCCGCCGAGCGACGACATCTGCTACGCCACCCAGAACCGACAGCTCGCGGTGAAGCAGATGGGCGCCGAGGCCGAACTGGTCATCGTGGTCGGCTCCCGCAACTCCTCCAACTCCAAGCGGCTCGTGGAGGTCGCCAAGCTGGCCGGCGCCCGCGAGGCCTACCTGGTCGACTTCGCCGCCGAGATCGACGAGGCCTGGCTGGACGGCGTGACCACGGTCGGCGTCACCTCGGGCGCATCCGTCCCGGAGGTGCTGGTCGAGGAGGTCCTGGAGTGGCTCTCCGAGCGCGGCTACGGCGACGTGGAGATCGTCAAGGCGGCCGAGGAGTCCATCACCTTCTCGCTGCCCAAGGAACTCCGCCGTGACCTGCGCGCAGAGGCGGCCGCCCTGGTCGCCGAGCGCGGCGGCAGCGGCACCGAGGCGTGAGCGGCGCCCGTACGACGGTGTGATCGCGGGACGTCCGGCGTCGTGACTGTCAGTCGTACGACGTAACGTGGGGCCCATGCAGATCTTCGGTGTGGACATCGGTGGTTCCGGGATCAAGGGTGCTCCTGTGGACCTGGACAAGGGCGACCTGGCCCAGGAGCGCTGCAAGGTGCTCACCCCGCATCCGGCGACGCCCGACAGCGTCGCCGACGGGGTCAAGGAGGTCGTCGACCACTTCGGGTGGAGCGGCCCGGTCGGGCTCACCTTCCCCGGAGTGATCACCGACGGCACTCATATCCGTACGGCGGCCAACGTCGACAAGAGCTGGATCGACACCGACGCGCGCACACTGTTCAGCGACCGGCTCGGCGGCCTGCCGGTGACCGTGGTCAACGACGCGGACGCGGCGGGTGTGGCCGAAATGCAGTTCGGCGCAGGCCGGGACCGCAAGGGCGTGGTCATCCTGCTCACCTTCGGCACCGGCATCGGCAGCGCCCTGTTCATCGACGGCGAGCTGGTCCCCAACACCGAGCTGGGCCACCTGGAGCTGGACGGCCACGACGCCGAGAAGAAGGCCTCCAGCAAGGCCAAGGAGGACCACGAGCTCAGCTGGGAGCACTGGGCGCACCGCGTCACCAAGTACCTCGCCCACGTCGAGATGCTGTTCACCCCGGAGCTGTTCATCATCGGCGGCGGGGTGAGCCGCAAGGCCGACAAGTTCCTGCCCCTCATCGAGGGCATCAAGGCCGATATCGTGCCGGCCCAGCTGCAGAACAACGCGGGGATCGTGGGCGCGGCGATGCGCGCGGCACACCACGCCAAGTAGTTCGCCAGCAGCCGGGGGGCGCTGCGCCGGCCGGGGTCAGCCTCTGCGCCGGCGCCGGATCAGCCGGATCCGGCGGGCGATGACGATCACCCCGGCGATCAGTGTCCCGCCATAGAGCCAGCCGGCCTGCGTGGACAGGGCCGTCACCAGGCCCATCACGCTGCCCAGCAGCCCCCCGCCGCCGTCGGCGACGGTCAGCAGGCCGGCGGCGAAGGCGATCGGGACGACGACGGGGGCGGTCAGCAGATCGCTCCCGCGCACCCACAGCGCGGTCAGCGCGCACACCGGCAGGAACAGCAGGCCGTACACCGTCAGGGACGCCCCGAACAGCAGGTCGTCCAGGAAGCCGAGCAGGAACATCACGGCCCCGCAGAACAGGCCCCCACCGAGTCCGGTGAGCCGTGGGCCCGGCGGCCGCGGAGGCTCGGCCGCCGCCGCCATGCGGGGCCTTCCCGGGGCCGGCCGGCGCGCGGCCTTCGCCGGCCGCCGTATGGCCTGCGGTGGCAGCGGCGCGCGGGGGGCGCCACGGCGCTGTCCGTGCTGTCGGGGGCGGGCCCTGTGATGCTCCACCGGACCAACCTAGGTCGGTTTATGTGCCGAATGGCGGCCCGGACACGCCGAAACCAAGCCGAAGAGCGGAGCTTGTCCAGGTGTTCGACGCGACCGCCGGCCCGGGGCCCCGAACCCCGTAAACTGGTGGATCGGCCGGCCCGCCGGCACCGGCAGCCTCCGGCCCACTCACCCACTCACTACGGGAAGTCGCAACGTGTCGCTCACGATCGGAATCGTCGGCCTGCCCAATGTCGGCAAGTCGACCCTGTTCAACGCCCTGACCAAGAACGACGTGCTGGCGGCCAACTACCCGTTCGCCACGATCGAGCCCAACGTGGGTGTGGTCGGCGTCCCCGACGCCCGTCTGGTCAAGCTGGCCGAGATCTTCTCCTCGCAGCGGATCCTCCCGGCCACGGTCGACTTCGTCGACATCGCGGGTATCGTGCGCGGCGCCTCCGAGGGTGAGGGTCTGGGCAACAAGTTCCTCGCGAACATCCGTGAGTCCGACGCGATCTGCCAGGTCATCCGCGCCTTCAAGGACGAGAACGTCGTACACGTCGACGGCAAGGTCTCGCCGAAGGACGACATCGAGACGATCAACACCGAGCTGATCCTCGCCGACCTCCAGACGATCGAGAAGGTCCTTCCGCGCCTCCAGAAGGAGTCGCGCATCAAGAAGGACGTGGCACCCAAGGTCAAGGCCGTCGAGGAGGCCAAGGAGATCCTGGAGAAGGGCGACACCCTGTTCTCCCAGGGCGTCCTCCAGGGCAGCGAGCGCGCCGAGCTCCTCCACGACCTGCACCTGCTGACCACCAAGCCCTTCCTCTACGTCTTCAACGTCGACGAGGACGAGCTGACCGACGACACCTTCAAGGCCGAGCAGCGAACCCTGGTCGCCCCGGCCGAGGCGATCTTCCTCAACGCCAAGCTGGAGGCGGACCTCGCGGAACTCGACGAGGAGGACGCCCTGGAGCTGCTGGAGTCGGTGGGCGCCGAAGAGCCCGGCCTGGCGACCCTGGCCCGAGTCGGCTTCAACACCCTCGGCCTCCAGACCTACCTCACGGCCGGCCCCAAGGAATCCCGTGCCTGGACGATCAAGAAGGGCGCGACGGCCCCCGAGGCGGCCGGCGTGATCCACACCGACTTCCAGAAGGGCTTCATCAAGGCCGAGGTCATCTCCTTCGCCGACCTGGTCGAAGCCGGCTCGGTGGCCGAGGCCCGCGCGAAGGGAAAGGCGCGGATGGAGGGCAAGGACTATGTGATGCAGGACGGGGATGTGGTGGAGTTCCGGTTCAACGTCTGAACAGCAGGGGTCGTGCTCCGATCAGCCCGACCCCTTTTGGCTTCCCGTGCCGACTGGGTGCCGGCTTCAGTCGCCCCGGGGCGGGGTGAGCTTGTCGAGATCCAGGCTGATCTCGAAAGGCACCGGGCGCTTCAGGGCGCTCCGGAAGATGCCGGCCGGTGCGTAGGCGCCAGTCGGTTCGTCGAGTTCGTAGACGTGGACGACGGCGTCGGGTGCGAACCAGGTGCGGTCTCCGTCGTAATCGGCCGTGGTCAACAGCAGATCCGGTTCAGGCCGGTTTCGCGCGTCGAGCTTTATGGTCATTTCACGGCCGACCCTGACATCGCCGGGCGCCTGCTCCATGAGCGCGACGGTGAGCATGGTGACGAGGTGGCCGTGTCACCACCTCTGCGGCGACATCATGAAGACGAGGGCGCCTTCGATCAGCTCGGTGTGGCGAGGCGCCTCGGGGAGGCGGTCCAGGTCCTCCGCGAACCAGCCTTCCGCGCGCGGCGGGCGCATCCAGTCGGGCAGTGCGGCCATCGCTCAACCGTAGCGACCCGACGAGGCCTGGGCCACGAGATCGTCAACGAGATCGCCAACGGGACGACCGCCATCCTGTCGTCCTAAGGCCCGGACCGCCCGGCGGTGCTGATCATGAGCTGCGCCCGTCTGTGTCGCCGGGGCGGTGGGAGGATGCGGGGACGGCGAACGAGGGGGCGGGACACACGTGGGGCGGGCGGAGCGGGAACTGGTCGTGCGGGGGACGCGGTTGCATACGGCCGCGTGCGACGTCGTCGCGGATCACCGCAGGGCGGTCGAGGCGGTGCGGGCGGCTCTGACGCCGCTCCACGACGCGGCGGTACGACGGGAGCTGGACGCCATTCCCGTCGCCCGGCTGCAGGACGTCACCGAAGGACGGCTGCGGCTGGGCCATGTCGAGCGGAGCGGACTGCGCACGGTCGGCGATGTGCTGGCGGCCGGTGCCTACGGGTTGCGGCAGCTCCCCGGGGTCGGGCAGCGCACCGTCGACCAGATGCTCGGCGCGGCCCGCAGCCTCTCCGACGCCGTGCACGAGACCGTCGCCGTCCATATCGACATGGACCGGCCGGAGCCGGACACCACCGCGCTGGTCACGGCGTTGCACACACTGGTGGAGGCCGGTCCGGACGCCGTGCGTGCCGTCGGCCGGGCCACCGACGCGTCGAAACGGCTGGAGCCGCTGCTGGCCGACGCCAGGCCTGTCGCCGGGCGCCTGCGGATGCTGCTGGCGGGCCGGGAGAAGAAGGCCCGCGCGCTGGCGGCGCTGACCGAGCTCGGCTCGCTGCTGGCGGAGGCGGAGCGGGCGCGGCTGCCCGAACTGTTCGCCCAGGCCTCGGTGGACCTGCTCCGCGGGCAGTCCTCCGACCTCGCCGCCTGGACGGACTTCGAACTCCGCTCAGCCGAGTACTACGGCCTGCTCGCGGAGATCTCCGGGCGGCCGCCGGACGCGGCCGCCGCCGAGGGCTTCCTACCGGACGAGATCGCCGAGCGGGTCCGCGCCCAGCAACTCGACGACACGCATCGACGGGTCTCTCTCCGCGGCTACCAGGCGTTCGGCGCGCGCTTCGTCCTCGCGCAGCGCAAGGCGATCCTCGGCGACGAGATGGGCCTCGGGAAGACCATCCAGGCGATCGCCGTGCTCGCCCACCTGGCCGCCGAGGGGCAGAGCCACTTCGTGGTCGTGTGTCCGGCGAGCGTCCTCGTCAACTGGACCCGGGAGATCGAGGCCCGCAGCGCCCTTCGGGTGATGCTGCTCCACGGCCCCGACCGGCAGGAGGCGTTCGCCGACTGGAAGGGGCGGGGCGGGGTCGCGGTGACCACGTTCGACGCCCTGCGCGGATTTCCCGTACCGGGGGGCGGCGAGGTCGGCCTGTTCGTGGTCGACGAGGCGCACTCCGTGAAGAACCCGAAGGCCAAGCGGTCCCAGGCGGTCGCCCGGTGGGCGGAGCGCTGCGAGCGCGCCCTCTTCATGACCGGAACCCCGATGGAGAACCGGGTCGTGGAGTTCCGCAACCTGGTCGGGATGCTCCACAGCGGTGTCGCGGAGTCCCTGGAGGAGCGGGACGCCCTGGCCGGATCGGTCGCCTTCCGCAAGGCCGTCGCCCCTGTCTGTCTGCGTCGCAACCAGCAGGACGTGCTGACGGAACTCCCGAGCCTCCAGCAGACCGACGAGTGGGAGGAGCTGAGCGCGTCCGACGAGGAGGCGTACCGCGAGGCCGTGCGCGCCGGCAACTTCATGGCGATGCGCAGGGCCGCGTATCTGCGCCCGGAGAAGTCGGCCAAGCTGGAGCGGCTCCGGGAGATCGTCGAGGAGGCCGCCGCGAACGGGCAGAAGACCGTGGTCTTCTCCTACTTCAAGGACGTACTGCGGGTGGCGCAGGACGCGCTCGCCGACCGGCCCGCGCTGTTCGGCCCGCTCACCGGCGGTGTCCCCGCCGGACGGCGGCAGCAGATCGTCGACGACTTCGCCGCCGTCCAGGGCCCCGCCGTGCTGCTGGCGCAGATCCAGGCCGCGGGCGTCGGCCTCAACATCCAGGCCGCCTCGGTCGTCGTCATCTGCGAACCCCAGATCAAGCCCACCATCGAACACCAGGCGGTGGCCCGGGCCCACCGTATGGGCCAGGTCAGACCGGTCCGGGTGCACCGCCTGCTCGCCACCGGGGGAGTGGACGAACGCCTGGTGCGGATGCTGGAGAAGAAGACCCGGCTGTTCGACGCCTACGCCCGCCGCAGCGCGGTGGCCGAGGCCACCCCGGACGCGGTCGACGTGTCGGACACCGACCTGGCCCGCCGGATCGTCGAGGAGGAACAGGCGCGCCTGGGCATGACGGAAGCGAGGCCGGCCACCGAGCCCGCGTGAACGGCCCGCCGGCTACGCCGACTCGCGCAGCCGCAGCTCCGCCCCCACCGTCAGTTCGTCCGCGGGCAGCGGGCCCGCTCCGGTCAGGAGCCTGGCCGTCTGTTCGACGGCGAGCGCGCCGAGGCCGCGGGTGTCCAGGGCCACCGTCGTCAGCGCCGGCTCGACCAGAGCGCCCAGCCGCAGCCCGTCGAAGCCCAGCACGGCGAGGTCCGCCGGGACCTGGCGGCCGAGCCGGCGGGCCGCGCGCAACGCCCCGATGGCGATGATGTCGTTGAAGGTGAACACGGCGGTCACCTGCGGGTGCCGGGCCAGGAGTTCCTGGAGCGCGCGCTCCCCGCCCTCCACGCTCTGGTCGGCGCGGGCCACCGAACCGGAGTCCAGTGCGCACGCCGACATCGCGGTGTCGAACCACTCGTGCCGGACGCTCGGCTCGGAGCGCTCCGCGTGGTCCAGCATGCCGATGTGCCGGTGCCCGGCGCCGGTCAGATGCCGTATCGCCGCGTGCACGCCGGCCTCGCCGTCGATCCGGATCGAACTGAACCGCTCGGTGCGGTGCTTCCGGTCGATGAGGACGACGGGAAGTCCCCGGGTGAGCCTCGCGATCTCGTCCTCCGGCAGGCTCAGATAGCCCACCACCGCGTCCACCTGCGAGGCGATCACCTCCAGGGTGCCCCGCTCCTCCTCGACGCGGTCGCCGGTGTCGTACACGACCACATGCCAGCCGCGGCCGCGGGCCGCGTCCAGTGCGGAGGCGGCGACCTCGGTGAAGAACGGGTTGAGCAGATCGGGGATCACCAGTCCGACGCTGAACGTGTCCTGCCGAACCAGCCCCCGGGCGAACCGGCTCGGCCGGTAGCCCAGCGCGAGGGCCGCGTCCAGGACGCGCTGCTTGGTGGAGACGCCGATCTCGCCCTTGTCGTTGAGCGCGCGCGACACGGTCTGCCGGGACACTCCCGCGGCCCCGGCCACATCGTCGATCGTCACCCTGCGGGGTCCGGTCCCCGACGGCGCCATCACTCACCTCCGTGCAGTTGCCGACGCGACCGCGTCGCAGGGACACCGAGTATGCCGGGTCCGACGTCTTGAGCCTTGACACTCCGGCGGACCGGAGCCCACACTCCCAATCACCTCCCGTTACCGCTCCCGTGAGCGCTCACGTTACCGCTCACGGACCCTCATTGGAGTCCCTGTTCCCGATCACGCCGGGCCTGTACGAGTGGAACGGCCAGACCGCCCGCGCCCCGCTCCTCCAGCAGTCCGTGATCACCGGCTCGCTGGTGTCGATCGTGCCGTGATCGTCGTGTTCGTCCTGCTCCAGCGGTTCTGGCGGACCGGACTCGGGCCGGCTCCCTCAAGTGACCACCCGGAAGGTGCCCCTCGTCATGCCCGACTCCGCCGTCTTCGTGCCCCACTTCCACTGGGACCGGGAGTGGTACGAGCCGTTCCAGGTGTTCCGGCACCGCCTTGTCACCGCCCTCGACACCGTGCCGGCGACGGCCGAGGCGGACCCGGACTTCCGGTTCACCGTCGACGGGCGGATGGCGGCGGTCGAGGACTGTCTGGAGATGCGCCCGGAAAACCGCGACCGGGTCGCCGCCCTGGTCCGCGAGGGCCGGCTCGCCGTCGGGCCCTGGCTCATCCTGCTCGACGAGTTCCTCTGCTCCGGCGAGACCATCGTCCGCAGCCTCCAGATGGGGTGGGCGGCCGCGGAGCGCCTCGGCGGGGCGATGCCCGTCGGCTATCTGCCGGACATGTTCGGCCACATCGCGCAGATGCCGCAGATCCTGGCCCGCGCCGGTATCGAGCATGCGGCCCTGTGGCGCGGGGTGCCCGGCGCGGTCGACGGCCACGCCTTCCGCTGGCGCGCCCCCGACGGCTCCGAGGTCCGCACCGAGTTCCTCTTCGACGGGTACGACAACGGACTCGACGTCCTTCTGGTACCGGACCGCCCCCGGCGGCGGCCCGCTGCCCCCCGGACACGACCGGTGCGCAGGTCGACGGCCGGACGTGCAGGTGTCGGGCATCCGGCGCGTCACCGACCCCGAGCACGGGCCCGGCACCGAGGTCCGGCTGGCGGCGCTGCGCGACACCGCGTCGACCGTCCGCGTGACCGGCGCCTTCACCGAGGCCACGACGGTCGACCTGCTCGGCCGGCCGATCGCCGCCGAGCCGATGGCGGAGGGCGGGCTCCCACTCGTCCTCGGCCCCTGGGCGATCCGCACGGTCGTCCTCCGCCAGCCACCAACGCCCCCGACACCAAGAAAGTTGTGAACTCTTGCCCTCCGAGCACTCCGCGTACGTATCGGACACCGCCCCGTGGCGTGGCGCCCTGCGCCCGGCCCGCTCCTGGCTGCACTCCGACGCCCCCGCCCTCCCGCTCAACGGAGACTGGCGCTTCCGGCTGTCGCCGACGGCGGCCGTCGCCGAGGAGTTCGCGGCCGAGGACTTCGACGACCAGGGCTGGGACGGCATCGCGGTGCCCGCGCACTGGGTGCTGGAGGGCGACGGGGCCTACGGCCGGCCGATCTACACGAACATCCAGTTCCCGTTCCCGATCGACCCGCCGCACGTCCCCGACGAGAACCCCACCGGCGACTACCGCCGCCACTTCGGCCTGCCCGACGGCTGGTCGGACGCCGAGCGGGTCCTGCTGCGCTTCGACGGCGTCGAGTCGCTGTTCAAGGTGTGGGTGAACGGCGTCGAGATCGGCAGCGCCGGCGGCAGCAGGCTGGCCCACGAGTTCGACGTGACGTCCGCCGTTCGCCCCGGTGACAACGTCGTCGCCGTACG
The DNA here is from genome assembly GCF_040303265.1 of Streptomyces sp. NPDC096040. NCBI lineage: Bacteria > Bacillati > Actinomycetota > Actinomycetes > Kitasatosporales > Streptomycetaceae > Streptomyces > Streptomyces sp. NPDC096040. The sequence goes on from NZ_JBEOTA010000004.1 coordinate 171,503, forward strand.
GGTGCACCAGTGGTCGGCGGCCAGCTACCTGGAGGACCAGGACCAGTGGTGGCTGCCGGGCATCTTCCGGGACGTCACCCTGCTCGCCCGCCCGGCCGGGGGCATCGAGGACGTCTGGCTGCGCACCGGTTACGACGACGGGCACGGGCGGATCGACCCCGAGGTCACCGCCGACCCGGCGGCCTTCCCCGTCGCCCTGCGCATCCCCGAACTGGGCGTCGAGCGGGTCTGGCAGACGGCGGCCGACGTGGCACCCCTCGACATCCCGGGCGTCGAGCCGTGGTCGGCCGAGCGACCCCGCCTGTACGACGTCACCGTGTCCTCGGCCGCCGAGAGCATCGCCCTGCGGGTGGGCTTCCGCACCGTCGAGATTCGCGGTGACCGCTTCCTGGTCAACGGCCGCCGGGTCGTCTTCCACGGCATGAACCGCCATGAGGCGCACCCCGAGCGCGGCCGGGTCTTCGACGAGGCGCACGCCCGCGAGGACCTGGCCCGGATGAAGCGGTTCAACGTGAACGCCATCCGCACCAGCCACTACCCGCCGCACCCCCGGCTGCTCGACCTCGCCGACGAACTCGGCTTCTGGGTCGTCCTCGAATGCGATCTGGAGACCCACGGCTTCGGCCACGTCGGCTGGGCCGGCAACCCGAGCGACGAACCGGCCTGGCGCGCGGCCTGCCTCGACCGTATCGAGCGCACCGTCGAACGGGACAAGAACCACCCCGCAGTCGTGATCTGGTCGCTCGGCAACGAGGCCGGCACCGGCGCCAACCTCGCCGCCATGGCGGCCTGGGTGCACACCCGCGATCCCGAGCGTCCCGTGCACTACGAGGGCGACCACACCGGCGAGTACACCGACGTCTACTCACGCATGTACGCGACGGTGACGGAGACCGAGCAGATCGGCACGGACGGTTCCCGTGCCCCGCTGCTCGGCTGCACCCCCGCCCAGGGCGCCCGGCAGCGCACCAGGCCGTTCCTGCTGTGCGAGTACGCCCACGCGATGGGCAACGGACCCGGCGCCCTCGACCAGTACGAGGAACTGGTCCACCGCCACCCCCGGCTGCACGGCGGCTTCGTCTGGGAGTGGCGCGACCACGGCATCCTGGCCCGGACCCCGGACGGGACGCCGTACTACGCCTACGGCGGCGACTTCGGCGAGGTCGTGCACGACGGCAACTTCGTCATGGACGGCATGGTGCTGAGCGACGACGTGCCTACGCCCGGCCTCCACGAGTTCAAGGCGGTGGTGCAGCCGATCCGCTTCGCCTTCGACGGCGACCAGCTCGCGATCACCAATCTGCGGCACTCCGCCGACACCTCCGACCTGCGCTTTTGCTGGCGCGTCGAGCACGACGGCACCCTCGTGGAGTCGGGGGACCTGGAGGTCCCGGTGGTGGCGGCGGGCGAGTCGGAGCGGGTGCCGCTGCCGCCGGTCCCGGTGGCGGCGGACGCCGAGACCTGGCTGACGGTCGAGGCGGTGCTGGCGGCGGAGACCCCCTGGGCACCCGCGGGACACGAGGTCGCCACCGCCCAACTCGACCGCTCGGTGCGGCGGCCGGTGCCCGCCGTCCGGCACCGGACCGGCTGGCGGCCGGACGAGGGCACGCTCACCCTGGGCATCGCCGAGTTCGCCGGCGGCTCCCTCACCCGCCTCGCCGGGCGCGCGGTGACCGGTCCGCGTCTTGAGCTGTTCCGGGCGCCGACCGACAACGACGAGGGCACGTCCGACCGGCTGGAGGGCAGCGACGCGAGTGCCGCCGGGGTGTCCAGCGCCGAGCTGTGGCGCCGCGACGGACTCGACCGGCTGACCGCACGGCGTGTCAGCGTGGAACACGCCCCGGACGCCCTGCGCACCGTCGACCGGGTCTCCGCCGCGCACTCCGCGCTGTCGGTGACGGTGGAGTCCGTGTGGTCCATCGAGGACGGCGAGCTGGAACTGCGCGTGGAGATCGAGCCCTCGCGCGGCTGGCGGACGGTGTGGCCGCGGATCGGGGTGCGCTTCGAACTGCCCGACGGGACGGCCCCGGTGGACGGCGCCGACTGGTTCGGCCTGGGCCCGCACGAGTCCTACCCAGACAGCCTCCGCGCGGCCCGCACCGGCCGCTTCTCCGCCGCCGTCCCGGACCTCCCGGCCGGCTACGCACGCCCTCAGGAGACCGGCCACCGCTCCCGGCTCCGCCACCTCACCCTGACCAGCGCCGACACCGAGGTCCTGCGCCTCACGGCCCTCCCCGACACCCGCGGCCGGCGCCCCGGCTTCACCCTCACCCGCCACACCCCCCAGCAGCTCGCCCGGGCCGCCCATCCCTTCGAACTCCCGGAGTCCACCACCAGCCACCTCATCATCGACGCGGCCCAGCACGGCCTCGGCTCCCGGGCCTGCGGACCGGACGTGTGGCCCGAGTTCGCGCTGCGCCCCGAAGCACGCACCCTCAGGCTGCGCATCACCCACGGCGTACGCCGGTGAGGTGAACCCGTCCCGGAAAACCCGTTGGACGTGAACTCCCTTCCGGGTGAGGGTGGTCGGCTGGACCGACCGCGACAGCAGGGAGACCGGACATGACCAGGATCTGGCTGATCACCGGGGCGAGCAGCGGCTTCGGCCGTGCGCTCGCCGAGGCCGCGCTCGCCGCGGGTGACACCGTCGTCGGGGCGGCCCGGCGCCCCGAGGCACTGGACGACCTGGCCGCCGCCCATCCCGGGCGGGTGGACCCGGTCCGTCTGGACGTCACGGACATCGCCGCGATCGAGCCCGCCGTACGGGACGTCGTGGCCCGGCACGGACGGATCGACGTCCTCGTCAACAACGCCGGCCGCACCCATGTCGGCGCCTTCGAGGAGACCACCGACGCCGAACTGCGCGACCTGTTCGACGTGCATGTCCTCGGCCCGGCCGCGCTGGTGCGGGCGGTCCTGCCGCAGCTGCGCGCCCAGCGCTCGGGTGCGATCGTGCAGATGAGCAGCATGGGCGGGCAGATGTCCTTCGCGGGCTTCTCGGCCTACAGCGGCACGAAGTTCGCGCTGGAGGGCATGTCCGAGGCGCTTGCCGACGAGGTGCGGGAGTTCGGGATCAAGGTGCTGATCGTGGAGCCGGGCGCCTTCCGTACCTCCCTCTTCGACACCAGCCGGGCCGGGACCAGCCCCGACACCGGGGTGTACCCGAAGGTCACCGAGACCCGTGGCGCCGTCGACGGCGGCCACGGCAGCCAGCCCGGCGACCCGGCCAAGGCGGCCGCCCTGATCCTGGCCGCCCTGGACGCCGAGGAGACCCCGCTGCACCTGCCCCTGGGCGACGACGCGGTGACCGCCGTACTGACGCAACTGGACGTCGTACGACGGGACATCGCCGCCTGGGAGAAGCGCACCCGGGCCACCGACTTCGACTAGGGCCTGTCCGGCGGATCATGCCGCAGACGCGGTGCCTGGCACGCCCTCCCCCAGAGGGGGTGCCCCCAGCGGCGTTGTCGTCGGTTGTCAACGTCCCCCAGCCTTCGGCCGGGGGTGCCCCCACCGCGTTGCCGCCCTCCTCCGCCTTGCAGCTGGACGCGCCAGGCACCGCTCACCGGCGCTGATGAGGCGCCGTTGATTTCCTGCGACCTGATCCGCCGGACAGGCCCTAGCCCGCCTCGGTCGGGTCCGCGACCCAGCCCGCCGCCAGTACCAGCCGGCTGTCGCGGTGCACGGCGAGGAAGCCGAACGGCCGGTCGAAGGTGGCCCGTACGACGGTCGACTCGTGCCGGTACTGCGGCGGGCCGCTGCCCGGCGCCGCCAGGACGGCCGTCACCGCGGCGGCCCGGAAGCCCAGCGGCCCGAACTCCGCGACCGCGGACTGCCCGGCCGCCCCGATGGCCAGCGGCGCGGCGCTGATGCCCGGGAAGTGCCCCTCGCGGGCGTCGGCGGCCGTGGAGAGCCCGAACAGACCGTGCAGCTGGAGCAGATCGTGGTCCGCGCGCACCTCGAAGCCGACGGTCGTCACATCGAGCCGTACCGGGTCCGGGGTGAGCGACGGCAGCCGCTCCACGGCCACCCCCGGACCCGCCTGCCCGTAGGGGAGCTGGCCGCCGGTGGTCACCGGCAGGGCGCGCTCCAGGACGCCGATGCCGGTGTGCAGCACCTGCCCGGGCGCCATCCCCTCCTCGCCGAGCAGGAGATGGACGTCGAGGGCGTTGCCGCCCAGCACCTTCAGGATGGTGACGTGCCCGTCCGGGCCCGCGGTCACCCCGATCCGGTCCGTCCGGACGCTGCTGCGGCTGAGACCGGCCAGGGTACGGCCCTGCCAGGGCCCGGAGCCGGGTCGCAGCACGGTCTCCTGGAACGGCTGCCGCCAGTCCGTGTGCAGGGCCAGCGCGGTCGCGAGCACCATCCGGGCGCCCTCGGTCAGCTTGACCGGCATCCGCCCGACCAGCCCCTCGGTGCGTTTGGCCGCCCACGCGTCCAGCGCCTCCTGGGAGGCCGCGGGGTCGGCGCCGAGCACCCCGTGCGCCTCGGCGGGCAGTCCCGCCGCCCACTGCTCGCGCAGCTCCAGCGCACGGTCGGTCCACAGTCCCAGGGCCGCCCCGACACCGTGCATCGAGTCGAGGCCGCCGAGTAACTCCCGCGCCCCGGCCGCTGCTTGGTCGGCTTGCATCCCGACGGCCCGGCTCAGTTCGTCCCGGGCGGGGCCCGCCGCGCCGTCGGCGAGGAAGGCCAGCAGCGGCCAGACACCGGCGGCCGAGAAGACCGTGCCCTGTCTGGTCCGCTGCGCCCAGCGTGCGGTGAGCGCGTTGACGGCGCTGACGGTGTCGTTCATTGGTCGTCCTCCCAGGAGTACTCGGGGAAGGGCAGGGGATCCGTGACCCGGCCCGCCGCGAGGGCGAGCCGGGAGTGCCGGTGCAGGGCGAGCGGGAGCAGTCGGTGCGGTTCCAGCAGGCTGTGACCGGCCGTCATGTCGTACGTCACTGTCGTCACGTCGAGAAAGGGCGGCGTCGGGCCGGCGCACCGCAGCTTCTCCACGCTCAGGCCCGGACCGGGCTCCCCGTAGGGAAGCCGACCGCCCGGCATCCGCTCCTGCCACACCCCGGCCGCCGAGAACACCGCGCCGTCCCGCGATACGGCCGCCCAGCGCGCGGTGAGCGCGTTCACCGTACGCACGGCCGCTCTCCCCACCCTCATTCCGCCCCCGTTCACGGCGCGCTTACGATGCGCGCAGTCGTACATCAGTTCAGCCGTCCGTTTCACGCGGCCAGACGCCCCCTCAGGAGCACGGTACCGGTGTCCATACCTCCGCCCCCCGGCCCCCAGCAGCCACAAGGGCCGTACCAGCCGCCCCAGACGGGCCTGCCGCAGTACCCGCAGCACCCGCAGTACCCGTACGGACAGCAGCCGCCGTACCCCTCGCCGTACCAGCCCTGGGGCCAGGGCTACGGCCCCTACGCGGTCCCGGCGCCCGTCAACGGCCTCGCCATCGCCTCCCTCGTGCTCGGGCTGCTGTGCTGTCTGCCCGGGGTGGGGCTGGTGCTGGGGCTGGTCGCGCTGAGCCAGATCCGCAGGCGCGGGGAGCGCGGCAGGGCGATGGCGGTCACCGGGTCGGTGCTCTCCGGGATCGGACTGGCCCTGTGGGTGCTGCTGCTCGCCACCGGTGGCGCGTCCGGCTTCTGGGAGGGCGTCAAGGAGGGCGCGAACGACAGCTCCAGCCTCTCGTTGTCCACCGGTGACTGCTTCGACACCCCGACGGCACCCTCACCGGCGACCTGGTCTCGGATGTCACCACCGTGGACTGCGAGAAGGCGCACGACGGCGAGGTCTTCGCCACCTACCACCTCAAGGGATCGACCTACCCGGGCGACGCCCGGATCGGAGACTCCGCGGGCGAGCGCTGCTACGCCCTGGAGGACGGCTACGCGATGGACGGCTGGGCGGTCCCCGACGACGTCGACGTGTACTACTTCACGCCCAGCGAGGACAGTTGGGGGTACGGCGACAGGGAGGTGACCTGCGTCTTCGGCAACACGACCGAGGGCCGCACGCTGTCCGGTTCGCTGCGCAACGACGAGAGCGTGCTGGACGCCGACCAGGTCGCCTACCTCGACGCCGCGCACGTCCTCAACACCGCCCTCGGCACGGTCCCCGATGCGGAGTACGTCGAGGACGACCTGCCCGGGTACCAGGCCTGGGCGGGCCGGGTGAGCAAGGCCATCACCCGGCAGACCGCGATGCTGGGCGCACACCACTGGCAACCGGACGCGAAGCAGACGGTGAACGACCTGGTCGCGGACCTGGACAAGGCCCGCTCGGAATGGGCGAAGGCGGCCGAGGCCGCGGACTCGGACACGTACTACAGCCACTACGACAAGGGCTCGGCGCTGCTCGACCCGAAGCGGACGGTCACCGCGCGCAAGGCTCTGGGCCTCGCCACGACCCCGCCCTCGTACGACGACGGAGGCGGCAACTCCGGCAGCGGAGGAAGTGGCTCCGGAATGGAGGTGTGACCGCGGCCATAACGGGGAGAAAGTGCCTGCGTAAAGCCTTCCCCGGTCACATGTCATCACATCGAGTGATTCTCTGGCCTTTGCTTGCATGGCACAACCCACGGTTGCCAGGCTGTTGCTGTCTGTACAACCTGATGGGAGCGGCCAGTGACTTTCGGTGAGCAGCCGGCGTATCTGCGTGTCGCGGGTGATCTCCGTAAGAAGATCGTCGACGGTTCGCTGCCCCCCCACACCCGGCTCCCCTCCCAGGCCCGCATCCGCGAGGAGTACGGCGTCTCCGACACCGTCGCCCTGGAGGCCCGCAAGGTGCTGATGGCCGAGGGGCTGGTCGAGGGCCGCTCCGGCTCCGGGACCTATGTGCGGGAGCGGCCCGTGCCCCGGCGGGTGGCCCGCTCCGGGTTCCGCCCGGTCGGCGGCGCCACCCCGTTCCGGCAGGAGCAGTCCGACGCGACCGCGCGCGGCACCTGGGAGTCCAGGAGCGAGCAGGCGGAGGCCGGCGCGGTGATCGCCGATCGGCTCGGCATCCACGTCGGCGACCGTGTGATGCGCACCCGGTATCTCTTCCGGGACGCCGGCGAGCCGATGATGCTCTCCACCTCCTGGGAACCCCTCGCCGTCACCGGCCGCACCCCCGTGATGCTGCCCGAGGAGGGCCCCCTCGGCGGCATGGGCGTGGTCGAGCGGATGCGCGCCATCGACGTCATCGTGGACAACGTCACCGAGGAGGTCGGCGCCCGGCCCGGCCTCGCCGAGGAACTGCTCACCCTGGGCGGTGTCCCCGGCCATGTGGTCCTGGTGATCCAGCGGACGTACTACGCCTCCGGCCGCCCCGTGGAGACCGCGGACGTCGTCATCCCGGCCGACCGGTACCGTGCCGCGTACCACCTGCCCGTGAAGTAGCGCACACCCTTGCGATAGTTGGCGTCTCCACGGCCTCTGTCAGGCCTCGGGCCCGACCGCTGCAATCCGGCCGTTCTCCCAGGTGGCCCCGGCTGTCCGCGGTATGCCTCCGACTCGATGCACCGGGTGCACGCACGGCGCATTCGTCCTCGTGCGCCCCCACCGTTCTGGCTGGTTGCGTACCTCTTTGTGAAAAGCCGTATTCGCTGCGTAAAGGTTAGGCGTACGCTCGGGCATATGCGGACTGCGGTTTCCTTAGCGGGGCGGGGATGGGCGGGAGCCGGGAGAAACGGAGGGGTGCGATGACGGAGGGCACGGTCTCTCTCCCCTGGCTCGTCATACGGCAGGACGACAGCGGCAATCGCTACCGCGTCGGCCGGTACGCGACCCGGGCCGAGGCGCAGAAGATCGCCGACAGTCTCGACGACCGCGGACACAAGCAGCTCTACTGGGTCGAGCGCATCGGCCACAGCAACGGCAACGGGGAGGGCTCCACCCGTAACTGAGTCCTCCGCCGCCTCCCGTAGGCTCCGGGCCATGAGCGAACGGATCGTGGTGGTCGGAGCCGCCGTGCTCGACGCCGGCCGCCTGCTCGCGGCCCGCCGCAGCGCGCCCCCTGAGCTGGCCGGCCGCTGGGAGCTCCCCGGCGGCAAGGCCGAGCCCGGCGAGACCCCCGAGCAGGCCCTGGTGCGCGAACTGCGCGAGGAACTCGGCGTGGAGGCGGAAACGCTGGCGCGGGTACCGGGGGAGTGGCCCCTGAGGCCCCCGTACGTCCTCCAGGTCTGGACGGCGCGCCTCCTGCCCGTTTCCGGCGCCCCCAGCCCCCTCCAGGACCACGACGCACTACGTTGGCTGACCCCCGAGGAACTCTGGGATGTGAACTGGCTGGACCAGGATGTCCCGGCGGTGCGTGAGGTGGTCGCATGGTGGGGCGAGGGGGGCAGCCCCAGCCCCACCAGGGGCGCGGGGCTGCGTTGAACATGCGGCCACCGCCGCCTGGGTGCGACCGGCCACGGCGGCGCCGCAGCCGCCCGGCACCCGCACCCCCTCCCCCTTAGGCGCTCGGCCCCGTCGGCGTACGCCGTTCGTGCCACAGTGCGCCCTCTCGCGCGGTACTGCCTCCCGGTAATCGGGTAGGTGCCCATTAACCCCACGAAACCGGACATGGGTGGGCTCGCGGCCAGCGATGCGACTGGGAAGTGATCGGTGTGATCGACACCGAAGGTGAGACCGCCGAGTGGACCTTTCCCGCGGAACCGGGCGCCGTGCGCACCGCCCGGACCGCGGTCCGTGACCAACTGACCGGCTGGGGGCTCGGCACCCTCGCCGACATCACCGCCCTGCTGGTCAGCGAGCTGGTCACCAACGCGCTCCGACACGCCACCGGCCCCATCGGCGTCCGCCTCGTCCGCCCCGCCGACCTCGGCGACACCCTGCGGGTGGAGGTCTCCGACCCGCTCCCGGACCCGCCGCGCGAGCGCGCCGCCAGCCCCGACGACGAGAGCGGCCGCGGCCTCCAGCTGGTCGCCGGCTCCTCGCGCAGCTGGGGTACCCGGCCCGGCGACAGCGGAAAGACGGTCTGGTTCGAGCTGGCGGTACCCGAGCGAACCGGGTGAACGGGGTGTACACGCAGCGCTACCTCGTCCACTCGCGGCAGTGGCCGGGGAATGGGTGCCGGAGTGGGTGATTCGACGGCGTGTTCCCTGGTTAGAAGACTGGAAGTGTTGTCACGGCCCGGTCCGGAAATCGTCGGGACCGTGCTGTGATCGTGAACACCGTGTCAGGCGGCACCGTAGTGCTGGATACTGCGGGCAGCCGCACCCGGTGACCGGTGCCGGGAGCGGTGAGCTGGAGGGGACGGTTCGCGTGAGCGAGATACCAGCTAAGGCCACGGAGTCCGAGGACCCGTCGGACGGTGCGAGGGCGGGGACCGCGGAGACAGCCGCGGCCCCCGGCGACGCCATGTGGCAGAGCAGTCCGCCCGGCTCGATCTACGACTACATCAAGGTCGCCTCGTTCTCCATCGGCGCCGGCGGCCTGGTCGACCAGTGGAGCCTGCGCGCCGAGCAGATCTTCGGCATCCCCGCCGAGCGTGCCGTCGGCATGGACCCCATCGAGGCGTTCATAGACCCCGACCTGCGCGAGCGCGGCCAACGGAAGATGGCCGAGATCCTGGACGGGCGGGAGTGGACCGGTGTGGTGCCGTTCCGGATGCCCGACACGGCGGACGGCGAGCGCGGCGAGGAGGGCCTCGCCGAGGTCTACGTCATGCCCACCCGCACCGCCGAGGGCGAGAACGCGGCCGTGTGCATAGTGGTCGACGTCCGCACCCTACGCAGCATCGAGACCGACCTCGCCGCCTCGCAGTCGATATTCGGTCAATCTCCGTTCGGTTTCCTGCTGATCGACACCGACCTGCGGATCCGCCGCGCGAACGTGCGGTTCTCCTCCATCTTCGGCGGCAGCCCCGACGACCACCGCGGCAAGGGCGTCCACGACTATCTGCCGCGCTCCGAGGCCGAGCGGGTCGCGGCCACCCTGCGACGGGTCCTGGAGACCGGCAACTCCATCACGGACATGCACGTCACGGGCTTCGTCCCGGGCTCCGACGAGCGTCGGCACTGGTCCATCAACCTCTACCGGGTGCACAGCGGCACCGGCCGCCCCATCGGCATCGCCTGGCTCGGCCTGGACATCACCGCCCGCCGCGCCGCCGCCCGCGAGGCCGCCGCAGCCCGGCGGAATCTCGCCCTCCTCAACGAGGCCGGGGCCCGTATCGGCAACTCCCTCGACCTGGAGACCACCGCCCGCGAACTCCTCGACGTGGTCGTGCCCGGCTTCTGCGACCTCGCCACCGTCGACCTCTACCAGGGCCTGCTGGCGGGCGACGAGAGGCCGCCAGGTCTCTCCGACGGCAGCGCGGAGCTGCGCCGGGTCGCCTTCGCCAGCGCGGTCTCCGACGCGCCCTTCGTGGGCGGCGGCGCCCCGGTCGCCGTCGGCGCCGTCCACCACTACCCCTTCAACTCGCCCTGCGCGGACGCCCTGCGCACCGCCCGCCCGCAGCATGTGCCGGCCGAGGACGGCGGCCTCGTCCAGTCCACCCTCGCCGTCCCGATGGTCGCCCACGACACGGTCGTCGGCCTCGCCCAGTTCGCCCGCACCAAGGGCAGCGAGCCGTTCGGCGACCGCGACCGGGAGCTGGCGGTCGAACTGGCCGCCCGCGCCGCCGTCTGTATCGACAACGCCCGCCTCTACCGCCGCGAGCACGAACGCGCGTTGATACTGCAACGGTCCCTGCTCCCGCCCGGCGACCCCGAGGCCTCCGGCCTGGACATCGCCTGCCGCTACCTCCCCGGCAACGCGGCGACCGAGGTCGGCGGCGACTGGTTCGACGTCATCGAACTCCCCGGCCACCGCACGGCGCTGGTGGTGGGCGACGTGATGGGCCGAGGCCTGCGCGCGGCGGTCGCGATGGGCGAACTCCGCACGGCGGTCCGTACGCTGGCCCTTCTCGATCTCGAACCCGCCGAAGTCCTCTCGGCGTTGGACGAGATCGCCCGCGGCCTGGGCACCCCCGGCGGAGTCCAGCAGGCCACCCGCACGGCCCGCCAGCCCCGCGACGCCGACCTCTCCGAGGTCTACCTCGCGACCTGCGTGTACGCCGTCTACGACTCGGTCACCAGACGCTGTACGTTCGCCAACGCCGGCCATCTGCCCCCGGTGCTCGTCGAGCCCGGCGAGGACGCGTTGATGCTGGACGTGCCCCCCGGCATGCCGCTCGGCGTGGGCGGCGAGCCCTTCGAGGAGGTCGAGGTCGAACTCCCCGAGGGCGCCCTTCTCGCCCTCTACACGGACGGTCTGGTCGAATCCCGCGACCATCCCCTCGACGAGGGCCTCCAGGCCTTCGTAGGGGCGCTCACCGACCCTTCCCAACCCCTCGAGGACGTTTGCGACCACGTCCTGAGCACCCTCGACACACACCACGGCGAGGACGACATCGCGTTGCTGATGGCACGTGTACAGGGGCTGCCGGCCGAGTCGGTCGGCGACTGGACGCTGCCGCGCGAGCCGCGCAGTGTGGGCCGCGCCCGTGAGTACGCGCGCGGCCAGCTGCTCTCCTGGGACCTGGAGCCGCTGGTCGACACGGCGGAGCTGCTGGTCAGCGAGCTGGTCACCAACGCGCTGCGGTACGGCGAGGGGGAGATACGGCTACGGCTGCTGCTGGACCGGACACTGGTGTGCGAGGTGTGGGACTCCGGCCTGGTCCAGCCGAGGCGCAGGCGCGCCCGCGACACGGACGAGGGCGGCCGGGGGCTGCAACTGGTCGGGCTGCTGAGCGCGGCGTGGGGCTCACGCCGGACGCCACGCGGGAAGACCGTGTGGTTCGAACTGCCCCTGCCAGACGGCGAGACCGGCCTGACGGACCCCGCGGAGGCGTTGCTCAGCCTGTTCTGAGAAGGGGCACCGCGGACCGCTTCGAGGCTGCGGCCGGTTTGCCGGTGCGGCGCGGTGGGGGTTGCGCGCGCAGTTCCCCGCGCCCCTGGAGGGGGCTGCGGCCGGTTTGCGGGTGCGGCGCCGTCGTGGCTGGTCGCGCAGTTCCCCGCGCCCCAAGGGGCGCGGGGCTGTGTCTGATATGCGGCTTCGCCGCGTGGGCGCGACCAGCCCCCACGTACCCGCGGTCGCCCGACGGCCTCTCGCGGCTAGTGCAACCGCGTCCGCGTCTCCGGCCCCCCGAACGCCACCACCGGCCCCCCGTCCCCCTCCTCACCCAGCAGCACACCCCCGAGCACCGCCCCCGCGAGCCCGCTCTCATGGGCCGCCTCCCCGGCGTACGGGTTCCCGTGCGCCCGTACGTCCCGCCCGGCCAGTTCCCGTGCCCTCCGCGCCAGCCGGTCCGCGTCCGCGGCAGCGGCCCGCCCCGCCTCCGCCAGCAGCGCCCGCGCCTCCGCCCCCACCGCCCCCCGATGCACCCCCACGAAGTCGTCCGCCACCCCCAGTGCACTGCGCGCCACCAGGTCCGCCCCGGCAGCGATCACCCCGGACCGCCCGCCCCCCGTCCCCTCCACCGCCCGCACGACCCGGCGCAGGGCGTCCAGCGGGTCGTACGGTCCACCCGTCAACTCCTCCCGTACGGCGGCCAGTACGGCGTCGGCGTGGCCCAGGCGTGGCGGCGGGCCGGACGCCCGGACGCCCGCCAGTTCCGCCTCCGCCCCCGTGAGCGCGGCCGGCACCAGGCCCGCCGCCGTCCGAAGTTCCTCCGTGAGCCGTGCCACCCCGTCCAGCAGCACCCCGGCCTGCGCCACCGCCCCCTCGGCGGCGCGCAAGCCACGGCGGAACCCGTCACGGTCGCCCGAATCGGCGTCCTGGCGAGCCTGGTTGAGCCGTCCGGTCGCGAACACCAGCCGGTCCTTCGCCTGTTCGACGTACCCCACCACTGAGGCGACGGCCCCGCTCCCGTACCGCTCGCCCGCCTCCGTCAGCGCACCCGCCACCCCGCTCGTCCGCGCGGCCAGTTCCCGGAACCGCCCCTCGGCCACCGCCAGCGCATCCCCCGCACCCCACTCGGCGTCGAACACCTCCGCCGCCGCGTCCAGTTGACGCCCCGCCTCCGCACACCGCCCCACCACGCCCACCAGCGCCTGCCGCCGGCCGGTGTCGTCCCCCGGTATCCCCTCCTCGTACCGCCGCCATATCGCCAACGCGGCCGACAGCTCGGTCTCGGCCGCCCGCAGGGCCCGTACGACGGACTCGCCGCCGTCGACGTACCCGAGCGCCTCCCGGCTGGTGCGGACGCAGTCGTCGGCGAGGACCAGGGCGGCCCGGGCCTGCCGCTCGAAATCGACGGGCGACGGCGTCGGCGGGGCGGCGGAGATGATCCCGGGGGTGGTCCGCGAGCGGGACCGCCGTACCCGTCGTATGTAGCCGTAGCCGCCCAGCGCACCTGCGGCCGCCACGGCGACCAGCGGCAGCACGTAGTCGGCGGTCGACGCCCCGTCCGCCTGGGCCGCCGCGACCGGCTCGCGCGCCGCCGCGGGAACCGGATCTTGAGCGGTGGTCGTCATCACCGGCAACACCAGCCAGACCGCTCCGGCCATCCCGCCCAGCACGGCATACCCCACCCGCACACCTATGTGCCCGGTGGCGTGCCTCGGACGGCCCCGGATCAAGGATGACGTCACATTTCGGAGCGTATGGGCAGCCTGTCGGCTTCGCGACCGGGGCGGGGACGGGCGGGGGACGACGAGAACTGGGGGACCATCGATGGCACGGGAATCAGAACCGGAGGGGCCGGAGGGAGCGGAGGAGGCGGACGACGGCACGCCGGAGGTGCCCGGCACCCGGAAGAGAGCCGGCTGGGTCCGCCGGGCCCGGCGTATCGGGCTCGCCGCAGCCCTGCTCCTGGTCCTCCCTCTCCTCACCGCCGAGACCGCCCTCCGCGTCAACTACACCGGCGACCCGAAGCCCGGCGCCCACACCCGGGACAGGGACGCTCTCTGGCTCGGCCACGCCTGGGTCGACGGCCGTAGGACCGACGCCGACGTCACCGCCCTCGCCGCCCGGCTCGCGGACACCGGCATACGCGACCTCTACGTCCATGCCGGACCACTGGAGCACAACGGCACGCTGCCCAGAACGGCCTATTCCAAGGCCCGTTGGCTGATAACGGCCGTGCATCGAAAACTCCCCGGCGTCCGCGTCCAGGCCTGGCTCGGGGACGAGGTCGCGCCCGAGAAGCCGTACGCCATGCATCTGGAGAAGAAGGAGACGCGTGCCGCTGTCGTCAACTCGACCCGGCAGGTGATCGCCGCCGGCTTCGACGGGGTCCACTTCGACCTGGAGCCCCTGCACTCCGGCGACCGGAACTACCTCGCCCTTCTCGACGCCCTGCGCCCGGTGACCCCGCTGCTGTCCGTCGCCGCACACCAGATCGACCCGCTCCCGGCCTTTCACTCCTTCTGGGGTACCGTCACCGGTCATCCCAAGTGGTGGTCACAGGAATATTTCGGGCAAGTCGCCCGTCGGGTGGACCAGATCGCGGTGATGTCGTACGACACCATGCAGCCGCTGCAGAGCCTGTACGGCGGGTACGTCGCGCAGCAGACCAGCCTCGCGCTGGAGGTCACCCCGGCGGACACCGAACTCCTCATGGGGCTGCCCTTCTACCACGAGAACCGTTTCGGTCACCGGGCGCACGCGGAGACCGTGCCGGCGGCCGTGCGAGGGGTTCGGCTGGGACTGTCACGCACGGACGCGGATCGCGCTAACTTCGGCGTCGCCCTGTACGTCGACTTCGCCGCCACCGAGGATGACTGGACCTCTTATCGGAAGGACTGGGTTCGTACGTCATGACAACCGCTCGTGCCCACCTCACCCGTGACGACCTCGCTCCGCTCGCCCGCGAGGCCCTCGGCCGTGCCCCCGCCACCGCCACCCGGCTGCGCGGCGGCTCAAAGAAAGGCGTCTACCGGCTCGCCCTCGACAACGGCAGGACCGCGATCGCCTACGTCTGGTCCCCTGAGGAGGACTACTGGGGCCCCGCCACCGCCGACATCCGTGACCCCTTCTCGCACGCCTCAGGCCTCGGCCTCTTCCTGTCGGCCCACGACCGGCTGACCGAGCTCGGTGTGCGCACCCCGCACCTGCTGTTCGCCGACGAGGAGGCCGAGCACCTGCCCGTGTACTCGGCGGTCGTCGAGGACGTCCGCGGCGGCAGCCTGGAGACGCTGCTGCGCAGCGACCCGGGCGCGGCCCGGGTGCCGCTGGCCCGGCTGGCCGGGACGCTCGGCGTGCTCCGGGAGTGCGTGTCCCCCGGGTACGGCAAGGCCGCCCTGGTGGAGGAGGGCGGCAAACCGATCGGCAGCTCCTGCGAGCAGGTCGTCGCGGACCGGGCGGTGCGCGACATCGCGGAGGTCGCCGAGCGGGACCCCCGGGTGCGGGAGGTCCGCCAGGCGCTGTCGGAGCGGGTGAGGCAGCTCTACGACGCGGTGGAGCCGCGTGACCACGCCTCCCTCGTGCACGGCGAACTCGGCCCGGAGCACGTCCTGGTGACCGATGAGGGCGATCCCGCGCTCATCGACATCGAAGGCCTGATGTACTTCGACGCCGAGTGGGAGCACGTCTTCCTCCAGCACCGCTTCGGGCCCGCCTACGACGTGCTGCACGCCGCCGACCTCGACGAGGACCGCGTGGAGCTGTACCGGCTCGCGATGCACCTCAACCTCGTGGCCGGGCCGCTCAGGCTGCTCGACGGCGACTTCCCGGAGCGCGAACCGATGCGGGACGTCGCCGAGTTCAACCTCCAGCAGGCGCTCAGCCTCCTGAGGGGCGCCTCCTGATCTTCGAGCCGAGCCACACCAGCGGGTCGTACTTGCGGTCGACGGCCCGCTCCTTCAGGGGGATCAGGGCATTGTCGGTGATGTGGATGCCCTCGGGGCACACCTCCGTGCAGCACTTGGTGATGTTGCAGTAGCCGAGACCGTGTTCGTCCTGGGCCGTGCGCTTGCGGTCCAGGCCGGACGCCTCGGCCGCGTCCAGCGGGTGCATGTCCAGCTCCGCGACCCGCATGAGGAAACGCGGCCCGGCGAACGCAGTCTTGTTCTCCTCGTGGTCGCGGACGACATGGCAGGTGTCCTGGCACAGGAAGCACTCGATGCACTTGCGGAACTCCTGCGACCGGTCCACGTCCTCCTGGAACATCCGGTACTCGCCGGGCCCCACTCCGGCCGGCGGTACGAACGACGGTACCTCCCTGGCCTTCTGGTAGTTGAAGCCGACGTCCGTGACCAGGTCGCGGATCACCGGGAAGGCGCGCAGCGGGGTGACCGTGAGGGTCTCGTCCTGTTCGAAGACGGACATCCGGGTCATGCACATCAGACGCGGGCGGCCGTTGATCTCCGCCGAGCACGAACCGCACTTGCCCGCCTTGCAGTTCCAGCGGACGGCCAGGTCGGGGGCCTGGGTGGCCTGGATGCGGTGGATGATGTCCAGGACCACCTCGCCCTCGTTGACCTCGACCTTGAAGTCCTCCAGGCCGCCGCCCTCGACGTCGCCTCGCCACACCCTGAAGTGGGCCGTGTAGCCGCTCATTCGTACAGCTCCTCTTCGGCGAGGTACTTGACCAGCTCCTCCTTCTCGAAGAGGGCGAGCAGGTCGGGGCGGATGGGGTCGGTGGTCTCGCGGGTGAGGGTGATCTGGCCGCGCACCGGGTCGGTGGCCGCCGACCCGCCCGTGGGGTCGGCCGGCCGGCAGAGCAGATTGATCCGGCGCCAGTCGCGGTCCATCGTCGGATGGTCCTCGCGGGTGTGGCCGCCGCGTGACTCGGTGCGCTCCAGGGCCGCCCGGGCCACGCACTCGCTGACCAGCAGCATGTTCCGCAGGTCCAGGGAGAGATGCCAGCCCGGGTTGAACTGGCGGTGCCCCTCCACCCCGGCCCGGCGCGCCCGTACCCGCAGGGCGGCGAGCCGCTCCAGGGCCTGCTCCATCTCGCCCTCCCGGCGGATGATGCCGACCAGGTCGTTCATGGACTGCTGGAGCTCCTGGTGGAGGGTGTACGGGTTCTCCGGCGGGCCCGCGTCGGGTTGCTCGCTCTCGGCGGAGAACGGCCGCAGGGCCTCCGCGGCCGCCGAGTCGACCTGGATGTCGTCCACCGTCGGCCGTACGTCGAGATCCGCCGCGTAGTCGGCCGCGTGCCAGCCCGCCCGGCGCCCGAACACCAGCAGGTCGGACAGGGAGTTGCCGCCGAGCCGGTTGGAGCCGTGCATACCGCCGGCCACCTCGCCGGCCGCGAACAGCCCCGGTACCCCGCGCGCCGCCGCCGTGTCGGAGTCCACCGCGACCCCGCCCATCACGTAGTGGCAGGTCGGCCCGACCTCCATCGCCTCCGCCGTGATGTCGACGTCCGCCAGCTCCTTGAACTGGTGGTACATGGACGGCAGCCGGCGCCGGATCACCTCGGCCGGCATCCGCGTCGACACGTCCAGGAAGACCCCGCCGTGCGGGGAGCCGCGGCCCGCCTTCACCTCGGAGTTGATGGCGCGGGCCACCTCGTCGCGGGGGAGCAGCTCCGGGGGACGCCGGTTGTGGTCCGGGTCCTCGTACCAGCGGTCGCCCTCCTCCTCGGACTCGGCGTACTTCTCCTTGAAGACGTCCGGGATGTAGTCGAACATGAACCGCTTGCCCTCGGAGTTGCGCAGCACCCCTCCGTCGCCGCGCACCGACTCCGTGACCAGGATCCCCTTGACCGACGGCGGCCAGACCATGCCCGTCGGGTGGAACTGCACGAACTCCATGTTGAGCAGGGGCGCCCCGGCCAGCAGGGCGAGCGCGTGCCCGTCGCCGGTGTACTCCCACGAGTTCGACGTCACCTTGAAGGACTTGCCGATACCACCGGTCGCGACCACCACGGCGGGCGCTTCCAGGACGAAGAAACGGCCGGACTCCCGCTCGTACCCGAAGACACCGGAGACACGCGAGCCATTTTTCAGAATCCTCGTGACCGTGCACTCCTGGAAGACCTTCAGCCGGGACTCGTAGTCGCCGGTCTCCTTCTCGTCCTCCTGCTGGAGCGAGACGATCTTCTGCTGCAGGGTCCGGATCAGCTCGAGGCCCGTGCGGTCGCCGACATGGGCGAGGCGCGGGTACTCGTGGCCGCCGAAGTTGCGCTGGGAGATCTTCCCGTCCTTCGTACGGTCGAACAGGGCGCCCCAGGTCTCCAGCTCCCAGACCCGGTCCGGGGCCTCCTTGGCGTGCAGTTCGGCCATCCGCCACTGGTTGAGGAACTTGCCGCCGCGCAGGGTGTCGCGGAAGTGGACCTGCCAGTTGTCGTGCTCGTTGACGTTGGCCATGGCCGCCGCGATACCGCCCTCGGCCATCACCGTGTGCGCCTTGCCGAACAGCGACTTGCAGATCACCGCCGTACGGGCACCCCGCTCGCGTGCCTCGATCGCGGCGCGCAGTCCGGCGCCGCCGGCACCGACCACGACGACGTCCCACTCCTGCCGGTCCACCACGGGCATCAGAAAAACCTCGGATCGTCGAAGGCACCGGACGCGACGAGAAAGACGTAGAAGTCGGCGAGCGCCACGCTCACCAACGACGCCCAGGCGAGCAGCATGTGCCGGGCGTTGAGCCGGCCGACGAACTGCCACGCCTTGTAGCGCACGGGGTGTTTGGAGAAGTGCTTGAGCTTGCCGCCTACGATGTGCCGACAGGAGTGGCAGGACAGGGTGTACGCCCAGATCAGCACGATGTTGACCAGGAAGACCAGGGTGCCGAGGCCCATGTGGCCCCAGTTCTCGTGTGTGTCCCGGAAGGACAGCACCGTGTCGTAGGTCAGTACGCAGGCGACCAGGAGCGCGGCGTAGAAGAAGTACCGGTGGATGTTCTGCAGGATCAACGGGAAGCGGGTCTCACCGGTGTACTTCGCGTGCGGTTCGGCCACCGCGCAGGCCGGCGGGGACGCCCAGAAGCTGCGGTAGTACGCCTTGCGGTAGTAGTAGCAGGTCAGGCGGAAGCCCAGCGGGAAGATCAGGATGATGATCGCCGGGGAGATCGCCCACCAGCTGCCGAAGAGGTCGGCGTTCGGGCCCGAGGGCATGGTCTTGCAGTTCTCGGCCAGACAGGGCGAGTAGAACGGCGAGACGTACGGCGCCGAGTAGTAGTCCGCGTTCGCGAAGGCGCGCCAGGTCGAGTACACGATGAACGCGAACAGACCGGCCGCGGTGACGGCGGGTGCCAGCCACCAGCGGTCGGTCCGCAGGTGCGGGGCGGAGATCGCGGCGCGCGTACGGGTGCGTACGCCGCCGCTGTTCGGATGTGGTTCCGTACCAGTGGCCAACGGATGACTCCGGTCGGTTCGGGGGTCGGGGGCCTGCGGGGAGCGCTGCTACGGTGCGCGCCGGTCGCGGGCGCCGAGGCCCTCGTCGTCCGTGTCCGTCCACAGGTTGATGTCGTACGGGTCGTCGGAGATGGTGACGAGTTCGGGGCGTTTGCCAGGGGCGCCGGTCTTGGCCGTCTCCCGCAGCAGGGCCACGCTCTCGCGCAGGTGATCGGCGTCGGTGCGGACGCGGCGCATCTCCAGTCCGCCGCTCCCTAGCTGCTGCTCCAGGCGGCCGACGGACCGGTTCAGGTCCTCCAGGCAGCGCTGAACTGACGTCAGGTCGTCTTGCACGGACATGACGTGACCTCACTTCCGCGGACTTCACTGTCCAAGGTGGCAACGTTCATGCGCCTGCGAGTGTTGCGCGTCACACCTGCTGATGTGAAGGCATGTGCAGCGATTGGCGGATTGCGCGCCTTCGTCGCACGCCCGCACGCGCTCTGTGTGCGCCGGGGAGGGGCGCCGGTGCGGAGGGTGCCGGCCCGTGCGCCGCCCGGGTGGGCGTTGCGCCGCCCGGGTGGGCGTTGGGCCGCACGGGTGGCCTTTGGCAGCCCCCGCCGCCGTGTCGTCCCCAGCCGACGGACCCCGTCCATTTCAGTGGGGTCCGTACTTCTGAGTACATGTGATCAACTCCAAAATACCCCCAAATGTGAACAAACCCCACCCGTGTCACCGGGGCTCCCGGAGGTAGCAGAGATGTCTCACCACGGCGTCGGACCCAGGCCTGGCCGCAGTGCGGTCATGCGCTCGGTCACTTTTCTGACCGCGGGTGCGCTCGCGGTGCCGTTCCTCACGGGCTGCGGCTCCGACGACGAGGGGAGCAAGCCGCTGGCCGGACAGGACATCGCGGCGGTCGCCCGTGACGCGGTCGCCGAGGGCGGCACCCTGAAGTGGGCCGTGGACGCCGTGCCGGAGACCCTCAACACCTTCCAGGCCGACGCCGACGCGGGCACCACCCGGGTCGCCCAGGCCGTCCTGCCGTCGATGTTCACCATCGACGCCACCGGCCGGCCGGTCCGCAACCCCGACTACCTGGAGTCCGCGAAGGTCATCGAGACCGAACCGCGCCAGGTCGTCCTCTACAAGCTCAACCAGCAGGCCGTCTGGAGCGACGGCCGGGAGATCGGCGCCGCCGACTTCGCCGCCCAGTGGCGGGCCCTGTCCGGCAAGGACTCCGCCTACTGGACCGCCCGCAACGCCGGCTACGACCGCATCGCCAAGATCGAGCGCGGCGCCAACGACCTGGAGGTCCGGGTCACCTTCGAGCGGCCGTACGCCGACTGGAAGTCGCTGTTCTCGCCGCTCTACCCGAAGGAGGTCATGGGC
Source organism: Streptomyces sp. NPDC096040 (assembly GCF_040303265.1). Classification (NCBI taxonomy): domain Bacteria; kingdom Bacillati; phylum Actinomycetota; class Actinomycetes; order Kitasatosporales; family Streptomycetaceae; genus Streptomyces; species Streptomyces sp. NPDC096040. The sequence continues at coordinate 192,077 of NZ_JBEOTA010000004.1, forward strand.
ACCCCGGACGCCTTCAACGACGGCGCCCGCAGGAAGCTCGCGGTCACCGCGGGACCCTTCAAGGTCGACAAGGTCGACACCGCCAAGAAGGACGTGATCCTCACCCGCAACCCGCGCTGGTGGGGCCGCCCGGCCAAGCTCGACGAGATCGACCTGCACGCCGTGTCCCGCGAGAAGCGGGCCACCGCGCTCGCCGCCGGCACGGCCGACGTCGCCGACATCGACGCCTCCGAGGCCCAGCGGATCACCATCGCCGGACGGGACAAGGGCACCGGCACGCCGTTGCAGGGCGCCGGGAAGACCTCCGCGAAGAAGCTGCGCTCCTGGGCGCTCACCCTCGGCATGGACGAGGAGAAGCTGCCCAAGGGGCCGAAGAAGCTCCGCAAGACCATCGCGAAGTGGCTGGAGCAGCAGCAGGAACTGCGCGACTTCGAGGTCCGCAAGTCCCTGGAGCCCGCCTACACACAGCTCTCCCTGAACGGCTCCGAGGGTCCCCTCGCCGACGAGCGGGTGCGCCGGGCCGTCGCCCGTGCCCTCGACCGCGAGACGCTCGCCAAGCTGGTGCTCACCCCGCTGGGGCTGCCCGCCGTCCCGGTCGGCAGCCACCTCGCCCTGTCCGGGCAGTCCGCCTACGCCGACAGCAGCGGGGCGATCGGCGGCCTCGACACCCACGAGGCGCAGGCGCTGCTCGCCGACGCGGGATGGGTGGCCGGCGGCCCGATCAAGGCCGGGGGCAAGGCGGCCGGCGCGGAGGACGAGAACGGCGCCAAGGGAGGGAAGGGCGACAAGGGCGACAAGGGAGACAAGAGCGACGACTCCGAGGGCGGGAGCGACGGGCAGTACATCGTCGGGGAGGACGACAAGGGCCCCGACGGCAAGGACACCCGCGACCACCAGAAGGACCACGCCCACGGGGCGCCCGGGGCGTACGCGCCGAAGGGAACGGCCGCGCCCAAGGGGGCGCAGGCCGCGTCCGCGCCGCTGGCCAAGGACGGCCAGGCGCTGAGCCTGCGGTTCGTGCTGCCGTCGGGCCCGGGGTCCAAGACGCTCCAGGAGGTCGCCGAGCGGATCCGGCAGATGCTGGCGACGGTCGGGATCCAGGCCGAGATCAGCAAGGTCTCCGACGACAGCTACTTCAAGGACCACATCGCGTCCGGGCAGTACGACCTCGCGTTGTACTCGTGGCCGTCGTCCGCGTTCCCGGCGACGGACGCACGGCCGATCTACGCGAAGCCGGTGCCGGCGGCCGACGGGTCGCTGAACGTCGAGCAGAACTACACGAGGGTGGGCACCGACCAGGTGGACCAGCTCTTCGACCAGGCCCTCGGGACGCTGGACGAGGACGAGGCGGACGGGCTGCTGCGGAAGGCGGACTCGCGGATCTGGGCGTCGGCCGGGTCGCTGCCGCTGTACCAGAGGCCGCAGATCGTGGGGGTGCGGAAGAGTCTGGTGAACGTGGGGGCGTTCGGGTTCCAGACGCCGGTCTACCAGGACATGGGTTTCCTGAAGAAGGGGGCGAAGGTGTCGGCGAGCCCCAGCAAGGGGTAGGCCAGGGGGTGGGGGAGCGGATTCGCGGTCGGGTGCGGCCGGATTGTTGCTGGTCGCACCGTTGCCCGCGCTGTCAGGAGGTCGGCCCGGCGAGCCCACGCTGGATAGTGCCCGTACCATGGGGTGAGGCCGTGGCGTGTTCAGCCCGGCAGGGTGCGCGTAACACCGATGTACGCGCAAGCCCCTTCCTCATACTCCGGGAGTACGCCGCACCATGGCCACGCGCCACGACATCCGCAACGTCGCCATCGTCGCCCACGTCGACCACGGCAAGACGACCCTCGTCGACGCCATGCTGAAGCAGGCCGGTGCCTTCGCCGCGCACGCCGCCGAGTCGCTCGACGACCGCATGATGGACTCCAACGACCTGGAGCGTGAGAAGGGCATCACGATCCTGGCCAAGAACACGGCCGTGAAGTACCACCCGAAGGACGGTGGCGAGGTCGTCACCATCAACATCATCGACACCCCGGGCCACGCCGACTTCGGCGGCGAGGTCGAGCGCGGTCTGTCGATGGTGGACGCGGTGGTGCTGCTCGTCGACGCCTCCGAGGGCCCGCTGCCGCAGACCCGCTTCGTGCTGCGCAAGGCGCTCCAGGCCCGGCTCCCCGTCATCCTGTGCATCAACAAGACGGACCGCCCCGACTCGCGCATCGACGAGGTCGTCAACGAGGCCTACGACCTCTTCCTCGACCTCGACGCCGACGAGGACCAGATCGAGTTCCCCATCGTCTACGCCTGTGCGCGTGACGGTGTGGCCTCGCTGACCAAGCCGGAGGACGGCACCGTCCCGGCCGACAGCGACAGCCTGGAGCCGTTCTTCTCCACGATCCTGTCCCACGTCCCGGCTCCCGAGTACGACGAGGCCGCCCCGCTCCAGGCGCATGTCACCAACCTGGACGCGGACAACTTCCTCGGCCGTATCGCGCTGCTCCGGGTCGAGCAGGGCGAGCTGCGCAAGGGCCAGACCGTCACGTGGATCAAGCGCGACGGCACGATGGCCAACGTCCGTATCACCGAGCTGCTGATGACCGAGGCGCTCACCCGCAGGCCCGCCGAGATGGCAGGCCCGGGTGACATCTGCGCGGTCGCCGGTATCCCGGACATCATGATCGGCGAGACCCTCGCCGACCCCGAGAACCCCATCCCGCTGCCGCTGATCACGGTCGACGAGCCCGCGATCTCGATGACCATCGGTACGAACACCTCGCCGCTGGTCGGCCGCGGCGGCACCGGCAAGGGCGCCGACGCGAAGGCGGCCGTCAAGGACCGCAAGGTCACCGCCCGCCAGGTCAAGGACCGCCTCGACCGCGAGCTGGTCGGCAACGTCTCGCTCCGCGTGCTCGACACCGACCGCCCGGACGCCTGGGAGGTCCAGGGCCGTGGTGAGCTCGCGCTCGCCATCCTGGTCGAGCAGATGCGCCGTGAGGGCTTCGAGCTGACCATCGGCAAGCCGCAGGTCGTCACCAAGCAGGTCGAGGGCAAGACGTACGAGCCCGTCGAGCGCATGACGATCGACGTCCCCGAGGAGCACATGGGTGCGGTCACGCAGCTCATGGGCGTCCGCAAGGGCCGGATGGACAACATGTCCAACCACGGCTCCGGCTGGGTCCGCATGGAGTTCGTGGTGCCGTCCCGCGGTCTCATCGGCTTCCGTACCGAGTTCCTGACCGGTACGCGCGGCACGGGCATCGCCCACTCCATCCACGAGGGCCACGAGCCGTGGTTCGGCGTCCTGACGACCCGTAACAACGGCTCGCTCGTCGCCGACCGCGCCGGCGCCGTCACCGCGTTCGCGATGACGAACCTCCAGGAGCGCGGCGTGCTGTTCGTGGACCCCGGCACCGAGGTGTACGAGGGCATGATCGTCGGCGAGAACTCGCGCTCCGACGACATGGACGTGAACATCACCAAGGAGAAGAAGCTCACCAACATGCGGTCGTCGTCGGCCGACTCGTTCGAGGCGATCGTCCCGCCGCGCAAGCTCTCCCTGGAGCAGTCACTGGAGTTCTGCCGTGACGACGAGTGTGTCGAGGTGACCCCGGAGGCCGTTCGCATCCGCAAGGTGAACCTGGACGCCCGTGAGCGGGCCCGCGCCGCCAGCCGCGCCAAGCACGGCTGATTCACACCACCGCACGAAGGTGCCGGGCACTCCGCAACGCGGGGTGCCCGGTTTTCCTTTGCCGCGGAGGTAGGGAAATCCCTAGTTCTTTTTCCGGATCCGTAGAGGACGGGTGGGACGGCGCTAGTCTGCTGACGGTGTGCAGCCTGTCTGGCCCTGCATACGGCTCGCGGTTCCGCAACTGGATTTTCATGCGGCTCGCGTTCGGTATACGAACATTCAGGCCCGATAGATGTGTAACAAGCCCGTTTCGCAGGGATCTTTCGGCAAACCCTTTGTCCGTATTTTGGAAGATGTACGCGTCAGGTGTGATCGAACCGAGACCTTGTGAGTGTGGTTCGGCCATGGCCCATGGCAGATAGTTAGGCGCGTAGAACTCGGATCAACGGGTTGCGCCGTAGGCGGCGTCGACTCGCGAGTACGGGGAGTACACCTCACCATTTCAGGCGCCGGTGACGGCGGAGTGTCGTGTTCTTCCCTCTGCGGTGAATCAATGGACTCATGAGGAGGAGCCCCATGCGTGGTGCCAAGAGCGCCAAGTGGGTTGCGATAGCCGCCGTTGTGGCGCTGGGTGCGACGGCCTGTGGTGGCGGGGGGAACGACGACACCTCGGGCAAGGGCAAGGGCGATGGCGTCGTGTCGGTGGAGATCGGCGAACCGCAGAACAGCCTGGTTCCCACCAACACGTACGAGACCGAGGGCGGCCAGGTCATCAACGCCCTCTTCACGGGTCTGACCAAGCTTGACGCCGACAACAAGGTCGTCAACGCCATGGCGGAGTCGATCGAGTCCAAGGACAACAAGGTCTGGACGATCAAGCTCAAGTCGGGCTACACGTTCCACAACGGCGAGAAGGTCACCGCCCAGTCCTTCGCCGACGCCTGGAACTACGGCGCCAACCAGACCAACGCCCAGCAGACGAACCCGCTGTTCAGCCACATCCAGGGCTACGCGGACCTGAACCCGGGCGAGGGCAAGAAGCCCAAGACCGACAAGCTGTCCGGCCTGAAGGTGATCGACGACAACACCCTCCAGGTCACCCTGAGCGGCGCTTTCTCGGCGTTCCCGTCGCAGCTGTCCTTCACCGCGTTCGTCCCGCTGCCCAAGGTGTTCTTCAAGGACCCGAAGGGCTTCGGCGAGGCCCCCATCGGTAACGGCCCCTTCAAGATGAAGGGCACGTTCAAGCACAACGAAGAGATCGACACCACGAAGTACGACAAGTACCCGGACGCCTCGAAGATCGAGGTCAAGGGTGTGAACTTCAAGGTGTACTCCAACCTCGACACCGCCTACAAGGACCTCGTCGCCGGCAACCTCGACAGCCTGCTGACGATCCCCACCTCGGGTCTGCCGACCTACCACAAGGACCTGCCGGGCCGTTACATCGACGAGGCCGACTCGGCCGTCGGTTACATCGGCTTCCCGATCAAGTACAACAAGGCCTTCCAGAACGCGGACCTCCGCAAGGCCATCTCCATGTCGATCGACCGCAAGACGATCGCGGACAAGATCTTCCTCGGTGCCCGTACGCCCGCGGACGACTACATCAGCCCGATCGTCGACGGCTACCGCAAGGGCGCCTGCGGCGACGCCTGCACGCTGAACCCGACCGAGGCCAAGGCGCTCTACAAGAAGAGCGGCGGCCTGCCGGGCAACACGCTGGAGATCGGTTACAACGCGGACGGCGGCCACAAGGAGTGGGTCGAGGCGGTCGCGAACCAGATCCAGCAGAACCTGGGCATCAAGGTCACGGCCAAGCCGTTCGAGCAGTTCCAGACCATCCTGAACGACCTGGACGCCAAGAAGTACCAGGGCGCGTTCCGTATGGGCTGGAGCATGGACTACCCGGACATGGAGGACTACCTCCGTCCGATCTTCTCGAAGGACGCCATCACCAACGGCTCCAACTACGCCGGCTACGTCAACGAGGACTTCGAGAAGCTCCTCGTCCAGGGCGACCAGGCCGCGACGCACGAGGAGGCCGTGAAGAAGTACCAGGCGGCGGACGACGTCCTGCTCAAGGACATGCCGTACATCCCGGTGTACTTCTACACGATGAACGCTGGCTTCAGCGACAAGATCAAGTCGATGAAGGTCGCCGGTCACCAGATCCTGTGGGACACGGTCAAGCTCAGCTGACCAGGTTCTGAGCAGTCCTGACACAGAGCGGCACGGGGTGAGCAGGGGGAGGAACACCCTTCCCCTGCTCACCTCTGCTGCCGTCTCCCGTCCGACCGTGCCACTCCCTCCGGCCACGGTCGGGTCGAGCACCCCCCTCTGGAGTACCCATGGGCCGATACGTCGTTAGGCGTCTCCTGCAGGTGATCCCTGTGGTGATAGGCGTCACGTTCATCATCTTCTGCCTGGTCTTCGCTCTGCCCGGCGACCCGATCCAGGCACTGGCCGGCGACAAGCGAGCCGACCCCAACATCGCGGCGATCCTTCGCGCGCACTACCACCTCAACGAGCCGCTCTACCAGCAGTACTGGCACTACATCAGCGGCGTCTTCACCGGTGACCTCGGGGAGACGTACAACGGCCGTGCCATCTCGGACATCGTCTCGGAGCGGTTCCCGGTCACCCTGAAGCTGGGACTGACGGCGTTCGCCATCGAGGCCGTGATCGGCATCTTCGCGGGCATCTTCTCCGCCCTGAAGAAGGGCAAGTTCATCGACAACGTCGTGCTGATCTCGACGCTCGTCCTGATCTCGATCCCGGTCTTCGTACTCGGCAGCGTGCTCCAGCTGGAGTTCGGCGTGAACCTGAAGGCCACGCCGGTCGCCGGCATCGAGAAGGGCTGGCCGCAGAGTTACATCCTCCCGGCCATCGTGCTCGCCTCGACCTCCATGGCCTACATCGCCCGCCTGGTGCGGACGAGCATGACCGAGTCGATCCGTGCCGACTACGTCCGCACCGCGATAGCCAAGGGCCTGCCGCAGCGACGGGTCATCGGCGTACACGCGCTGCGCAACTCCTTGATTCCGGTGGTCACCTTCCTGGGCTTCGACCTCGGTGCTCTCATGGGTGGTGCCATCATCACCGAGCGCGTGTTCAACATGCCCGGCATCGGCGGTCAGCTGGCCCAGTCCGTGTATCTGCGCGAGCGGCCGGTCGTCGTCGGTCTGGTGACCCTGCTGGTACTGATCTACCTGGTCGCCAACCTCCTCGTAGACCTGATGTACGCCGTGCTCGACCCGAGGATCCGTTATGAGTGAGAAGACGATAGAAAGGCCCACCACCGACGAGGCCGCCATCGCCAAGGAGATCGAGGCCGAGGAGAAGGCCGCGGCCCGGCAGGCGAGCCTGCTCAAGGACGGCTGGGCGGATCTGCGCAAGCGGCCCATGTTCCTCGTGACGGCGTTCATCATCGTGTGCCTGCTCGCGCTGGCGATCGCCCCCAGCCTGTTCACCGGGCGCTCCCCGTTCTCGGACGGCTTCTGTCAGCTGCAGAACTCGATGAACGGTCCGTCGGCGGGGCACCTGTTCGGCTACGACGTCCAGGGCTGCGACATCTACACGCGGACCGTGTACGGCACCCGCAACTCGATCGTCGTCGGTGTGGTGACGACCGTGGCCACCACCCTGATCGGCGGTCTGCTGGGCATGCTGGCCGGTCTGATCGGCGGCTGGATCGACGCGCTCCTGTCCCGCATCACCGAGGTCTTCTCGGCCCTGCCGCTCATCATCGGCGGTCTGCTGATCATGTCGATCTGGGGCGGCGGCGACGTGTGGTCGGTGTCGTTCATCATGGCGATCCTCGGCTGGCCGCAGGTCTTCAGGATCATGCGTGGTGAGGTCATCTCCAACAAGTACAACGACTACGTGATGGCCGCCCGTGCGCTGGGCGCGGACTCGGGGCGGATCGCCTTCCGGCACATTCTGCCGAACACGCTCGCCCCGGTCATCGTCATCACCACGATGAACCTCGGCGTCTACATCGCGGCCGAGGCCGCGCTGTCCTACCTGGGCATCGGCATCCAGTACCCGAACATCTCCTGGGGCGTCATGATCAGCGACGCTCAGGACCGGTTCCTCACCAACCCGCACGCACTGATGTTCCCGGCAGGTGCCCTGAGCATCACGGTGCTGGCGTTCATCGTGCTCGGCGACGTGGTTCGCGACGCCTTCGACCCCAAGACGCGCTGAGGGAGGCGTACGTGACCATCATCGACCCGACGGACGCCGTCCCGGCTCCGCGCCCCGGCGACCCGGAGCGCACCGGCCCACTGCTTGAAGTGCGCGATCTGCACGTGGAGTTCCAGACCCGCGAGGGAGTCGTCCGCGCCGTCAACGGCGTCAACTACTCCGTCAACTCGGGGGAGACCCTCGCCGTGCTCGGCGAGTCCGGCTCCGGCAAGTCCGTGACCGCGCAGGCGATCATGGGTATCCTCGACATGCCGCCGGCCCGCATTCCCCAGGGGGAGATCCTCTTCTACGGCAAGGACATGCTCACCATGTCCGGCGAGGAGCGGCGCAAGCTGCGCGGCGCCCGGATCGCGATGATCTTCCAGGACGCGCTGTCCGCGCTCAACCCAGTACTCAGCGTGGGCTACCAGCTGGGCGAGATGTTCCGCGTCCACCAGGGCCTGTCCCGCAAGGAGGCCAAGGCCAAGGCCGTGGAGCTGATGGACCGGGTGAAGATCCCGGCCGCCGCGGCGCGGGTGAACGACTACCCACACCAGTTCTCCGGCGGTATGCGCCAGCGCATCATGATCGCCATGGCGCTCGCCCTGGAACCGGACCTGATCATCGCCGACGAGCCGACGACGGCCCTCGACGTGACGGTCCAGGCCCAGGTGATGGACCTGCTCGCGGAGCTGCAGCGCGAGTACCAGATGGGCCTGATCCTCATCACCCACGACCTCGGTGTCGTGGCGGACGTGGCCGACAAGATCGCCGTGATGTACGCGGGCCGGATCGTGGAGACCGCGCCGGTGCACGAGCTGTACAAGCGCCCCGCGCACCCCTACACCCGCGGTCTGCTGGACTCCATCCCGCGCCTGGACCAGAAGGGTCATGAGCTCTACGCGATCAAGGGGCTGCCGCCCAACCTGCTGAAGGTGCCGAGCGGCTGCGCCTTCAACCCACGCTGCGACAGGGCGCAGGACCTCTGCCGCACCGACCGCCCGACGCTGGTCCCGGTGACCGAAGAGGACGGCACGGAACTGCCGGGCCGCGCGAGTGCGTGCCACTTCTGGAAGGAGACGATCCATGGCTGAGTCGACCAAGACCGACGGGCCGGCGGACGCGACGCCGAACGTCTCCGACGTGGACGTCGCGGACGTGCACTCCGAGGCCGAGGCGGTCGCCGCCCTCGATGCGCCGGTGGAGCGGGGCGAACCGATCCTGCAGGTGCGCAACCTGGTCAAGTACTTCCCGCTGACGCAGGGCATCGTCTTCAAACGGCAGATCGGCGCCGTGAAGGCCGTCGACGGCGTCTCCTTCGACCTGTACCAGGGCGAGACCCTGGGCATCGTGGGTGAGTCCGGCTGCGGCAAGTCGACGGTGGCCAAGGTCCTGATGAACCTGGAGCGGGCGACAGCCGGCGAGGTCTTCTACAAGGGCCAGGACATCACCCGGCTGTCCGGCAGGGCGCTCAAGGCCGTCCGCCGCAACATCCAGATGATCTTCCAGGATCCGTACACCTCGCTCAACCCCCGGATGACGGTGGGCGACATCATCGGCGAGCCCTTCGACATCCACCCCGAGGTGGCACCGAAGGGCGACCGGCGCCGCAAGGTGCAGGAGTTGCTGGACGTCGTCGGTCTGAACCCGGAGTACATCAACCGGTATCCGCACCAGTTCTCCGGCGGTCAGCGCCAGCGCATCGGCATCGCGCGCGGCCTGGCGCTCAACCCGGAGATCATCATCTGCGACGAGCCGGTGTCCGCGCTGGACGTGTCCGTCCAGGCCCAGGTCATCAACCTGATGGAGCGACTGCAGGACGAGTTCAACCTGTCCTACATCTTCATCGCCCACGACCTGTCGATCGTCCGGCACATCTCGGACCGGGTCGGGGTCATGTACCTCGGCAGGATTGCCGAGATCGGCTCCGACGAGCAGATCTACGAGCACCCGACACACCCCTACACCCAGGCGCTGCTGTCGGCCGTGCCCGTGCCCGACCCGCAGGACCGGGAGCAGCGCGAGCGGATCATCCTGACCGGCGACGTGCCGTCCCCGGCCAACCCGCCGTCCGGCTGCCGCTTCCGCACCCGCTGCTGGAAGGCGCAGGACAAGTGCGCCACGGAGACGCCGCTGCTGGCGATCCCCGAGCGCTTCGAGGGCTCGGACTCCCCGGCGGCCCACGAGTCGGCGTGCCACTTCGCCGAGGAGAAGGACATCGTCCACGCGGCCTGACGCGCACGACGACACCGTCCCGGTTCCCGGCCCCCGCACAGGGCGCCGGGAACCGGTGTTTTCGGATGTCCTGCGAGGAGAGAAGTCCCGGTGCTGCATCACATCGAGCTATGGGTGCCCGATCTGCCCCGCGCCGTCGGCGAATGGGGCTGGCGGCTGGGCCGGCTCGGCTACCGCCCGTACCAGGAATGGGAGCACGGCCGCAGCTGGCGGCTCGGTCCGGCCTATCTGGTCGTCGAGCAGTCGCCGGCGATGACCGCGGACGCGCACGACCGGATGCGACCGGGGCTCAACCACCTCGCGTTCCACGCCGGAATACCCGCACCGAGGTCGACGCCCTGGCCGGCGCCGCGTCGGTGTACGGCTGGTCCCTGCTCTTCGCCGACCGCCACCCGCACGCCGGCGGCCCGGGGCACTACGCCGCGTACCTCGCCAACAGCGGCGGTTTCGAGGTCGAGTTGGTCGCCGGGGACGTGACGCCCCCGCTCACGTCGTGACCTGGGCCCGTGCCCAGTGGCACGCCACCTGCGGCTCGCCGCTGCCGTCCAGTACCTCCAGGTCCCGGGACCGGCAGGCGTCCGCCACTCCGGCCAGCTCGGCCTCCCCGCTCGCCAGCACCTGGCACCGCGCGTGGAAGCGGCAACCGGAGGGGATGCGGGACGGGTCCGGGGGTTCCCCGCTCAGCACCACCGGGTCGCCCGGCGCCTCCGGGAGAACTGATAGCAGGGCCTGGGTGTACGGGTGCCGAGGAGCCGTCAGGACCTGCTCCACGTCCCCCGCTTCCACGATCCGCCCCAGGTACATCACCGCGACCCGGTCGGCGATGTTCCATGCCAGGCCCAGGTCGTGCGTGACCACCAGGGCGGACAGGCCCAGTTCGGAGCGCAGACGCAGCAGCAGGGCCAGGATCTCGCCGCGCACCGAGGCATCGAGCGAGGCCACCGGCTCGTCCGCGATGATCAACTCGGGTGCCAGGACCAACGCGCCCGCGATGACGACCCGTTGCCGCTGGCCCCCGGACAGCTCGTGCGGGTAGCGCAGGAAGAAGCGCTCGGGCGGTCGCAGCCCCGCGTGCGCGAGCGCCTCGGCGACCGCCGCCCGCTCGTCGCCCGTACGGCCGTGGATCCGCAGGCCCTCGGCCACCGCGTCGTACACCGTGTGCCGCGGGTTCAGCGCGCCCGTCGGGTCCTGCAGCACCAGCTGGACGCGTCGGCGGTACGCCTTCAGCGCCCGGGAGGAGTACTCCAGCGGCCGGCCGGCGAAGGAGATCCGGCCCGCGGCTGGCGTCACCAGCCCGAGCAGCGAGCGCGCCAGCGTCGTCTTGCCGCAGCCCGACTCGCCGACCAGCGCCACGATCTCCCCGGCCCCGATGTCGAGTCGTACGCCGTCCACGGCCCGGGCCGGGGCGGCGCCGTGCCGTCCGGGGAAGGTCACCCGCAGGCCCTCGGCGCTCAGCAGCGGCGCTGGACTCGTCGTCATGTCGTGCTCCTCACGTCCCGCGCCGGACCGGCCGGGGGCGGCACCACCGCCCCCAGGTGCACACAGGCCGCCCGCCGCCCCGGCCCCGCCTCCCGTGGCCACTGGTCCTCGACGGCGCACACCTCCAGGGCGACCGGGCAGCGCGGGTGGAAGGCACAGCCGGCGGGCAGCGCGGCCGGATCGGGCGGGTCGCCCGCCAGGCCGCCCGGGGCGAACCGGGAGGCCGGGTCGCCGAGGCGCGGGAACGCCGCCGACAGGGCCTTGGCGTACGGATGCCGGGCGTCCTCGTAGACATCCCTGGCGGGCCCCTCCTCGACCACCCGTCCCGCGTACATCACGGCCAGCCGGTCGCAGGTGTCGGCGAGCACCGTGAGGTCGTGGCTGATCAGGATCAGGCCCAGCTCCTGCCCGCTGACGAGCTGTTCGATCAGCCGGAGGATCTGGGCCTGGATCATCACGTCCAGGGCGGTGGTCGGCTCGTCGGCGATGATCAGCCGCGGGTCACAGGCCAGTGCCATGGCGATCATGACGCGCTGGCGCTGGCCGCCGGAGAGTTCGTGCGGATACGCCCGCGCCCGTGCGGCCGGCAGGCCGACCTGTTCCAGCAACTCGCCGGTACGCTTGCGCGCCGCCGCCGGGGTCGCCTTGCCGTGCAGCAGGATCGGCTCGGCGATCTGGTCGCCGACCCGGTGCACGGGGTTGAGCGAGTGCATGGCGCCCTGGAAGACGATCGAGGCGCCCGCCCAGCGGACCGCGCGCACCCGCCCCCACCGCATGGTCAGGACATCCTCCCCGTGGAGCAGGATCTCCCCGCCGACCCGGGCGCCGGCGGGCAGCAGCCGCAGCAGCGCCAGCGCCAGCGTCGACTTGCCGCAGCCGGACTCACCGGCGATCCCCAGCTTCCGGCCGGCCTCCAGCGACAGGTCCACGCCCCGTACGGCGGCGGCCCCGCCGGGGTACGTCACACTCAGGTCCCGGACCTCCAGCAGTGTCAACGGGCCACCCCCAGCCTGGGATTGAGCACGGACTCGACCGCCCGCCCGCACAGCGTGAACGCGAGCGCGACCAGGGCGATGGCAAGGCCGGGCGGCACCAGGTACCACCAGTCGCCGGCACTGACCGCGCCCGCCTCGCGCGCGTCCTGCAGCAGCCCGCCCCAGGAGATGACCGTCGGATCGCCGAGGCCGAGGAAGGCCAGTGTCGCCTCGGCGAGCACCGAGGAGGAGATCATCAGGGTCGTCTGGGCGAGGACGAGCGGCATCACGTTGGGCACGACGTGCCGGGTCATGACGTGCCAGTGCCCGCCGCCGAGGGCCCTGGCCCGTTCGATGTACGGCCGTGACTCCACCGCGAGCGTCTGGGCCCGCACCAGACGGGCCGTGGTGGGCCAGGAGGTGACGCCGATGGCGAGGATCACCGTCCCCAGCGAGCGGGACATCACGGTGGCCAGCGCGATGGCGAGCACCAGCGTCGGCATCACCAGGAACCAGTCCGTGATCCGCATCAGCACGGTCGCGTACACACCCCGGAAGTGTCCGGCGGAGATGCCCACGACCGCGCCGATCGCCACTGACAGCACGGCCGCGAGCAGCCCGACCAGCAGAGAGACCCGGGAACCCCAGATCACCAGGCCCAGCAGATCGCGCCCGAACCGGTCGGTGCCCAGCAGGAACTCACCGCTCGGCGGCTCCAGCGGAGCGCCCGGGGCATCGGTCACGCCGGTCACACCGGAGCCGACCGTCAGCGGCGCGGTCAGCGCGACCAGCCCGAACAGGAGGAGCGCGGCCAGGCCGGCCAGCCCGGCGCCGTGCGTGCGGTAGCGCTGCCAGAACCGGACGGCGGAGCGGCGGCGGCGCTGCCAGGCCAGTGCGCGCGGTCCGGGGGCGGTGTCGGTCGTCATCGGGCCACCCGGGGGTCGAGCAGCGGATACAGCAGGTCGGCCAGTGTATTCATGACGATCACCGCCGCGGCGAAGAAGAGGAACAGCCCCTGTACCAGGGGCAGATCGGGGACGCTCAGGGCCTGGTAGAACAGTCCGCCGAGGCCCGGCCAGGAGAAGACGGTCTCGACCAGGATGACGCCCGCGACGGTCCGGCCCAGGTTGACGAAGACCAGGGTGACCGTGGGCAGCAGAGCGTTGGGCACCGCGTGGCGGCGGCGCACCAGGTCGTCCCGCAGGCCCTTGGCGCGGGCGGTCGTCAGATAGTCGCTGCCCATCTCGTCGAGCAGCGCCGAGCGTGTGACCAGCAGCGTCTGCCCGTACTCGACCGCGACCAGCGTGATCACCGGCAGGACCAGATGGTGGGCGACGTCGACGGCGTAGGCGAAGCCCTCCTTGCCGCCCGACTCCATGCCGCCGGTGGGGAACAGCCCCGGGACGGGGCCGAGGCCCACGCCGAAGACGATGATGAGCAGCAGGCCGAGCCAGAACGACGGGACGGAGTACAGCGTCAGCGCCAGCCCGGTGTTCAGCCGGTCGCCGAGACGGCCGTGCCGCCAGGCCGAGCGGGTACCGAGGAACATTCCGAGCGCGGTGTAGAGCACGAACGCGGTGCCGGTCAGCAGCAGCGTGTTCGGCAGCGCCTCGGTGATCTTGTCGAGGACCGGTGTGCGGAACTGGTACGACGTGCCGAAGTCACCGGTGAGCGCCTTGCCGCAGTAGTTGGTGAACTGCTGCCACAGGGGCAGGTCGAGTCCGAACTCCTTGCGGTACTCGGCGAGTTGTCCGGCCGACACGGCGCGGCCGCCGGTCATCGTCTTGACCGGGTCGCCCGGGATCAGGCGGAACAGGAAGAAGCCGGTGACGAGGACGGCGAGCAGCGAGGCGACGGCACCGCCCGCCTTGGCGGCCCCGTACCGCAGATACGAGGCCGTGACGCGCGGTCCGCGGGTCGCCGGCCCGGTTCCCGCCGGTCCGGCGGCCCGGCCGGCCGGGGTGGACGCTGATTCGGAGGCCGCTGGGTGCATGGGCTACTCGCGGTCGTCGACGGTGGTGCGGCGGCGCCTGGCCAGAAACAGCCCGGCCCCGGCGAGGACCACGACACCCGCGACGACCCCGATCACAATCCCGGTCGAGCTGCCCCCGGAGGAGGATCCGGAGTCCGCCGGGACGGCCGACCACCAGCTCCAGTAGCCGTCCTGCCCGTAGATGCTGCCGGCGGCCCTGGGCATCGTCTCGATTGACTTGATCTGGTCGGTGCGGTAGGCCTCGACGGCGTTCGGGTACGCCATGACGTTCATGTACCCCAGGTCGTACAGCCGTGACTCCATCTGCTGGACGAGATCGGCCCTTTTGGCCGAGTTGTACTCGGCGAGCTGCTGGGCGTACAGGCCGTCGTACGTCTTGTCGCAGATGAAGTTGTCGGTCGCGCCGGTGTCCTTCGGCGTGGCGGGCAGGGCGGCGCAGGTGTGGATGGACAGCACGTAGTCCGGGTCGGGGTTGACGGACCAGCCGTCGAAGGCGAGGTCGTACGTGCCGGCGAGCCAGGGGTCGGTGACGTTGTCCAGGCAGTCGAGCGTCATGCCGATGCCGAGCTTGGCCCACCACTCCTTGAGGTACTGGCCCACGGCCTTGTCGTTGGGGTCGGTGGCGTGACACAGGACCCGGTAGTTCAGCGGTCTGCCGTCCTTGCCGACCCGTTTGCCGTCGGCGTTCTTCTTGTAGCCCGCCTGGTCGAGGAGTTGGGCGGCCTTGGCGGGGTCGTAGGCGAGTTCCTGGCTCGCCGACGGCTTCCAGAAGTAGGTGGAGAAGCGCGGCGGGATGTACCCCTGACCCTCGACCGCGTGTCCCTGGAACACCTTGTCGATGATGGTCTTGCGGTCGACGGCCAAGAACAGCGCGTGCCGCACCCGCTCGTCCAGCAGCGACGGGTCGCCGTCGCCGAACTTCTGGCCGTTCCTGGCCTGTGCGCCCGGGTTGGTGGCGAGGGCGTAGAAGCGCCGGCCGGGGGCGTCGTTGACCTTGATGTCCTTCCGGCCCTTGAGGGAGGCCGCCTGAGCGGGTGTCAGGGCGGGCTGGCCCGCGACGAAGGAGACCTCGCCCTTGCGCAGGGCGGCCACGGCGGCGTCCTGGTCCTTGTAGTACTTGAAGACCAGCTCGTCGAACTTGGGTGCCCCGCGCCAGAAGCTCTTGTCGGCTTTCAGCCGGACGTAGCTGTCCGCCTTGTAGTCGGTGAGGACGAACGGTCCGTCACCGACCACGGGGAAGGACTTGTCGTTGTTGAACTTCGAGAAGTCGGAGACGTTCTTCCAGATGTGCTCGGGCACGATCGGCACGTCGAGCGCGGTCATCGTCGCCTGCGGCTTCTTCAGCTCGATGACCAGTTTGGTGGGACTCGGGGCCGTCACCTTGCGGAAGTTGGTGACGAAGCTGCCGTTCGCGGTGGCGGCCGCCTCGTCCGTCATCAGCTTGTCGAACGTCCATGCGGCGTCCGCGGCGGTCACCTTCTGTCCGTCCGACCACTTCGCGTCGGAGCGGATCGTGTACGTCCAGGTGAGATTGTCCGCGGACGGCGACCAGCTGGTGGCCAGGCCCGGGACCGGGTGGGCGTCTCCGGGGTCGTAGTCGGTCAGGTACTCGTAGGTCAGCCGCAGGATGCTCGTGCTGAGCAGCCGTACGGCCAGGAAGGGACTCAGCGAGTCGACGCTCTGGGCGACCGCCACGGTGAGCACCTTCTTGCCGGAGGCGGCCTGCGCCGTCTGGGGCGCGGGATCGAGAGGGGTCGCGAGGCCGGCCGAGAAGGTCAGTGCGAGCACGCCGGTGGCCGCCACCAGCCGGGGTGCACGCGAGCGGGGACTTCTCGCGTGTGAACGTCTTGCGCCGTGCTGGTCCTGTGTGCTCATGAAATCGTGACCTCGCGTCATCGCTCGTACCGGGACGGCTTGTCGGGACCTCGGGACCGGGATTTCGCCTGGTGACGCCAGCTGGGTGATGAGTGTGTCTATCAGCGCCGGTCTGTGTGCGTCAACGGCGCCTGAGTCCGGCGTGGCCTGCGGAAACGGCGACCTGACGGGCGATGGTGCCGATATTGGTCCAGACCGGTGAAGGGGCCCTGGTGAGACGCTGGCGCCGCACTGGCCGGATTCCGCCGACGTGATGATCCCGTGGCCTGCGGGTGCCACGGATGCGGCTCCCGGCCGCCCCATCGTTGCGCCCTGCGAATCGGCATCCGGACAGATTGTCCTGCAAATGGGCGTGCCGAATGTGCATAGTGCGCTGATTGCTCCGATATTGACCGGTAGTAACGGATCACCCTTCACGGAGGAGGCACGCCATGCGTTCAGCCACGCACGCCCGATGGGCGGCCTGCGCGGTGGTGACGGCGCTCGCCGCCACGTCCTGCGGGGGCGGCGGCAGCAGCGGTGGCGGCGGAGGCGGCAGCGCCGTACTCAGCTCCTCCTGGGGCGACCCGCAGAATCCCCTGGAGCCCGCCAACACAAACGAGGTCCAGGGCGGCAAGGTCCTCGACATGATCTTCCGGGGCCTGAAGAAGTACGACCCGAAGACCGGCAAGGCCCAGGACATGCTCGCCCAGAAGATCGACACGAGCGACTCGCAGAACTACAAGATCACCGTCAAGGACGGCTGGACCTTCTCCAACGGCGAGAAGGTGACCGCCAGGTCCTTCGTCGATGCCTGGAACTACGGGGCGAGCCTCAAGAACAACCAGAAGAACGCGTACTTCTTCGGGTACATCGAGGGATACGACAAGGTCCACCCCGACAGCGGCAGCCAGAGCGCCGACACGCTCTCCGGTCTGAAGGTCGTCGACGACAGGACCTTCACCGTGCAGCTCAACCAGAAGTTCTCCAGCTTCCCGGACACCCTCGGCTACGCGGCCTTCGCCCCGCTGCCCCGGGCCTTCTTCACCGACCACGCCGGCTGGCTGAAGCGGCCGGTCGGCGACGGGCCGTACGCCATCGAGTCGTACACCAAGGGATCGCAGATGTCCCTGAAGAAGTGGGACGGCTACCCCGGTGCCGACAAGGCGCAGAACGGCGGAGTGACCCTCAAGGTCTACACGGACAGCGACACCGCCTACACCGACCTGATCGCCGGCAACCTCGACCTCGTCGACGACGTCCCTGCCTCACAGCTGAAGAACGTGAAGAACGACCTCGGTGGTCGATACATCAACACTCCCGCCGGCATCATCCAGACCCTCGCCTTCCCCTACTACGACAGCGCCTGGAACCAGAGTGGATCGGAAAAGGTCCGCACCGGGCTCTCCATGGCCATCAACCGGAAGCAGATCACCGACACCATCTTCCAGAACACCCGCACCCCGGCCACCGACTGGACCTCCCCGGTGCTCGGCCTGGTGGGCGGCTTCAAGGAGGGGCTGTGCGGGAGCGCCTGTGACTACGACCCGGCCCAGGCCAAGAAGCTCATCCAGGAGGGCGGGGGACTGCCCGGCGGCCAGCTCAAGATCACGTACAACGCCGACACCGGCTCGCACAGGATGTGGGTGGACGCCGTGTGCAACTCCATCAACAACGCGCTCGGCAACGACAAGGCGTGCGTCGGGAACCCGGTGGGCACCTTCGCCGACTTCCGCAACCAGATCGGCCAGCACAAGATGACCGGGCCGTTCCGTGCGGGCTGGCAGATGGACTACCCGCTCATCCAGAACTTCCTCCAGCCGCTCTACTACACCAACGCCTCCTCCAACGACGGCAAGTGGTCCAACAAGGACTTCGACAAGCTCGTCGACCAGGCCAACGCCGAGACCGACACCGGCAAGGCCGTCGGAACCTTCCAGAAGGCCGAGGAAGTCGTCCGCGACAACATGGCCGCCATTCCGCTCTGGTACCAGAACGGCAGCGCGGGCTACGCGGAGCGGCTCTCGAACGTGGCTCTCAATCCGTTCAGCGTCCCCGTGTACAACGAGATCAAGGTCAGCTGACGCGGCATGGGGCGCTATGTCGTCCGGCGGCTGCTCCAGATGATCCCGGTGTTCATCGGGGCCACGCTGCTGATCTTCCTGATGGTCAATGTCATGGGCGACCCGATCGCAGGACTGTGCGGAGAGCGGGCCTGCGACCCGGCGACCGCCGCCCAGCTGAAGAGGGATTTCGGACTCGACAAGCCGGTGTGGCAGCAATACCTCACCTATATGGGGAACGTCTTCACCGGAGACTTCGGTACGGCGTTCAACGGGCAGCCGGTCACCGAGCTGATGTCCACCGCGTTCCCCGTCACCATCCGGCTGACGATCGTGGCCATCCTCTTCGAGATCGTCATCGGCATCACCCTCGGAGTCCTGACCGGTCTGCGGCGGGGGCGGCCCGTCGACACCGGGGTGCTGCTGGCGACCCTGGTCGTCATCTCCGTACCGACCTTCGTCACCGGCCTGCTGCTCCAGCTCCTGCTCGGGGTGGAATGGGGCTGGATCAAACCCTCCGTCTCGCCGGACGCCGCCTTCGGCGAACTGATCGTGCCGGGGCTGGTTCTCGCCTCCGTGTCGCTCGCCTACGTCACCCGGCTGACCCGCACCTCCATCGCCGAGAACAGACGGAGCGACTACGTCCGTACGGCCATTGCCAAAGGGCTGCCCCGGCGCCGGGTCATCGCACGGCACCTGCTGCGCAACTCCCTCATCCCCGTGGTCACCTTCATCGGTACCGACATCGGCGCACTCATGGGCGGCGCCATCGTCACCGAGCGGATCTTCAACATCCACGGCGTGGGCTTTCAGCTCTATCAGGGGATCCTGCGGCAGAACACCCAGACGGTCGTGGGCTTCGTGACCGTCCTCGTCCTTGTCTTCCTCGTCGCCAACCTCCTCGTCGACCTCCTCTACGCCGTACTCGACCCGAGGATCCGCTATGCCTGAACAGCCGTTCGAGCAGGACCGGGCCATCGCCGGCACCGGCATGGGCGGGGCGATGGATCTGGCGGCGACCGAGGCCGAGACGCTGGAGAGGACGCCAGGGGGCCCACTGGGCACGGGTCCGGCCGGCAGGCCGCGCTCGCTCTGGTCCGACGCCTGGCGGGACCTGCGCCGCAACCCGGTCTTCATCGTCTCCGCCCTCGTCATCCTCTTCCTCGTCGTCATCTCCGTGTGGCCGTCGCTGATCGCCTCCGGCAACCCCCTCAAGTGCGACCTCGCCAACGCCCAGGAGGGTTCCCAGCCGGGCCATCCCTTCGGGTACGACGGACAGGGCTGCGACGTCTACACACGGACCGTCTACGGCGCCCGTGCGTCCGTCACGGTGGGCGTCTGCGCCACGCTCGGGGTCGCGCTGTTCGGGTCGGTGCTCGGCGGTCTCGCCGGGTTCTTCGGCGGGGGCTGGGACGCGATCCTGTCCCGGATCACCGACGTCTTCTTCGCGATCCCGGTCGTCCTCGGCGGTCTCGTCCTCCTCTCCGTGGTGACCAGCAACACGGTCTGGCCGGTCGTCGGTTTCATGGTGCTGCTCGGCTGGCCCCAGATCTCCCGGATCGCCCGCGGCTCGGTGATCACCGCCAAACAGAACGACTACGTCCAGGCCGCCCGCGCGCTCGGCGCCTCCAACTCCCGGATCCTGCTGCGGCACATCGCGCCCAACGCCGTGGCCCCGGTGATCGTCGTGGCCACCATCGCGCTCGGCACGTACATCGCGCTGGAGGCGACCCTGTCGTATCTCGGGGTCGGCCTGAAGCCGCCCAGCGTCTCCTGGGGCATCGACATCTCCGCCGCCTCGCCCTACATCCGCAACGCCCCGCACGCGCTGCTGTGGCCCTCCGGGGCCCTCGCACTCACCGTCCTGGCCTTCATCATGCTCGGCGACGCGGTGCGCGACGCCCTCGACCCGAAGCTGAGGTGAGCGCCGCCGTGCTGCTCGAAGTGCGCGACCTGCACGTGGAGTTCCGGACCCGGGACGGGATCGCGAAGGCGGTCAACGGGGTTTCGTACGCCGTCGACGCGGGGGAGACGCTGGCCGTGCTGGGGGAGTCCGGGTCAGGGAAGTCGGTCACGGCCCAGGCGGTGATGGGGATCCTGGACATGCCGCCGGGGCGGATCGGCGGGGGCGAGATCCTCTTCCGCGGGCGGGATCTGCTGAAGCTCAAAGAAGAGGAGCGGCGGAAGATCCGGGGCGCGGAGATGGCGATGATCTTCCAGGACGCGTTGTCGGCGCTGAACCCGGTGCTGAGCGTGGGCGACCAGCTCGGCGAGATGTTCGTCGTGCACCGGGGGATGTCCAGGAAGGCCGCGCGGGCCAAGGCGGTCGAGCTGATGGACCGGGTGCGGATCCCGGGCGCGGCCCAGCGCGTGCGGGACTATCCGCACCAGTTCTCCGGGGGCATGCGTCAGCGCATCATGATCGCCATGGCGCTGGCCCTGGAACCGGCGCTCATCATCGCCGACGAGCCGACCACGGCGTTGGACGTGACCGTCCAGGCCCAGGTCATGGATCTGCTCGCGGAGTTGCAGCGCGAGTACCACATGGGGCTGATCCTGATCACCCACGACCTGGGCGTGGTCGCGGACGTCGCCGACCGGATCGCCGTGATGTACGCGGGGCGGATCGTCGAGTCCGCGCCGGTGCACGACATCTACAAGGCGCCCGCCCACCCCTATACGCGCGGACTCCTCGACTCCATCCCGCGCCTGGACCAGAAGGGGCAGGAGCTCTACGCCATCAAGGGCCTGCCGCCCAACCTCATGGACATCCCGCCGGGGTGTGCCTTCAACCCGCGCTGCCCCATGGCCCAGGACGTGTGCCGCACCGACGAACCACCGCTGTACCAGGTGGATCAACACCGGGGCAGTGCCTGTCACTTCTGGAGGGAGTGCGTCAATGGTTGACGCGGTGGTTGAGCCGATCCTGGAAGTGAGTGGACTGGTCAAGTACTACCCGTTGACCCAGGGCATCTTGATCAAGAAACAGATCGGTGCGGTCAAGGCTGTTGACGGTGTTGACTTCGTGCTCAACAAAGGAGAGACCCTCGGCATCGTCGGGGAGTCCGGCTGCGGCAAATCAACGGTTGCCAAGATGCTCGTCAATCTCGAGCGGCCGACGGCGGGGTTGATCAAGTACAAGGGCGAGGACATCACCAGGTTGAGCGGGCGGGCGCTGAAGGCCGTCCGCCGCAACATCCAGATGGTCTTCCAGGACCCGTACACCTCCCTCAACCCCCGGATGACCGTGGGCGACATCATCGGGGAGCCGTACGAGATCCACCCCGAGGTGGCTCCCAAGGGCGACCGGCGCAGGCGGGTCCAGGAACTGCTGGACGTCGTGGGTCTCAACCCCGAGTACATCAACCGCTATCCGCACCAGTTCTCCGGTGGCCAGCGGCAGCGCATCGGCATCGCGAGGGGGCTGGCGCTCCGCCCCGAGGTGATCGTCGCGGACGAACCGGTGTCCGCGCTGGACGTCTCCGTCCAGGCCCAGGTGATCAACCTGCTCGACCGGCTCCAGAACGACTTCGACCTGTCGTACGTCTTCATCGCCCACGACCTGTCGATCGTGCGGCACATCTCGGACCGGGTCGGGGTGATGTACCTCGGGCGGATCGTGGAGATCGGCAAGGAGGAGGAGATCTACGACCACCCGACCCACCCGTACACCCAGGCCCTGCTCTCCGCGGTGCCGGTACCGGACCCGGAGGCCCGGGAGCGCCGGGAGCGGATCATTCTGAGCGGGGACGTCCCGTCGCCGACGAACATCCCATCCGGCTGCCGGTTCCGCACGCGGTGCTGGAAGGCCGAGGAGCGGTGCGCCGTGGAGGTGCCGGCGCTCGCGGTGCCCGCCGCGTTCCGGCTGGAGCCGGGGCCGGCCGCCCATGACTCGGCCTGTCACTTCGCGGAGGAGAAGCAAGTGGTTCCGCCGGAAGAGCCCCCGGGCGATCTTGTCGACGGGGGTACATAACGGTATGAGCCGGGGTCAATCGCGTTAACACGCAGGCAACTTCTCTGACCCGGTCTCGATATACGGACGCGGCACGCTTATCAGCGTACGGCCGTGCGGGTGCCGTAAACGGGCCGGGGCGCGCCATGTCGCCCCGGCCCGTTGCCGTGCGCGCAGCGCCTACGCGAGGCCCAACGAACGCTTCAGGAAGTCCAGCTGGAGCAGCAACAGGTTCTCCGCCACCTGTTCCTGCGGGGTCATGTGGGTCACGCCGGACAAGGGCAGTACCTCGTGCGGGCGGCCCGCGGCCAGCAGGGCGCTGGACAGGCGCAGTGAGTGGGCCACCACCACGTTGTCGTCCGCCAGGCCGTGGATGATCATCATCGGGCGGTGCGGGTCGGCCGCGTCGACCAGGCCCGCGTCGTCGATCACCGAGTTGCGGCGGTATACCTCCGGCTGCTCGCCCGGGTGGCCGAGGTAGCGCTCCTGGTAGTGGGTGTCGTACAGCCGCAGGTCGGTCACCGGGGCGCCCACCACCGCCGCGTGGAAGACGTCGGGCCGGCGCAGGGCCGCGAGCGCGGCGAGGTAGCCGCCGAAGGACCACCCGCGGACGGCCACCTTGGTCAGGTCGAGCGGGAAGTCGGCGGCGAGTGCCTGGAGCGCGTCGACCTGGTCCTGGAGGACGATCGCCGCGAGGTCGTCCTTGATGGACTTCTCCCAGGCCGGGGAGCGGCCGGGAGTGCCCCGCCCGTCGGCGACGATCACCGCGAAACCCTGGTCGGCGAACCACTGGGAGGTGAGGTGGGCGTTGTGCGCGGCGACCACACGCTGGCCGTGCGGGCCACCGTAGGGGTCGAGCAGAACCGGAAGGGGAGTGTCCCCGTGGTAGTCCCGTGGCATAAGCACGGCGCACGGAATTCGACGTGCGCCCCCCTCGGTGAGTGTCACGCGCGGGGACAAACCAGGATCTTCCGCGTACGACATGACAGTTGCCAGATGTTTTCCGTCACGCAGCACCTGGACGCGGGCGCCCGGCCTGTCCAGCGCGGCGGACACCAAAACGGTCACGCCCCCGGCGCGCACGGCCGTGTGCACGCCGGGCTCCTGCGACACCCGCTCCACGCCGAGTTCGTTGACGCGGTAGACGTGTACCTCGCCGATCTCGGGGGACTCGGCCTCCTCGCCGGCGGAGGCGGAAACCAGCACGTCATCGGCGGTCACGTCGAGAACCGCACGGATGTGCAACTGGGCACCCGTGAGCGGCCGTTCACCCACCGCGAGCACCCGGGCGCCGCCCTCGTCGGTGATCCGGACCAGCTGTCCGGAGGGGCTCCAGCAGGGCACTCCACCGAACAGTTCAAGCCATGTTGGATCTTCGTCCGCATGCACCATCCGGGTCGCCCCCGACCCCGGGTCCACGGCGAGGAACAGCTGGCTGCGCTGGTCGCGCGCCTGCACGAGCAGCAGGGGTGCACCCGCCTCCGACCAGTGCACATGTGCCAGGTACGGGTAGCGCGCCCGGTCCCAGGAGATCTCCGCGCGCTCCCCCTGGAGGTCGTAGGCGAACAGCCGTACGTCCGCGTTCCCGGTGCCCGCCGCCGGGTAGGCGACATGATGTGGCTCACGCTCGGGGTGGGCCGGGTCGGCGATCCACCACCGCTGCACCGGCGTGTCGTCCACGCGGGCCACGAGCAGCCGGTCGGACCGCGGCGACCACCAGAAGCCGCGCGAACGCCCCATCTCCTCGGCCGCGATGAACTCGGCCAGTCCATAGGTGACCTGCGCCGACTCGGGCTCCGCCAGCGCCCGGTCGCCCTCGCCGTCGGCGCCCACGACCCGCAGGGCGCCCTCCACGACGTACGCGACATGGCGGCCGTCGGGGGACGGGCGCGGGTCGATCACCGGCCCGGGGACGGCGAGTTCGCGTGTGGTGCCGGCTCTGAGCTCCGCCGCGAAAAGCCGCCCTGACAAGGCGAAAGACGCCAGCTCCAGGGTCGCGTCGGTGGCGTAGCCGACAATGCCGGCACCGCCCTCACGGCTGCGTTCGCGACGGGCCCGCTCCTGTGCCGAGAGGTGTTCCTCGGCGCCGCCGAGCAGGGTGCGCGGGTCCGCCGCCAGGCGCTCCTCGCTGCTCGGCACATCGAGAATCCACAGGGAATTGGCCCGGTCCGTACCGGAACCGGAGCGCAGAAACGCCACGCGGGAGCCGTCGGGGGCCACGGTGAACGCGCGCGGCGCGCCGAGCGTGAAACGCTGGGTGCGGGCGTGCCGGCGGGGGAATGAGACAGCCTCGGTCTTCATGCCCCGACCATATTGGCCATGCGCCCCCTTGTGCGGCTGTGCGCCGAGCGATGCGCGAGCACGCATAGTTATGATCACTACCGCTGAGTGGGTATGAACCCGCTGGCTTGCGCATGGATTTGCTGTACCGATCTACAACCCCCATACCCGAACCCCCCGCGTCCCTGGGATCTTTGGAGGTGAGCCGCCGTGGCACTCTCGATTTCGGCGGTGGTGCTGCTGGCGATCATCGTCTTCTTGCTGATCAAGAAGTCGGGTCTGAAGGGCGGGCATGCGGTCGTCTGCATGCTGCTCGGTTTCTATCTCGCCTCGTCGACCATCGCACCGACGATCAGCGATCTGACGACCAACGTCGCCAGCATGATCGGCAGCATCAAGTTCTGACCCGGATCACCCTCCGACCCGGTCGACCTCGTCGACCGGGTCTGCGCGGCGCTGTCGGTGCCGTTTCGTAGGGTGGGCACATGACGGAACCGCCCGCCCGACCGCTACCCGCCCGGCGCCTGCTGCTCGTGCACGCGCACCCGGACGACGAGTCGATCAACAACGGCGCCACCATGGCCCGCTATGCGGACCAAGGTGTCCATGTGACGCTGGTCACCTGCACGCTCGGCGAGGGCGGCGAGGTCATCCCGCCCGCGCTGCGGCACCTGACCGGCGTCGCGCTCGGCGAGTACCGGATGGGGGAACTCACCGCCGCCACGCGTGAGCTGGGTGTCGACGACTTCCGGCTGCTCGGCGGCCCCGGCCGCTACCGCGACTCCGGGATGACGGGCCTGCCCGACAACGACGCACCCGGCTCCTTCTGGCAGGCCGACGTCGATGAGGCCGCCGGGCATCTGGTCGCGGTGATCCTGGAGATCCGACCCCAGGTCCTCGTCACCTACGACGACAACGGCGGCTACGGCCACCCGGACCACATCCAGGCCCACCGCGTCGCCATGCGAGCCGTCGAGCTGGCCGCCGAGGCCGGCCACCGTGTCTCCAAGGTCTACTGGAACCGCGTCCCCCGTACGGTCGCCGAGGCCGCCTTCGCCCGGCTCCACGACGATCTGCCCGGGCTGCCGTTCGAGAAGGCCGCCGCCGTCGACGACGTACCGGGTGTGGTCGACGACCACCGGGTCACCACCGAGATCGACGGCACCGCGTACGCCGCCGCGAAGACCGCCGCGATGGCCGCCCACGCCACCCAGGTCGAGGTGGCCCCGTACGGCGCCCCCTACTTCGCGCTCTCCAACGAGCTGGCGCAGCCCGTGTTCATCACGGAGTACTACGAGTTGGCGGGCGGCGAGCCGGGCGCCGGACGCGAGACCGACCTCTTCGCCGGTATCGGGGAGGCGTCATGAGTTCCGCCGGACGCGGCTCGATGCTCGCGCAACCGTTGCAGCGGCCCTCCGCCGGGCGGATCGCGGGCCTGCTCGGGCTGATCGTGCTCGGCGCGGTCGTCGGCCTCGCCGGAACCCTCGTCCAGGCCGCCTGGTTCCCCGGCGGGCTGCTGCTCGCCCTGGCCGGCGCCGCCGGGCTCTTCCTCGGCGGGTCGCGGGCGGTGGGCAGCCGGTCCGGGGCCGTGGCGCCCGCGTTCGGCTGGGTCGTCGCCGTCATCCTGCTCACCGCCAGCAGACCCGAGGGCGACTTCCTGTTCGGTGCGGGAGGCGGTTCCTACCTCTTCCTGCTCGGCGGCATGGCGCTGGCTGTGATCTGCGCCACTATGGGTTTGGGGCGGCAACCTGACACGGACGGCGCCCGACTTGGCAAGTGACGTACCACTTCGCCGTGGGGCGCGCGTGCGAGTCCGGTGTGGGTTTCCCCGGCGGTCATGGGATAAGCGCCAGAAGTGGCCAGTATGGTGGTGCGCGCCGCCGAGCCGCCCGAGCAAGGTCGTACGGGCGGCGGAGCCAACCGGGAGAACCTGCCTTGAGTCGTGAAACTGACACTCCTTCCTCCGGGCCCGACGGGCACG
The DNA here is from genome assembly GCF_040303265.1 of Streptomyces sp. NPDC096040. Taxonomy (NCBI): domain Bacteria; kingdom Bacillati; phylum Actinomycetota; class Actinomycetes; order Kitasatosporales; family Streptomycetaceae; genus Streptomyces; species Streptomyces sp. NPDC096040. The sequence continues at coordinate 218,683 of NZ_JBEOTA010000004.1, forward strand.
GCGGAGCCGCATACCCCTCGGGCACACCGCCGTACGGGACCCCCATGGCTTCCGACGACGGTAAGGCCGCGGGCCGTCCGGCCGCGCGGCCGGAGGAGCGCAAGACCGAGACCACGCTGACGACCCGGATCCGGATCAACATCCCCGGATCCCGGCCGATTCCGCCCGTGGTCGTCCGTACCCCTGTCGCGGACGCCGAGGGCGGCGCCGGCGAGGAGACGGGCACGCACGCGCGGCCGACGGGCGCCGCCATGTCCACCGGCACCGTCGAGCCGCCCGCCGAGACCGCGCCAGGGCCCGCCACCGGCGAGCAGCGCAGCGACTGGTTCGCGCCGCGCAAGTCCGGCCCGGCCAAGGGCGGTCAGCGCGGCGGCGCCACCAACGGTGCGGGCGTGCCCGGCGGTTCGCCCGCCGCGGCGCCGAACGGTCCGGCCGCGCAGGGCACCCCCGGTGCCGCGCGTCCCAACGGCGGCCGCCCCGGCGGTGTCGTCGGATCCATGAGCGTGCCCGGCACGTCCCGGCCCGGCTCGACCAACGGCGCGGGGCTGCCCACCGGCGCGACCGGCGGCCCGGTGGCCCCCGGACACGGCGGCGGCACCGGCTCCTTCGACGTGACCGAGGCGCTTGCCGCGGGCCCGCTCGGCGGCCCCCGGGGCGGCGCGAAGGACCCCGGCGAGCCCCGCCGGGACGAACTGCCGTACTTCTCCGAGAACGGCGGCCAGAACGGCGCCCAGCCCGGTTCAGGCGGCCCCGGTGGCGGCCCGGCCGGCCCCGGCGGCTTCAACGGCCCCGGCCTCCCCGGCGGTCCCGGCGGCCCGCAGGGCCCGGCGGGCCCCACCGGCGGCCCGGTCACCGGCGACGGCCCGTTCGTACCGCCGGTCAACGGCGGCGAGTCCTTCGGCGGTCCCGGCGGTCCGGGCGGCGCGTCCTTCAACGGCGGCGGGCCCTTCGGCGCTCCGAGCGCCCCCGCCGGCCCAGGAGGCCCCGCCCGGCATGCCGCCCAGGCCGGACCCGGCGCGCGTACCGCCCCCGCCGGTCCCGGCCTCGGCCCCGGCGGCGGCCTGAGCGACGACACCGCGATCCTCACCCCGCAGAAGCCCGCCCCCCAACCGGGCATGCCCGGCTACGGCACCCCGGCGGACAACGTCTCCGGACAAACCGTCACCAGCGGCATCCCGGTCGTACCGCCGGGCGCGAACTCCCCGTTCGGGCCGGGCGCGCCCGCCGACGGGCCGTTGCCGCACACGCCTCCGAAGCTGCCCGAGCCGGTCTCGCCGCTCCCCGCCGGGTCCAAGGGCAAGGCCAAGGCCAAGAAGAAGCGCGGCAAGCTGCCGCTGCTCGTCGGTGTCGTGGTGGTCGCCGGCCTCGGTGTCTACGGCGCCGGGCTCCTGATGAACCACTCCGACGTGCCCAAGGGCACCACGGTGCTCGGCGTCGACATCGGCGGCGGCACCCGTGACGACGCCGTCAAGAAGCTCGACGACGCGTTCGGCTCGCGGGTGAACAAGCCGTTGAAGCTGTCGGTCGACGGCAAGGCCGTCTCGCTGCCGCCGGATCAGGCGGGCCTGCAGTTCGCCATGCAGTCCACGGTCGAGGCGGCCGCCAAGAGCGACTACAACCCGGTCTCCGTGATCGGCTCCCTGTTCGGACAGAAGCGGGTCGTCCAGCCCGTCATGCCGGTCGACGAGGAGAAGCTCCAGGCCGCCCTCAAAGGCCTCGGCGGCAGCTCCGGTTCGGTCACCGAGGGCACGATCAAGTTCGTCTCCGGCAAGGCCGTCGCGGTCTACGGCAAGGCGGGCAAGGGCATCGACGCGGCCGCCTCCACGAAGGCGGTCGAGCAGGCGTACGAGTCGATGGTGGAGACCAACACGGCCTCCCCGGTGACCGTACCGACGACCACCGTGCAGCCGACGATCTCCAACGCGGAGGTCGACCGCGAGATGAAGGCCTTCGCGGAGCCGGCGATGTCCGCCAAGGTGTACGTGCAGACGGACGCGGTGCACAGCATCCCGTTCGGCGCCGTGTCCCTGCCGAAGATCCTCGGCTTCAAGGCCGTGGACGGCAAGCTGGTGGAGACGTACAACCTGGCGGCGCTCAAGGAGGCGTACGGCAGCACCTTCGACGGCGTGCTGATCACCCGGGGCACCGGGCAGAAGACGGCCGTCACCCCGCAGGACGTCGCCTCCGCGCTGCGCAAGGCGCTGGTCGGCAAGACGACGGCGGAGCGGGTCGGAGTCATCGACACGAACCCCAGCTGACGCCCACTCCGAGAGGGGGGCGCCCGGTGCTCACCGGGCCCCCCTCTCGCGTGTCACGCCCTGCGGATGACATCTGTCATACGGCACTCCGGACGGTCGGCACTGCCCCCGGCCAGGGGCCCGCCGCGAACATGGACGGCATGACAACGACAGCGGCGACGACCGCCACCGGCACCCCGGTGGTGGTCGGGTTCGACCAGGTGAGCAAGACCTACGGGAAGGTGCGGGCCGTCGACGGGCTCTCGCTGCGGCTGCACCCGGGGGAGACCGTGGCCCTGCTCGGGCCCAACGGCGCGGGCAAGTCGACCACGCTCGATCTGCTGCTCGGCCTCAAGCAGGCCGACACCGGCTCGGTGAGCGTCTTCGGCATGACCCCACGCGAGGCCGTCGTCGCCGGCCGGGTCGGCGCGATGCTGCAGAGCGGCGGCCTGATGGACGAGGTCACGGTCGCCGAACTCGTCAGGCTGGCCTGCCGGCTGCACCCGAGGCCCTACAAGGTCACCGACGTCCTCGCCCGCGCGGGCATCTCGCAGATCGCCGACCGCAAGGTCAACAAGCTCTCCGGCGGCCAGTCCCAGCGCGTCCGCTTCGCCCTCGCGACCGCAGGCGACAGCGACCTGATCGTCCTGGACGAGCCGACCACCGGCATGGACGTCTCCGCCCGCCAGGCCTTCTGGGCCACCATGCGCGAACAGGCCGACCAGGGCCGTACCGTCCTCTTCGCCACCCACTACCTCGAAGAGGCCGACGCCATCGCCGACCGGGTGCTGGTGCTGCATCGGGGCCGACTGCTGGCCGACGGCACTGCCGCCGAGATCAAGGCCAAGGCGGGCGCGCGCCGGATCTCCTTCGACCTGGAGGGCGAGATCGACGAGGCGTCGCTGCGGGCGCTGCCGTTCCTCACCACCATCGACGTCTCCGGCCAGACGGTCCGCGCCCAGTCGTCCGACGCCGACGCCACCGTCCACGCCCTCTACGGCCTGGGCGTCTACCCCCGCAACCTCGAAGTCGCCGGGCTCGGCCTGGAGCAGGCGTTCGTCGCCATCACGGAGGCCGAAGAGGCCAAGGAGGCCACGCAGTCGTGAACGCCCTGATCAAGCTGGAGCTCGCCCGGGCCCTGCGCAACCGCAAGTTCCTGTTCTTCTCGGTGATCTACCCGTCGATCATCTTCCTGCTGGTCGCCGGCCAGGGCGGCACCAGCCAGACCGTCGACAACTCGGGGCTCTCCCTGGCGGCCTACGTCATGGTCTCCATGGCCTCCTTCGGCGCCCTGACCGCCGTCCTGATGGGCAACAGCGAGCGCATCGCCAAGGAGCGCGAGAGCGGCTGGGTACGGCAGTTGCGGCTGACCACCCTGCCCGGGCGCGGCTATGTGCTGGCGAAGACGGCGAGCGCCGCAGTGGTCAGCCTCCCGTCCATCGTGGTCGTCTTCCTGGTCGCCGCATCCGTGAAGCACGTACGCCTCGACGCCTGGCAGTGGCTCGCCCTCACCGGCGCCATCTGGGCCGGCAGCCTGGTCTTCGCCGCCCTCGGCGTCGCCATCGGCTACCTCGCCTCCGGGGACGCGGTCCGCCCGATCACGATGATCACCTACTTCGGCCTGTCGATCCTGGGCGGCCTGTGGTGGCCCTCCTCCGCCTTCCCGACCTGGCTCCAGGACATCGCGAACTGGCTGCCCACGCACGCGTACGCTGCACTGGGGCGGGCCATCGAACAGAGTCAGGCCCCGCACGCCCAGGACATCGCCATCCTCGTCGTCTTCTTCGCCCTCTTCGTCGGCGGCGCGGCCTGGCTGTACCGGAAGGACACGCTGAAGGCGTGAGCACGATGACGGAAGACCTGCGGCCCGGCGATGAAGCCAGGGCGGAGCGGCTGGTGCGGATCGGCCTGCCGCCCCGCAACCGGGGCGAGGCGATGCGCAAGCTGGTATGGGTCCTGCCGTGGCTGGTCTTCCTCGCCTCCCCGGCGGACGACCTGGCCTCCGGCCACCACACCACCGGAGCCACGGTGGCCGGCTGGGCGGGCCTGGCGGCCTTCGTCGGGATCTACCTGTCCATCGTGTTCCGCTCCATGGGCCGGCCCTTCCGGGGCCGGGTCGTCTCCGCCGCGATCGCCGTGGAGTGGACGCTCGCGGTCGTCCTGGCGCTCAGTCTCGGCAGCTCCTGGCTCGGCCTGTTCGTGTACGTGTCCGTCATGTGCGGGGTGACCTTCCCGCTGCGGGTGGCCTACTGGACGATCCCGCTGACCACCGCCGCCATGATGCTCGCGGGCTGGCACGCCCACGACCTGGGCGAGGCCTGGGGCCTGTTCCTGGTGGTGCTCCTGGTCGGCTACTCCATGACCGGTGTACGGCAACTCGTCGCCACCACCGTCGAGTTGCGCAAGGCCCGTGCCACCGTCGCCCAACTGGCCGCGAACGAGGAGCGGTTGCGGCTCGCCCGCGACCTGCACGACCTGCTGGGGCATTCGCTCTCCCTCATCACCCTGAAGAGCGAACTGGCCGGCCGGATGCTCCCCGACCACCCCGGCAAGGCGGCCCAGCAGGTCTCCGACATCGAACAGGTCAGCCGGCAGGCCCTGGTGGACGTCCGCGAGGCGGTCACCGGCTACCGGCGTCCCCGGCTCGCCGCCGAACTCGCGGGCGCCCAGGTCGCCCTGACCGCCGCCGCGGTCACCGCCGAGGTCCCGGCCGAACCCGACCTCACCGGCGTACCCGAGGACGGCGAGGCGGCCCTCGCGTGGGCACTCCGGGAGGCGATCACCAACGTCGTACGGCACAGCGGCGCGACCGCCTGCACGGTGGAGCTGCTGCGCCGCCAGACCCTGGACGGCCCGGTCCTCGAACTCTCCGTCGAGGACAACGGCACGGGCGGCTCCGGCAAGGGTCCCGGCAACGGCCTCACCGGGCTCACCGAGCGCCTGGAGAAGGCCGGCGGCACGCTGGAGGCGGGCCGACTGAAGCACGGTTTCCGGCTGGTCGCCCGGGTCCCGCTCGGCGTCGGCGTGGCCGTAGGATCCGGGGCATGAGCAGCACGATCAAGGTCCTCCTCGCCGAGGACCAGTCGATGGTCCGCGAGGCGCTGGCCGCCCTGCTGGGCCTGGAGGACGACATCGAGGTCGTGGCACAAGTAGCGTGCGGCGACGAGGTGTTGGCGGCCGCGCGGGAGCACGGTATCGACGTCGCCCTGCTCGACATCGAGATGCCGGGCTGCACGGGCATCGAGGCGGCGGCCCAGCTCCACAAGGCGCTGCCGACGGTGAAACTCGTCGTCCTCACCACTTTCGGCCGCCCCGGCTACCTCCGCAGCGCGATGGAGGCGGGCGCCGACGCGTTCCTGGTCAAGGACGCCCCCGCCGCCCAACTCGCCGAGGCCGTCCGCAAGGTCCTGGCCGGCGAGCGCGTCATCGACCCGACCCTGGCCGCGGCGGCCCTGGCGGAGGGCGCCAACCCGTTGACCGACCGCGAGCGAGAGGTCCTCCGCGCGGCGGCCGACGGCTCGACGAACGCGGAGTTGGCGGCGGCGCTGCACCTTTCGCAGGGGACGGTACGGAACTACCTCTCGACGGCGATCCAGAAGCTGGCGGTACGGAACCGGGCGGAAGCGGTCCGGATCGCGCGGGAGAAGGGCTGGCTGTAGAGCCCGGCAGCCCGGCCGCCTACTCGCCGGGGACTCGCTGGTCGACTTGGTCGAGCACCCGGGCCATCTCGCGCAGCACGCCGACGAAGACCTCGCGCTGGTCCGCGCCGAGCGCGGCCGTGCGCGGCCGTGCGCGGTGAGGGAGACCATCGATACCCGCCGGCGCCATCAGCGCGGACAGCGCCGCCGGCTCCTCCTCGGTCGGGCCCGCGCCAGGCCCCGGTCGATCCCGGGGGCCGTGGTGAGGACGTCCGTGGCGTCCTCGACGGCACCGCTGCCGGACTGCTCGGTCTCACCCAGCCCGAATCGGCCTGACCTGAGCCCGAATCGGCCTGACCGATCTCCGGGGTGCGGGGTCGCCCCCACCGCCCGGCCGCGGCCCCGCTCAGTTCAGCCGTGCCCGCGCCGCCCGGGCCTCTCCCCGGACCTTCTCCGCCGCCCCCTCGTCCACCGCGTCGATCAGCCCCGCGTACTCCTCCAGCTCCTCGGCGCCGTCGACGAAGTCACCCCGCTGCACCAGCAGCCGCGCCCGGTCGTACCGCAGCCGGGCCGGGTGGGAGGGCATCAGCAGTGACAGGTCCACCGCCCACAGACCCACGTCCGACCGCTCCGGCCGGGCCGCCGCCCACGCCCGTACGTTGTTGAGGATCCGCCGTACGACGTCCAGGGGATCGGTCGGTTCGAGCATCGCCGGCTCCAGCGGCACCCCCGCCGCGCCCACCACCAGCGTCTGCGCGTCCGCCCCGCTCAGCACCCGCCCCCCGTCGAACGGATCGGCCAGCACCTGGTCCTCAGCCGGCCCGAACCCCACCACGAAGTGCCCCGGAAGCGCGACCCCGTACACCGGCGCCCCCGCCCGTCGCGTCACCTCCAGCCACACCACGGACAGCAGGATCGGCAGCCCGCGCCGTCGGCGCAGCACCTCGTGCAGCAGTGAGGACTCCAGCCGGCGGTATTCCGCGGCGGCGCCGTGGAAGCCGAACCGTTCGCCCAGCACCCGGTGCGCCGCCGTGGCCCAGGCCAGCGGGCCGCCCGGCCGGTACGGCAGCTGTCCGGCCAGCCGGTCCAGCTCCATCTGCGCCGCGTCGATACCGGCCTCGTCCAGTGAGCCGTCGGCCGCGGCGCCCAGCAGCAGACACAGCGTCGCCAGATCGGGCCGCTCGGACCGCGCCTCCTCGGCGAACCGGCGCCCCACCTCGGCGGCCCGCTCCGGCGACGGCGGACGCGGATGCGGACGTGGATCCGGGTCTGGGTCTGGAAAAGGGGGATGCATAGCTGTTTCGTGCCCTTTCGGAACGATCCGTACCGCGGCGGCCTCAGAAGCCGTCCGCCTCCGGCGCCCTGTAGTGGTGGTACGCGTGGTGCGCCCCGAACCCCAGCCCGGTGTACATCGCCCGCGCCCCCGCGTTCTCCGCCTCCACCTGGAGCCAGGCCGCCGAAGCGCCCTCCTCCAGCGCCCGCCGGGCGAGCGCGGCCATGACCTCGGTGGCCAGCCCCCGCCGCCTTAGCGCCGGGTCCACCTCGACGGCGGCGAACCCCGCCCAGCGGCCGTCCACCACCAGGCGCCCGATGGCCGCGGGGGGGCCCTCGCCGGGAACGGTCGCGAACCACACCGAAGGACCGCCCCCCAGCACCCGCAACGCGACCTCGCTCACCCCCTTGCGCTGGTAGCGCGCCAGCCAGGCCTCGTCGGCCGTCCGGGAGAGCACAACGCCGGTCCCCTCCGCCCGGTCCGCCACCGGCGCCAGAGCCCCGATCCACAGCTCGGCGCTCACCTCACGCACCCAGCCCCGCCGCTCCAGCTCCGCGCAGAGCAGCTCCTGCGTGCCCTCGGCGCCGGTCGCGGTCTGCACATACGCGGGCAGCCCCCGTTCGCCGTACCACCGCCGTACGACGTCCAGGGCCGCGTCGAGCGGCAGCCCCGGCTCGCCGAGCGGCAGCACGCTGTTCGCCCGCCGGGTGAACCCTCCGGCGGCCCGCAGCTCCCACTCGCCGAGCTGTTCGCTCTCCACCGGCCGCCAGCCGCGCGAGGCGACACGCGCGAGTTCCCGATAGGTCGCCGCCGGTCCGCGCCGCCGCGCCGGAGCGGCCGGGACGAGCTTGGCCGCCACCAGCGCGGACTCCGGTATCCGGACGGTCTCACCGTCCCGCCGTGTGATCGTCAGCACGCCGGCGTCGTCCCATGATGTGAGAACACCCACCGTGTCGGTGAACTTCTCCTCGGTGACACCATTTCCTGTCAAACGGCGCACGGAGACCCGTTTACCCACGTCAGCAGTGGTGATACGGACCTCGAAGCGTCCTGCGGCCGAGATTTCCACTGGTCAGTTCACCCCTCCTGTTCGGATCGTGCCCAAGAACGGAGATACTAGGGGCGGGCATCGACGACGCCGCGCTCCCGCGCGCCAGGCGGCGGAGCCTACGGAGGCCCGCCGGCGCCCAATCGAGGAGGAACGACAGCGTGACCTACGTCATCGCGCAGCCTTGTGTCGACGTGAAGGACAAGGCGTGCATCGAGGAGTGCCCGGTCGACTGCATCTACGAGGGCCAGCGGTCCTTGTACATCCACCCGGACGAATGCGTTGACTGTGGTGCCTGTGAGCCGGTCTGCCCGGTCGAGGCGATCTTCTACGAGGACGACACTCCGGAGGAGTGGAAGGACTACTACAAGGCCAACGTCGAGTTCTTCGACGAGCTCGGCTCTCCCGGCGGCGCCAGCAAGCTGGGCCTGATCGAGCGCGACCACCCCTTCGTCGCCGCGCTGCCCCCGCAGGCCGAGTAACCCGTACCGGCGGCCCGCCGCACCACCGTGCCGCCTCGGTCCCGTACGGCCTGATCACACCCGATCGGCGCCTGCGGGACCGAGGCGTTTCCCGTACCGGCCGTACCAGTCGTATGGCCGTACCGGTCGTACCGAAGAAAGTGAGCCAGTGACCGTGTCCGCAGTCTCCGACCGTCTGCCCACCTTCCCCTGGGACAAGCTGGAGCCGTACAAGAAGACGGCTGCGGCGCACCCGGACGGCATAGTCGACCTCTCGGTCGGCACCCCGGTGGACCCGGTCCCCGACCTGATCCAGAAGGCCCTGATCGACGCGGCCGACTCGCCCGGCTACCCCACGGTCTGGGGCACCCCTGCGCTGCGCGACGCGATCACCGGCTGGGTCGAGCGCCGCCTGGGCGCCCGCGAGGTCACCCACCGCCATGTCCTGCCGATCGTCGGCTCCAAGGAACTCGTCGCCTGGCTCCCCACCCAGCTGGGCCTCGGCCCCGGCGACCGGGTCGCCTACCCGCGCCTCGCGTACCCCACGTACGAGGTCGGCGCCCGTCTGGCCCGCGCGGAGTACGAGGTCTACGACGACCCGCGCGAGCTGGACCCGAGCGGCCTGAAGCTCCTCTGGCTGAACTCCCCGTCGAACCCGACGGGCAGGGTCCTGTCCCAGCAGGAGCTGACCGAGATCGTCGCCTGGGCCCGTGCCCACGGCGTCCTGGTCTTCTCCGACGAGTGCTACCTCGAACTGGGCTGGGAGGCCGACCCGGTCTCGGTCCTGCACCCGGACGTGAACGGCGGCTCGTACGACGGCATCGTGGCCGTCCACTCCCTCTCCAAGCGCTCCAACCTGGCGGGCTACCGCGCGGCCTTCCTGGCCGGCGACCCGGCGGTCCTCGGCCCCCTCCTGGAGATCCGCAAGCACGGCGGCATGATGACGTCGGCACCGACGCAGGCGGCGGTGGTGGCGGCCCTGTCCGACGACACCCACGTCCGGGAACAGCGTGAGCGCTACGCGGCCCGCCGCGGCCGCCTCCGCGACGCGCTCGTGGCTCACGGCTTCCGCATCGAGCACAGCGAGGCGAGCCTCTACCTCTGGGCGACGAGGGACCAGTCCTGCTGGGAGACGGTGGCCCACCTGGCCGAGCGCGGCATTCTGGTGGCACCGGGCGACTTCTACGGCGAGGCGGGCGAAAAGTTCGTACGCGTGGCGCTCACGGCGACGGACGAGCGCGTGCGGGCGGCCGTGGAGCGGCTCTCCTGAGTGACGCGCCCGAGGGTCCGCAGCCAACGCACAACGAGAAGGGACCCGGGGAAACCCCGGGTCCCTTCTCACACCACCGGCGCCGCGGCGTCAGCCGCCCAGCGGCAGGCCCTTGACCGGCAGCCCGCCCGGGGTCAGCCCCTGCGTCGGCAGGCCGCCCTTCGTCGCCGTGGCCGCCGTCTCGCCCAGCAGCCCACCGGCGGAGCCGGCCGCGTCGCCCGCGGCGTGCTGCACCACCGGCGCCGCCACCTTGACGGCCTTGCCGCCGGTCTTGCCCGCGGCCGGCAGCGCCGACTCGACCGCATTGCCACCGGTGTGGGCGACGGCCCCGGTGACGTTCTGCGCCGCAGCGTCGGCGGTGTTACCGACGCTCGCTCCGTCCAGGGCGGTCAGACCACCCAGGTTCGGGGCGGCCGGCAGACTCGGGGCCGCGCTGGCGGAGCCGGCCGCACCGACCCCGGCAGCCGCTCCCGCTGCGACGAGCAGCGCGGCACGGGCGATCCGGCGGGTCAGAGGGAGGGACATGATGCTCCATTCGACGGGAGGGAACGTGATCGCCGTGACTACCGCTCGAAGCCCGCGAAGGTTGCGGAAGCCGAAGGTAAAGAATTGATAACGCATCGCATTATCGGGTGTGGATAAAAACGGGCAAAGAGTGCCTGGGTCGAGACCCCGCCGAAACCCGCAGAATCCTTACGGCCCTGTGCTCCCAAGGGGCTTCGCGCATGCGCCAGTGGCCGTCCGAACACCTGGGCACACCAGGTGCGCGATCCGCCCGGGCCGACCCGGCGGAGTGAAAGCTCGAACTACTGCCCGGTCACGATCCGCACCGACGCAACGGGCTTCTCGGCACCGCCCGTTCCCTGCGAACCGGACGTCGGCTGCCACCGGCTGTCCGTGCTCCCGGCGGACCACTCACGGCCGGCGTACGACACCCGCTGGATGTGCAGCGCCGAGGCGTTGGCCACCGCCCAGTGCGCCAGCTGCCAGCCGCGCTCGCTCTCGGTGCGCCCGGACCTGTCGGTCTTCCCGCCCTCCGGCACCGGCACGGTCACGGTCCTCCCGTGCGCCGTAGCGGTCACGCTCGGCGTCGGAGTCGGCGAACTCGCGGACGAGCCGTTCACCTCCGCACCGGCCTCCTCGACCGCGTCCCGCCCGAAGTCCCGTACCAGCGCGGTCCGTACCGCGTCCGGGCCCGTCGCCGCCGCCTCCGTGGTGGCCGCCGGGCGCCCGTCGCAGGTCAGCGTGGCCGCCGCCCGCCCGGTCAGCGCCGCCGCGAGCAGCGTGGCGTCGGTCTCGTGCTTGGCGTACGCCTCCGGGTAGCCGCTGCGCTGCACGCGCTGCGCGGCCACCGTCAGCGGCAGGGTCTCGTAGTCGGGCACCTTGGCCAGGTGGGCGTAGAACATGCCCGCCGCGTACGCCGGGTCCAGGATCTGCTTCGCGGTGCCCCAGCCCTGCGAGGGCCGCTGCTGGAACAGGCCCAGCGAATCAAGGTCGCCGTGCTGGATGTTGAGCAGTCCCGACTCCTGGATCGAGGTCGCCAGGGCGATGGCCACCGCCCGCTCGGGCATACCTCTCCCGGTGCCGACGGCGGCGATCGTCGCCGCATTCACCGCCTGCTCGGGCGTGAACTGGTACGACTCGCCGCCGTTGCGGTCCGAGACGACCTTGCAGCCCTCGGCGCCACCGCCTCCGGTGACGTACTGGACGACCAGATAGGCCGCGACGGCGCACAGAATCAGCAAGCCCGACACGAAGCGCAGGACACGGCGGCGACGCTTGGGGCGGATGGGGGACGGCTCTGGCACGCGTACAACATACTGGACAGTACGAGGCGCTCACCGTCGGGCCCGTAAGCCTGTGAACCCGGCCGCTCGGTGGCGCGCGTTAGGGTCGGGACCATGGCCGACACCTCGCTTGACCTCTCGCTGGACGCCGCCGCGCTGACCGCGCGACTCGTCGACTTCCCCTCGGAGAGCGGCACCGAGAAGCCGCTCGCGGACGCCATCGAGGCCGCGCTGCGTGCCCTGCCGCATCTGACGGTCGACCGCCACGGCAACAACGTGATCGCCCGGACGAACCTCGGCCGCTCCGAGCGCGTGATCCTGGCCGGCCATATCGACACCGTTCCGATCGCCGAGAACGTGCCGTCCAGGCTGGACGACGACGGCGTGCTGTGGGGCTGCGGCACCTGCGACATGAAGTCCGGCGTCGCGGTCCAGCTGCGCATCGCGGCCACCGTCCCCGCCCCGAACCGCGACCTGACCTTCGTCTTCTACGACAACGAGGAGGTCGCCGCCCACCTGAACGGTCTCAGGCATGTCGCCGAAGCCCACCCGGAGTGGCTGGCAGGCGACTTCGCGGTCCTCCTCGAACCCTCCGACGGTGAGGTCGAGGGTGGCTGCCAGGGGACCCTGCGCGTCCTGCTGAGGACCACGGGCGAGCGGGCCCATTCCGCGCGCTCCTGGATGGGCTCCAACGCGATCCACCGGGCCGCCCCGATCCTCGCCCGCCTCGCCGCCTACGAGCCGCGCTATCCGGTCATCGACGGCCTGGAGTACCGCGAGGGCCTCAACGCGGTCGGTATCTCGGGCGGGGTCGCGGGCAACGTCATCCCCGACGCGTGTGTGGTCACCGTCAACTTCCGGTACGCCCCCGACCGTTCCGAGGAGGAGGCGATCGCGCATGTCCGCGAGGTCTTCGCCGACTGCGGGGTCGAGGAGTTCATGGTCGACGACCACAGCCCCGGGGCGCTGCCCGGCCTCTCCCACCCGGCCGCGGCCGCGTTCATCGAGGCGGTCGGCGGTACCCCGATGCCCAAGTACGGCTGGACCGATGTCTCCCGTTTCTCGGCCCTCGGCGTCCCGGCGGTCAACTACGGTCCCGGCAATCCGCACTTGGCGCACAAGCGGGACGAAAGGGTCGAAACCGGGAAGATCCTGGCGGGCGAGGAGCGTCTGCGCGCCTGGCTGGCCGGCTGAACCACACGACGGCGCTTCGCACCAGACATGCCGACGTCCCGCGCCTGTAACCCGGGTGGATCTACGCTGAGGCAGATATACCTGCAAGCGGAGGGAGCGCACACATGCCTACCGGGAACCCCGAGGGGAAGAAGGTGCCGCCGGACGAGCAGCGCCTGGGACCGGTCCTCCGACGGCGCGGTCAGGTGACCGCGAGCACGACGGACCAGCGTCTGCTGGACGCGGGCGGCCCCTCCGACTGGGTCCACACGGACCCCTGGCGGGTGCTGCGCATCCAGTCGGAGTTCATCGAGGGCTTCGGCACGCTCGCCGAACTCCCGGCCGCGATCAGTGTGTTCGGCTCCGCGCGGACGCCGGTGGACTCGCCGGAGTACGAGGCGGGTGTGCAGTTGGGCCGGGGCCTGGTCGAGGCCGGCTGGGCGGTCATCACGGGCGGCGGGCCCGGCGCGATGGAGGCGGCCAACAAGGGCGCCCTGGAGGCGGGCGGCGTCTCCGTCGGCCTCGGTATCGAGCTGCCCTTCGAACAGGGCCTCAACCCGTACGTCGACATCGGCCTGAACTTCCGCTACTTCTTCGTGCGGAAGATGATGTTCGTCAAGTACGCGCAGGGCTTCGTGGTCCTGCCCGGCGGCCTCGGCACCCTCGACGAACTCTTCGAGGCGCTCACCCTCGTCCAGACGCAGAAGGTCACCCGCTTCCCGATCGTGCTGTTCGGCAGCGCGTACTGGGGCGGCCTGGTGGACTGGCTCCGCAACACCCTGGTGGCCCAGGGCAAGGCCTCGGAGAAGGACCTCCTCCTGTTCCACGTGACGGACGACGTGGACGAGGCGGTGGCGCTGGTCTCCAAGGAAGCGGCCCGCTGAAGCCGACGTCCTGCCCGCCCACTTCTCGACCGACCGAGTCGGGTGGTGGGTGGACGGCGGGCTACGCCAGGCCCCGTCGGGCGACCGTCGGGGGGCGGTGGCCCGCGAGTGACGCCACCATGTCGAGGACCTGGCGGGTCTCCGCCACCTCGTGGACGCGGTACACCTGAGCCCCCAGCCACGCCGACACCGCCGTCGTGGCCAAGGTGCCGATCACCCGTTCCTTCAGCGGCCGGTCCAGCGTCTCGCCGACGAAGTCCTTGTTGGACAGGGAGACCAGCACCGGCCACCCCGTCTGCACCATCTCGCCCAGCCGTCGCGTCGCCTCCAGGCTGTGCCGGGTGTTCTTCCCGAAGTCGTGCCCGGGATCGATCATCACCGACTCCCGGGGCACCCCCAGCGCCACGGCCCGCTCGGCCAGCCCGAGGGTCACCCGCAGAATGTCGGCCATGACGTCGTCGTACGTCACCCGGTGCGGCCGTGTCCGCGGCTCCGCCTCACCCGCGTGCGTGCAGACCAGCCCGACCCCGTACCGCGCCGCGACCTCCGCCAGCCCCGGGTCGACCCCGCCCCACGCGTCATTGAGCAGATCCGCCCCGGCCTCGCAGACGGCCTCCGCGACCGACGCCCGCCAGGTGTCCACGCTGATGACGACCTCCGGGAACCGCCGGCGCACCTCCGCGACGAAGCCGACGATCCGCCGTGCCTCCTCCTCGGCCGTGACCTCTTCGCCCGGCCCGGCCTTCACCCCGCCGATGTCGATGATCGCGGCCCCCTCGGCGATCGCCTGCTCCACGCGCGCGAGGGCCGGTTCGTCGCGGAAGGTCGCACCCTGGTCGTAGAAGGAGTCCGGTGTCCGGTTCACGATGGCCATGACCACCGGTTCGTGCGGTGCGAACTCCCGCCTGCCCAACCTGAGCATCGCCTGTGACCTCTCGTAGTAAGTCCCTCGGTACGACCGCCTGCGACCCTAACTGTCAGACTCGCATGGCACGATCGGACACAGACACATTCGACACCGAGCACACTGAGCACTCTGAGCGCCAGGAGTGCTGCACCGAGCTTCATCGAGCCTGGGGGCCACCGCGATGGTTATGTTCTTGTTCCTGGTCGTCGCGCTCGCGGTCGTGGTCGCCGCGGTCACGCTCTCCGTGGTGAGCGGCGGCGAGAGCGGCCCGCTTCCCGAGGTGGCGCCCGAGCGTTTCCAGGACCCGCTGCCCCCGGACCGCCCGGTGAACCGCGCGGACGTGGAGAGCCTCCGCTTCCCCCTCGCCCCGCGCGGCTACCGCATGGCGGACGTCGACGACGCGCTCAGCCGCCTCGGCGCCGAGCTCGCGGAGCGCGATGCCCGGATCACCGACCTGGAGTCCGCGCTGGCCGGCGCCCAGGCCGCACCCCACACCTCGCCGGCCAAGCCCGAGCCGGAGGACCGGCCGTGACCGACGGAGCGGTGGTGGCCGGGCCGGACGGCAAGCTGCGCTGCCCCTGGGCCCTGTCCACCGCGGACTACGTGGCGTACCACGACGAGGAGTGGGGCCGCCCGGTCCACGGCGACGACGCCCTCTACGAACGCCTCAGCCTGGAGGCCTTCCAGTCGGGCCTCTCCTGGATCACGATCCTCCGCCGCCGCCCCGGCTTCCGGGCCGCGTTCGCCGACTTCCGTATCGAAAAGGTGGCCACCTTCACGGACGAGGACCGGGAGCGGCTTCTGGCGGACCCGGGCATCATCCGCAACAGATCGAAGATCGACGCGACGATGGCCAACGCAAAGGTCCTGGCGGAGTGGGCGCCGGGCGATTTGGACGAGCTGATCTGGTCGTACGCCCCGGAGCCGGGTATGTACCCGGCTCCGAAGACCATCGCCGACGTACTGCCGGTGACGCCGGAGTCGATGGCCCTGTCCAAGGCCCTGAAAAAACGCGGCCTGCGCTTCATCGGCCCCACGACGGCCTACGCCCTGATGCAGGCGTGCGGCTTGGTGAACGACCACTTGGAGACGTGCGTCGCCCGTAGCGCCTCTTGAGGGGCGCGGGGCTATGTCGGCTGCGGCTGCCGCCGCGTGGGCGCGACCAGCCCCCACACGCCCGCAGTTCCCCACGACGAGTCACCGCCCCGAATACTTGGGCTTCTCCTTGTTCACGAACGCCTGCACGGCGATCCCGTGATCCTCGGAGGCCCCGGCCCGGGTCTGCAGCTCGTCCTCCTTGTCCAGCGTCTCTCCTAGGGAGTGCGTGAGCCCGAAAGCCACCGCCTCCTTCAGCGCCGCATAGGCCACCGTCGGCCCCTCGGCCAGCTTCCGCGCGGTCTTCTCGGCCTCGGCGCGCAGCTCGGCCGCGGGCACGACGCGATTCGCGATCCCCCAGTCATACGCGTCCTGCGCGCTGATGCTCCGGGGGAAAAGCAGCAGATCGGCGGCCCGCCCCGGCCCCACAACCCGCGGCAACGTCCACGACACACCGGAGTCCGCGGTCAGCGCGACCCCCGCGAACGACGTGTTGAAAGCGGCCGTATCGGCGACCACGCGGTAGTCCGCGGCCAGTGCGAACCCGAACCCGGCGCCGGCGGCGACGCCGTTCACCGCGGCCACCACCGGCTTCGGCGCCCCGGCCAGCGCCCGCACGATCGGGTTGTAGTGCTCCCGGACCGTCGTCATCGTCTGCCCCGACCCTGTCTCCCGGTCGGACGCGAGCAGCGTGATGTGTTCCTTGAGGTCCTGGCCCACGCAGAACGCCCGGTCCCCGGCGGCGGTCAGCAGGATCGCCCGGACGGCCGTGTCGGCCGCCGCTTCCTGCGCGACCTCACGAAGCGCGACCTTCGTCGCGATGTTCAGCGCGTTCATCGCCTCGGGGCGGTTCAGCGTGATCGTCGCGAGTCCGTCGCTCACCTCGTAGAGCACGGTGTCGGTCATGGTGCGTCCCCTCCGTCGTCTCCGTCGTCGCGGCTGACGTACCGCTCAGTACGTCGATGTCCGAAGGACAGCATGGCGGAGATCGCGGTCCGGGGACCGGACCCGTCGTGTGACCTGCGTCAAAGAAATCCGGAGCCGACTCGGTCGGCGTAAGGACGCGGGGCGGCGCAGTATCGCAGTCACATCGCCGAATTGAGTGGTTTTGCTCGCGCGCGTTGCTCAAGCGATGCCGACTGATGTTGGTCATCGGGTCCTGAGATGCGGGATAATGGCTTGGAAGCAATGTGTTCGATGCCGGTGACGCGTGTCCCGCCAGGATCGCGCGTGCCCACGCGGGCCGTCGGCAGACGATGAGCTGTTTTCAGGAAGGGGAACCAGCATGGCGGCCATGAAGCCGCGGACGGGTGATGGCCCGCTCGAGGTGACCAAGGAGGGGCGGGGCATCGTCATGCGCGTTCCGCTCGAAGGCGGCGGTCGGCTCGTCGTCGAGCTGACCCCTGACGAGGCCGCGGCGCTCGCCGACGCCCTCAAGAACGTCGTCGTCTGAGGCGTCAGCGACCACACCCTTTCGGCCGCCCCGGCATCGTATGCTGCCGGGGCGCTGCCGTACCCGCGGTCCTTCCCCGCCGAGGTCAGCGCTTGACGGCGCAGAGCAGTCCGTCGCCCACCGGCAGCAGCGACGGCACCAGCTCCGGGGTCTCCCGGACCGTGCGCAGCAGCTCGCGCAGCCGCAGCACCTCGGTCGGCTGCGGTCCGGAGTCGACCGTGCGGCCGTTGGCGAAGACGCCCTCGAATACCACCAGGCCGCCCGGGCGCAGCAGGCGCAACGATTCAGCGAGATAGTCGCAGTACTCCTGCCGGTCGCCGTCGCAGAAGACCAGGTCGTAGCCGGCGTCCGCGAGACGGGGGAGGACGTCGAGGGCGCGGCCGGGAATGAAACGGGCCCGGTTACTCGCGAAGCCGCAGGCGCGGAAGGCCTGCCGGGCGAACTGCTGGTGCTCCGGCTCGGGGTCGACGGTCGTCAGGACACCGTCCGCGCGCATGCCGTGCAGCAGATGCATCCCGGACACCCCGCACCCGGTACCGATCTCGGCGACGGCCTTGGCGTCCACGGAGGCGGCGAGCATACGCAGCGCGGCGCCCGTGCCGGGCGACACCGAGCGCAGCCCTGCCTCGCGGGCCCGGTCACGGGCCCACCGCAGCGCTTCGTCCTCGGCGACAAAGGCGTCGGCGAACGCCCAGCTCGTCTGCCGGTTGCCGGTAATGACCCTCTCCTGTCCCCGTGGTTGCCTGGGCGTGACTGTATCCGTTGGCGCCGGGAACCTGCTGATGGGACCAGGCGTTTAGAGGGGTGGAAGACAGGGCGGGGGGACACGAATGGATCACGACGACGAGACACTGGACGAGCAACCGCTGGTGCGGCCGGACGAGCCGTATCAGCACAGATCAAGTTCTTGTAAAACCGCTTATCCGGCGCTAACGGGCGAGGTGGCTATGGTAGGGGCTCCACTGGACACCACCAGAGCCGACAGGGGAGGTGCGGCCGCGCCTGGGGATCGGGGAGGAGTGCTACGGCGCTTCCTCGGATCGCCGGGCAGGCCGAAATCCGTGAACGACACCGCTGCTGACCCCACCCACGCCGACGCGCTCGCCATGGGCGAGGACCGGACCGCGACCTTCTCCACCGACGCGGACGGGCAGGCATGGACTCCGCCCACGTGGGAGGAGATCGTCAGCACGCACAGCGGCCGCGTCTACCGCCTGGCCTACCGCCTCACCGGCAACCAGCACGACGCCGAGGACCTCACCCAGGAGGTCTTCGTCCGCGTCTTCCGCTCCCTGTCGACCTACTCGCCGGGCACCTTCGAGGGCTGGCTGCACCGCATCACGACCAACCTGTTCCTCGACATGGTCCGGCGCAAGCAGCGCATCCGCTTCGACGCCCTCGGCGAGGACGCGGCCGAGCGCCTGCCCAGCCGTGAGCCCACCCCGTCCCAGGCATTCAACGACGCGCACTTCGACGCCGACGTCCAGCAGGCCCTCGACACCCTCGCGCCCGAGTTCCGCGCCGCCGTCGTCCTGTGCGACATCGAGGGACTGTCGTACGAGGAGATCGCCGCGACCCTCGGCGTCAAGCTCGGCACCGTCCGCTCCCGGATCCACCGTGGCCGCTCCCAGCTGCGCAAGGCCCTCGCGCATCGCTCCCCGGAGGCCCGCAAGACCGAGCGCCGCTCCTTCGTGCCCCGTGTTCCCGCACTGGGAGGAGGGGGCGCGTCCGCGTGAGTGGTTCCCGACCGAAACCCGCCGAGCGACAGCTCGCCGAGCAGCACCTGGGAGACCGACTCTCCGCCCTGGTGGACGGAGAGCTCGGTCATGAGTCGCGTGAGCGCGTCCTGGCCCATCTGGCGACCTGCGCCAGGTGCAAGGCGGAGGCGGACGCCCAGCGCGCGCTGAAGAACGTCTTCGCGGAGGCCGCCCCGCCCCCGCCCTCCGAGAGTTTCCTGGCCCGTCTCCAGGGGCTGCCCGGGGGCGGCGACACGGACGGCGGCGGTTCGCCGTTCGGCGGCGGAGGCCCCTCGGGACGCCGGTCCGGCAGCGGGATCTTCGGCGTGAGCCAGGAGGACCGCTTCGAGTTCGGTTATGTACCGGCCCACCCGCACGACTCGGCCGTGGCCGCCGACCGGGGCTTCCGTATCCACGCCGTCGGCCGTCCGGACGCCGACCGCTCCGCCTCGCGCGGCATGCGGTTCGCGTTCGTCGCCGCCGGCGCGGTCTCGCTGGCCGCCGTCGCCCTCGGCGGGGTCACCGCAGGACTGCCCGGCTCCCCGGCCGCCGGCGCCCGCACCGGCACCGGCGGCGGCAGTGTCGCACCGGCCGGTACGACGGGCACGGGCACCGCGGGCGCCGCCGACTCGCAGCGCCGCCGCTCGCTCACCCCGCTGCTGGCCTCCGGCACCCTGCTGGGCACCACCGCCGCGCCCACCTCGGTCTCCGCGCCGCTGCTGCCCGGGGTGCCCTCCCCGGCCGCCGGAGGGAAGGCGCTGCGGGAACTGACCGCACCGGTACTGGCCGGCGCGGCCGCGGTCTCCCCGCTGATACGACCGCTGAGCGCCAACCCGCCGTTCGCCCTCACCTCGTGGACCACCACCCCCGAGGCGACCGGCGCCGCCCTGCTCGCCGCACCCGCCCCCGACACGACCTCCGCTCCCTCCCCTTCCTCCGCCCGCGCGGCCCGCTGACCATCTGCTGAACGGCCCCTGCGCGGTGACCCGCGAACCTGGTTGAATCCTGCGAGCCAACCTGCCCGTGGCGGCTGCCCCGGGCGCGGATTCGCCCTTCCGCGGCCCGCCCCTGAGCGCGGGCCGCGGTTCGCCCGCGAGGAGACCATGGACGAGGGGATGCCGACGTCACCGGAGACACCCGGCGACGCGGTGACCGCTGCGGGGGAGCGGGCCAAGGAAGTGACACCGGCCGCGCCGAGCCGGGCGCCCGGCGACACCAACGGCGACTTCGCACTCGCGCGACCGGCGGCGGCCCCCGCCGGGAACGTCCAGGAGGCCCAGGAGACACGGGAGGCTTCCAAGACCGAGGCCGAGACCGACGGCGGCTTCGAGCTGAGGCCGCCCGTCCCGGCCGCCGACCGGCCCCAAGAGCCCCAGCGGCCCCGGCACACCCCGGACCCCTACAGCACCCCGCCCTATGGCCGCCCGGGCCCCTGGGCGGACTGCGGGCGGGCGATGTCATCACCGGGCTCGACGGGCAGTCCGTCCACTCCGGTGAGGAACTGTCGTCCGCACCCGCGCACACCGCCCCGGCGACCGGTTGAGCCTCACCGTCGAGCGCGCCGGAGCGGAGAAACGGCTCACGCTGGTCCTCGGCTCCTCGGACAGCAACTGACAGGAACGTCACAGGCGGGACCCCACTCGTGCCCCGACTAGGCAAACAACCCGGAAAACCGGTCGTACACACGCAGTCGGACACCTCGGGACGGTACCGGTCGGACCGGTACGCCGGGTACCGTGGACCCGGCCCGGACCACGGAACATCCGCAACAGCGACCGGAGGGCCGAGGACCGAGGACATCGCAAGGAGCTTCAGGTGTTCAATGACATAGGACCACTCGAGCTGGTGACCATCATTGTGCTCGCCGTGCTCGTCTTCGGTCCGGACAAGCTCCCGAAGGTCATCCAGGACGTGATGCGGACCATCCGCAAGATCCGGGAGTTCTCGGAGAGCGCCAAGGCGGACATCCGCGAGGAGCTCGGCCCGGAGTTCAAGGACTTCGAGTTCGAGGACCTCAACCCCAAGACCTTCGTCCGCAAGCACCTGGACAGCGACGAGCTGGGGCTGAAGGAGATCCGCAACGGCTTCGACCTGAAGAAGGAGATGGCCGAGGTCACGGACGCGGTGCACAGCCGCGAGACCGACTCGTCCCCTTCCAAGGGTGCGGCGGGTGGCCGGATCGACATGACCAAGAAGCCCGACGACTCCGGCGAGGACGACCGTCCGCCGTTCGACGCGGACGCCACCTGAGCTTTACCGGATACCCCGACCTGAGCGGCGCACGTGACGCGTTTCATACCGCGTCCGCGCCGCTCACGGCTTGATCCCGCCGCACGCGCGACCCACGCGCCGGGCGGTTTCGCTGCTGCTCCCAGCGGTGTGGATATGCTGCCGAGTTGTTGTGCGGACCGGACGAGTGCGCCCGAAGGGGGGCGGGCCGCCCCGGACCGACGAGAGCTAGGAGGCGTCCGGGCAGATGGAGACGACAAGTCGGGTGGGCGGACAGACGCCGGTCACGGAGGACGGACAGCAGGTCCCCTCCGCCCGTCGCACGGTCGGCGGCTACCTGGAGGCGCCCTTCCCCTGGTACGGCCTCGACGAGGCGTTCACGGGGCCTCGCTGGCTGATGCAGGTGGGTACGGCGGCCGACGGCGCGGTGGAGCACGGGTCGATCGGACACGGGGACGAGCCGTCGGTGCGGAACGAGCACCTCGCCGCGTCCGTCGGTGAGCCGAGGGAGAAGTTCGCGGTGGTCGTGACCGTCGCGGCGAATCCGTCCCGCAGGAGCGCCGACGGGACGGGATTGCTGGAGGCCACGTCCGTGTCGTCGGCCGCGTGGCTGGCAGGGGTCGGTCTGCTGTCGTTCACCTGGCCCGGGCAGATGGACCACAGTCTGCGGGACGACTGGCTGGAGCAGCAGACCGAGACGGCGTGGGAGTTGGCCGACGAGCTGAGCGGACCGGAGTGGTCCACCCTCTCGCTGCCGGTGGACGGGGTGGCTACGCCGTTCCACTACCGGGAGTCGGAGTTCGGGTGGGTGCTCGCCGGGTCCACGTCACAGGGGGTGCATCTGGGGGCGTACGGCAGGGGGATGTCCGCGTACGGGCTGGGGTTCGCGGTGGTCAAGGACATCACCGCGTACGCGTGAGACGTGAGAAAAGGGGCGCCGGTGGTTTTGGCGCCCCTTCGCCGTAGGGGTTGCGGGTCGTGTGCGACCACGCCCTAGAACTTGTTCTTCGGGGTGATCCCCAGGGACAGTCCCGAAAGGCCCCGCTGCCGTCCCCCCAGCTTCCCCGCGATGCCCCTCAGCGCTGCTCCCGCCGGGCTGTCCGGGTCCGTCAGGACGACCGGCTTGCCCTCGTCGCCGCCCTCGCGGAGGCGGAGGTCGATGGGGATGTTGCCGAGGATCGGGACGTTCGTACCCGTCGTGCGGGTGAGGCCGTCGGCGACCAGCTGGCCGCCGCCCGTGCCGAAGACGTCGACCATCTCGCCGCAGTGCGGGCAGGGCAGGCCGGACATGTTCTCGACCACGCCGACGATCTTCTGGTGGGTCTGGACCGCGATGGAGCCGGCGCGCTCGGCGACCTCCGCCGCCGCCTGCTGAGGCGTCGTCACGACCAGGATCTCGGCGTTCGGGACCAGCTGGGCGACCGAGATGGCGATGTCACCCGTGCCGGGCGGGAGGTCCAGGAGGAGGACGTCGAGGTCGCCCCAGTAGACGTCCGCGAGGAACTGCTGGAGGGCGCGGTGCAGCATCGGGCCGCGCCAGACCACGGGGGCGTTGCCCGGCGTGAACATGCCGATCGAGATGACCTTCACGCCGTTCGCCGACGGCGGCATGATCATGTTCTCGACCTGGGTGGGGCGGCCGTCCGCGCCGAGCATGCGCGGGACCGAGTGGCCGTAGATGTCGGCGTCGACCACGCCCACCTTGAGGCCGTCGGCCGCCATCGCCGCCGCCAGGTTGACCGTCACGGACGACTTGCCGACACCGCCCTTGCCGGAGGCGACCGCGTAGACGCGGGTGAGGCTGCCCGGTTTGGCGAAGGGCACCTCGCGTTCGGTCTGGCCGCCGCGCAGGGCGGACGCCAGCTCCTTGCGCTGCTCGTCGCTCATCACGTCCAGGGTGACGTCGACGCGGGTGACGCCGTCGACGCGGGAGACCGCCTCGGTGACGCGCTGGGTGATCGTGTCGCGCATGGGGCAGCCGGAGACCGTCAGGTACACGGTGACCGCGACCGCGCCGTCCTCCCCGATCTCCACCGATTTGACCATCCCCAGTTCGGTGATGGGTCGGTTGATCTCCGGGTCGTTCACCGTCGCCAGTGCCTCGCGCACCGCGTCTTCGCTAGCCATACAGACGATGGTACGGCGCGGCGCTGGGCCCCCATAACGCCCCTCACCGGTCGTCTACGTCACGCCTCGACGACCGTTCTGCCGGGAATACGACACGGCCGTCCCGTCGCTCGTCCATCTCCTGGAGCAGGACCTGGAGCTCGGAGCGGATCCAGTCCCGGGTCGCCACCTCGCCCAGGCCCATGCGCAGCGCGGCGATCTCCCGGGTGAGGTACTCGGTGTCGGCGATGGACCGCTCGTTCTGCTTGCGGTCCTGTTCGAGGTTGACCCGGTCGCGGTCGTCCTGCCTGTTCTGCGCGAGCAGGATCAGCGGGGCCGCGTAGGAGGCCTGGAGGGACAGGGCCAGGGTCAGGAAGATGTACGGGTACTGGTCGAAGCGCAGGTTGCCGGGCGCCGCGACGTTCCACAGCACCCAGGCGATGACCACGACCGTCATCCAGACGATGAACCGCCCGGTGCCCAGGAACCGCGCGATGCGCTCGGACAGCCGGCCGAAGGCGTCCGGGTCCCACTCGGGCACGATCCGCCGCCGGGGCGGGCGCGGCTGGTCCAGACGGGGCCCGCGCGGCCGGGTGGCCGCGGTGGCGCCGGACGGCGTCCGCTCGCGGGTGCTGTCCCGTTCAGGCGCCACGGTTCCCCACCCCCTTCTCCTCCGCCTGCTCCTCCTCGTCCAGGTGGAACTCGGTCTCCCGCCAGTCCTCCGGCAGCATGTGGTCCAGTACGTCGTCCACGGTCACCGCGCCCAGCAGCGACCCGGTCTCGTCCACCACGGGCGCCGCGACCATGTCGTACGTGGCGAAGAACCCGGCGATGATCGGGAGGGTGGCCTCGGGGTCGAGCGGTTGCAGGTCGTCGTCGATGAGCGAACTGACCAGGGTGTACGGGGGGTCGCGCAGCAGGCGCTGGAAGTGGACGGTGCCCAGGTATTTGCCGGTCGGGGTCTCGTCGGGCGGCCGGCAGACGTAGACCTGGGCGGCGAGGGCCGGGGAGAGGTCGGGGTTGCGGACCCGGGCGAGGGCGTCGGCGACGGTGGAGTCGGGCCGCACCACGATCGGCTCGGTCGTCATCAGACCGCCGGCCGTGTGCTCCTCGTACGACATCAGGCGCCGCATCTCGGCCGCGTCCGCCGGCTGCATCAGGCTCAGCAGCCGCTCCTTGTCCTCCTCGGGGAGTTCGGCGAGCAGGTCGGCCGCGTCGTCCGGGTCCATGGCCTCCAGGACGTCCGCCGCCCGCTCCTCCTTCAGCTTGCCGAGGATCTCGATCTGGTCGTCCTCGGGGAGTTCTTCGAGTACGTCGGCCAGGCGCTCGTCGTCCAGTGCGGCGGCCACCTCGGCGCGGCGCTTGGCGGAGAGGTGGTGCAGCACGTTGGCGAGGTCGGCGGGGCGCAGCTGCTCGAAGGTGGCGAGCAGGCTCTCGGCGCCCTGGCCGTGCTCCTCCAGGGAGAAGCCGGTGACCTGCGACCACTCGACGGTGAGCGACTCGCCCCGGGTCCGCCGGAAGGTGCCCGTCCGGCCCTTGCGGACGAAGACGCGGTCGATCTCCCACTCCCGGCGGGCCTGCCGCTGCTGGGCGCCCAGGTCCAGGACGGTGACCTCCTCGCCGGTCTCGACCAGCTGGACCCGGCGGTCGAGGAGTTCACCGAAGACCAGGCGCTCGGTGGGCCGCTGCTCGAAGCGGCGGACGTTGAGCACGCCGGTGGTGATGACCTGGCCGGACTCGATGCTCGTCACCCGGGTCATGGGCAGGAAGATACGGCGCCGGGTGGACAGTTCGACGACCAGGCCGAGCAGCCGCGGGGGCTTGCGGCCGACGCGCAGCATGACGACGAGGTCCCTGACCCGCCCCACCTGGTCGCCGTTGGGATCGAAGACGGCCATGCCGGCGAGGTGCGAGACGAAGATCCTGGGAGCGCCGGCTGCCATGGGACCGCTTCCTTTTTCTGCCGAGGTGCAGCTGTCTGCTCGCTGCCGAGGTGCAGCTGTCCGCCGAAGTGCCGCTTGGTGACTTTCCTGTCCTTTTCGCCTGCCCGGTGGGGATCAGGCTAGCCCGTACCGATCGGATACGCCCTGGTGGGCGGTCCGGACGGACTGGCTCCGCCGGGTGGGCGCGGCCCCGGTACGCTGCGGTACGCCGTGCCGGACCCGTCAGAAAGGTGGCCCTGTCCGTGACCGCGATTGCTCCGGGCCCTACCCGTACTCGCCGCGCCGCACTGGTGACCGCGATGTGTGCGCTGGCCCTCCTCACAGCGTGCAGTGAGGATCCGGACGCGGGCACGAACGGCGTGGGCAAGCTGGCCCCGGACGTCATCCAGTCGAAGACCCGCGCGGCGGCGACGTCGGCGGCGACGGTACGAATGGCGGGGACGGTGGTCACGAGCGGGCGCACGTACCAGCTGGACATGCGCCTGAACGCGGAGGGCGGGACCGGGTCGGTCACGTCGAAGGGCTCGACCTTCCAGCTGCTCCGGGTGGGCCAGACGCTGTATCTGCAGGCCGACGCGGAATTCTGGAACCATGCCGACGGGAGCGACACCAGCGCGGCGGGTGCGCTCGACGGCAAGTACGTCAAGGTGCCGCAGGGCGACCCTTCGTACAAGAAGTTCAGCGGCTTCACGGACAAGGACGTCCTCCTCTCGGGCCTGCTGACCCTGCACGGTGCCCTTTCGACCGACGGTCACCACGAACAGGCGGGCACCCCCACCATCCGCATCGCCGGCGACAGCGGCTCCGGCGGCACGCTGGACGTCTCACTGAAGGGCAAGCCGTATCCGCTCCGCCTGGAGCGCGGCGGCGGCGCCGGCACCCTCACCTTCTCGGACTGGGGCAAGACCTTCAGCGTCGTCGAGCCGGAGAAGGGCGAAACGGTGGACTACGGCAAGCAGCTGCCCACGTCGTAGGGGGCGGCCACCGGGGCGGGGTTCACGGCCGCGATGTTTCGGCCGCGCTGAACTCGGCCCGTGCTTCGGCTACTTGGACTTTCTGCGCTTCGTGAGGAGCTTCGGCAGGCCCGCCGGGATCGGCCGGCGGGTCGTGGCCGGGGACACCGGTGGGCGCTCTGCCAGGCTGCCCGTCGGCAAGGGTGCCGTCGCTCCCGTCGGGCGCAGGCGGAGCACCCTGCACTCCCTCGCCCAGCGGTCCGTCATGGCCTCGCCGTCGGGTGCGTTGAGGCGCTTGCCCTTCAGTTCCGCCACCGCCGCGTCCCACTCGGGGGAACCGGCGGACAGCTCCGTCACCGTCGCCGTCCAGGTGACCAGCCGGCCACCCTTGTCCTTGCTGCGGACGGTCACCTCGGCCGCCCCCCCGTCGGCCAGTCCGGTCAGCGGCTGCTCGGCTCCGTCGCCGACCAGGCACACACCCCCGTCGGCCCAGGCATGCCACACCGCACGCGCGGCCGACGCCCCGGCACCCCGGACCCAGATGAGACCGGACTTCTTCGTGGCCTCCTCGACGAGGGCCTGGTCGAGCAGCTCGCTTGTCATGGAACCAGCCTAGAGCCAGCCGTTGCGCTTCAGGGTGCGGTGGATGCCGAGGCAGATGACCATCGTGATGCCCATGATCACCGGGTAGCCGTACCGCCAGTGCGTCTCGGGCATGTGCTTGAAGTTCATGCCGTACACACCGCACACCATCGTCGGTACGGCGATGATCGCGGCCCAGGACGTGATCTTCCGCATGTCCTCGTTCTGTGCCACGGACGCCTGTGCGAGGTTGGCCTGGAGGATGGAGTTGAGGAGTTCGTCGAAGCCGACAACCTGCTCCTGGACGCGGGCGAGGTGGTCGGCGACGTCCCGGAAGTACTTCTGGATGTCGGGGTCGACCAGCCGCATCGGGCGCTCGCTGAGCAGCTGCATGGGACGCAGCAGCGGTGACACCGCGCGCTTGAACTCCAGTACCTCGCGCTTGAGTTGGTAGATGCGCGCCGAGTCCACGCCACGCGAGACCCCGCCCTTGCGGCCGGGCGAGAAGACCTCGGTCTCCACCTCGTCGATGTCGTCCTGCACGGCGTCGGCGACCGCGACATAGCCGTCGACGACATGGTCGGCGATGGCGTGCAGCACGGCCGAGGGGCCCTTGGCGAGCAGCTCGGGGTCGTCCTGGAGCCGGTGCCGCAGCGCCCGCAGCGAGCCCTGCCCGCCGTGCCGGACGGTGATGAAGAAGTCCCGGCCGGTGAAGCACATCACCTCGCCGGTCTCCACGACTTCGCTGTTGGCGGTGAGCTGGTCGTGCTCGACGTAGTGGATGGTCTTGAAGACGGTGAAGAGGGAGTCGTCGTAGCGTTCGAGCTTGGGGCGCTGGTGGGCCTGTACGGCGTCCTCCACGGCCAGCGGGTGCAGCCCGAACTCGCCCGCGATACCGGCGAATTCGGCCTCGGTCGGCTCGTGCAGGCCGATCCACACGAACCCGCCGTCCCGGCGCACCTGGCGCATCGCCTCCTGCGGGGTCAGCGGCTTCGGCGTCTCCACCCGCGCGCCGTTGCGGTAGACGGCGCAGTCGACGACCGCCGACGGCGTACCGGGGTCGCGGGTGGTGTCGTACGCGCCGGTCTCCGCACGCAGGCTCTTGCGCAGGGAGGGACGGGTCGGGCGGACCACGGCACGGAGGTCGCGGATCATCGACATGGGCAGGCTCCTTCGCGACAAGCAGCGGAAGACCGCGGCGAACGGGTGGAACTACCCGGAATGGGGACGTCCTGACTGCGGATGTTTGGCACGTCCACAAAGCGGGGAGCACCGCACCGTTGCGGTGGCGACTTCGCTACTGATTCGGATCAGACGAACGGATCCAGACAGACCCGGAACGGATCGGTCAGAGGGATCAGGCAAGCGAGAACAAAGTGCTCTTCCGAACGACAACGCGAACGTGAAGGCGGCAGCCAGCCAGTAGACGAAATCAGCGGGCGGAAGAGCGAGTGGTACTGCACGGGTGACTTCGATCCATGACAGCCCCACCTCCTCCAGCCGGTCCCTCGTAAGGGAGTCCTCAAGGCGTCGGGGGCTGACCGCGACGCTCTGCGTGCTGCCCCGAACCACCGCGGTCAGAGTAGCAGCAGCCCTCAGTGTCAAGGTGCTGCTTTGCCCGGTACTGACGAGTTCTATGCTCTCGACATGGCTGATGTTCTTCCTCTGGTCGAGGCCCGGTTGACCACCGCACTGGGCGAACCGGACGCGCGCGCGGCGGTCACCTTCCTCGGTACGGACCGCATCGAGGTGCTCCGTTTCCAGGAGGATCTCCAGGGCGAGAACGTCCTGCGCTACGCCACGCTCGGCATGTCCGCGCAGCCCATGACCGACCCCGCCGCGATGCTCGCGGACCCCGTCAAGGGCCCCCGTGCCGAACTGGTCCTGTCGGTCCGCGCCGGCCTCGCCGAGACCGACAAGGTTCTCCGCGCGTTGGCCGTCCTCGCCGCGTCTCCGCAGGTGGAGGGCCTGATCGTGACGCCGGGTGCGTCGCTGGACGTCGGCGAGCCGCTGTGGCCCGGCGCTCCCTTCACCTCGGTCCTGGTCGGCGAGCCGGGCGGTCTCGTCGAGGATCTGGCGCTGGACGAGCCGCTCGATCCCGTACGGTTCCTGCCGTTGCTGCCGATGACCCCGAACGAGGCCGCCTGGAAGCGCGTGCACGGCGCCCAGGCCCTCCAGGAGCGCTGGCTCGCCAGCGGGACCGACCTCCGGGACCCGCACCGGAAGTCCGTCCCACTGGACTGATGCACGAGGGTGAGCAAGCTCACCAAGCGCCGTTCCGAACCGGTCAGTTGGCAAAGACGGTGACGCCGTCCTCCGTCGCGTGCCCCGGCTCCGGCTCCTCCGCCATGGGGGTCCCCCCGCTCGAGCGAAGCCGAGAGTGGGGGAGGGCGAGCGCGTTCCGTCGTACGAGAACCACCAGCGCGCCCAGCACGGCGGTGACCGCCGCCACCACGAACGGGATGTGGATGTCGGTCCACTCCTCGATCTTCGGCGCGAAGTAGGGGGCGGCCGCGGCGGCGAACCAGCGGACGAAGTTGTAGCCCGCGCTCGCCACCGGGCGTGGTGCGTCCGACACGCCGAGGGCCAGCTCGGTGTAGACGGTGTTGTTCACGCCGATGAACGCGCCGGACAGGATCGTGCAGACGATCGCGGCGGTGTGGTTGCCGTAGCCGAGGACGACGACGTCCACGGCGAGCAGCACCAGTGAACCGCCCAGCACCTTCAGCGAGCCGAAGCGCTGCTGCATGCGCGGGGCCACCACCACCGAGAAGAGCGCGAGCAGCACACCCCAGGCGAAGAACACGGCCCCCGAGCGGTACGGGGTCATGTCCAGTACGAACGGGGTGAAGGCCAGCACGGTGAAGAACGTGTAGTTGTAGAAGAACGCCGACACGGCGGCGGAGGCCAGGCCGCCGTGGCCGAGCGCCCTGATCGGGTCGAGGATCGAGGTCTTGCGGGCGGCCTTCGGCTGCTCCTTCAGGAACGCGGTGATGCACAGGAAACCGACCGCCATCAGGGTGGCCGTGCCGAAGAAGGGATAGCGCCAGCTGATGTTGCCGAGCACCGCGCCGAGCAGCGGGCCGCAGGCCATGCCGAGGCCGAGGGCGGACTCGTAGAGCAGGATCGCCGCCGCGCTGCCGCCGGCCGCCGCGCCGACGATGACCGCGAGGGCCGTGGAGACGAACAGGGCGTTGCCGAGGCCCCAGCCGGCCCGGAAGCCGACGAGCTGGCCGACGGTGTCGGAGGTACCGGCGAGGCCCGCGAAGACGACCACGAACGCCAGGCCGAGCAGCAGGGTCCTACGTCCGCCGATCCGGCTGGAGACGAAGCCGGTGAGCAGCATCGCCACGGCGGTGATCAGGAAGTACGAGGTGAAGAGCAGGGAGACCTGGCTGGTCGTGGCGTCCAGGCCCTTGGCTATGGAGGGCAGGATCGGGTCGACGAGTCCGATGCCCATGAAGGCGACGACGGACGCGCCGGCCGTCGCCCATACGGCCTTCGGCTGCCGCAGGATGCTGCCCGCCCCCGCGTCGAATGGGTCCGCCATGCGCTTCCTCCGCTTCTCGTGTCGTTCGCTTCGCACGTCGATTGGTTGACCTATACACATAGTAAGTTAGGACGGCTAATTAATGCAAGATACATCTAAATTCGCCCGGTGACCGGTACCGCCCGGACGGGTGATCGTCCTTGACGTGGGCGATTCCGGGTAGGACCGTGGGGCCCTATGAGGGGCGAACCCAGTTGCCCGAAGTGTGGTGGCCGGGTCAGGGCTCCCGGACTCTTCGCCGACACCTGGCAGTGCGATGTGCACGGGACCGTGCATCCGGTACAGCCCGTGATCCCGCCCAGCGTCGAGGCCCTCGACGTCGTGGTGCACCGCACCCAGGTGCCGGTGTGGATGCCCTGGCCGCTGCCGGTCGGCTGGCTGTTCACGGGTGTGGCATGCGCCGGGGACGACCGCAGCGGAGGGCGCGGGACCGCCGTCGCCTGCTCCGGACCCGCGCCGCTCGGCGGCATAGGAGAGATGATCCTGGTCGCCGAGGAGCTCGGGGTCGGCCTCGGGGCGCGCTATGCGGGCATCGACGGGCCGGATCCGGGGCCGTCGATGAACGTGGAGAAGCCACCGCAGGCGAAGGTGCTGGCCGCCGGAAGGCCGGCGCCGCTCTGGCATGTGGCCGGGGTGCCGGACGACAGGGCCGTCTTCGCGGGCGAGGCCCGGGGTCTGTGGCTCTGGGCGGTGGTGTGGCCCGAGCAGACCGGGCTGCTGATGTACGACGAGCTGGTACTCACGGACCTGCGGGACGCGGGGGCGGAAGTGGATCTGGTGCCGTGCGGGGCGTTGTCGCCGCGCCTGCTCGAGCCATGACTGGTCCGCGCCCGTTCGGTCTGTAGGTGTGTGCCGTACCCTTAAGCGGTCCCGTCCCTGCCGTCCTGCCTGGAGTCCGCACCGTGCGTATCGATCTGCACAGCCACTCCACCGCCTCCGACGGTACGGACAGCCCGGCCGAGCTGGTGCGCAACGCCGCCGCTGCCGGGCTGGATGTTGTCGCGCTGACCGATCACGACACCACCCGGGGCCATGGCGAGGCCATCGCCGCGCTGCCCGAGGGGCTCACCCTGGTCACCGGGGCGGAGCTGTCCTGCCGTATCGACGGCGTCTCCATGCACATGCTGGCCTACCTCTTCGACCCCGGCGAGCCCGATCTGCTCGCCGAGCGTGAGCTGGTCCGGGACGACCGGGTGCCGCGGGCCCAGGGCATGGTCGCCAAGCTGAACGGGCTCGGCGTGCCGGTCACCTGGGAGCAGGTCAAGCGGATCGCCGGCGACGGTTCCGTGGGGCGGCCGCATGTCGCCTCCGCGCTCGTCGAGCTCGGTGTCGTACCGACCGTGAGCGACGCCTTCACGGAGGAGTGGCTGGCCGACGGCGGCCGGGCCTTCGTGGAGAAGCACGAGACCGACCCCTTCGAGGCGATCCGGCTGGTCAAGCAGGCCGGCGGGGTGTGTGTGTTCGCGCATCCGGCGGCCGCCAAGCGCGGGCGTACGGTGCCCGAGTCGGCGATCGCCGAGATGGCCGCGGCCGGCCTCGACGGCATCGAGGTCGACCACATGGACCACGACGCCGACGCCCGGGTCCGGCTGCGCGGGCTGGCCGCGGAGCTGGGGCTGCTGGTCACCGGGTCCTCGGACTACCACGGCAGCCGTAAGACGGTGGCGCTGGGCGAGTACACGACCGACCCCGAGGTGTACGGGGAGATCACGCGCCGCGCGACCGGCGCGTTCCCCGTCCCGGGCACCGGCGGACGCTGAGGCTCGCTCCCCTTCCCCAGTTCCCTGCGCAGCAGGCCGCGCCCGCCCTTTCCTGGGCCGGCCCCGCCCACGCGCGGGAACCCCCATCGCCCTGCGGCACGACCGCCCGCACCGCCGACCAACGCACAAGGCCCACGCATGTTCGACGTCGCCGTCTTCGGCTCTCTCTTCCTGACCCTTTTCGTCATCATGGATCCCCCGGGGATCACCCCGATCTTCCTCGCCCTCACCTCCGGCCGGCCCGGCAAGGTGCAGAAGCGGATGGCCTTCCAGGCCGTGTGCGTGGCGGGCGGGGTGATCACCGTCTTCGGGCTCCTGGGACACCAGATCCTCGACTACCTGCATGTCTCCGTGCCCGCGCTGATGATCGCGGGCGGCCTGCTGCTCCTGCTGATCGCCCTCGACCTGCTGACCGGCAAGAACGACGAGCCGAAGCAGACCAAGGACGTCAATGTGGCACTGGTGCCCCTGGGCATGCCGCTGCTGGCCGGTCCCGGTGCGATCGTGTCGGTCATCCTCGCCGTGCAGAAGGCGGGCAGCGTCTCCGCCCAGGTGTCCGTGTGGACCGCGATCCTCGCCATCCATGTCGTGCTGTGGCTGGTGATGCGGTACTCGCTGCTGATCATCCGGGTCATCAAGGACGGTGGCGTGGTCCTGGTGACGCGGCTCGCGGGCATGATGCTCTCCGCGATCGCCGTGCAGCAGATCATCAACGGCGTCACCCAGGTGATCAAGGGCGCGTAGACGGGACGGGCCGGGCGGACAGACGCGGAGCCCCCGTACGGCGTCGTGCCGTACGGGGGCTCCGAAGACTCTGCGGTGCTCCGCGCGTCGGTGTGGGTCGTGTGTCGTGGCCCGGGGCTCGTATCTCGTCACGAAGCCCGGTTCTCGTCTGGTTACGAAGCCTGGTTCTCGGCCGGTCGGATCCACAGTCGCTGCCCGATGGCGGCGGCCTGCTGGACGATCCTGTTGACGGAGGCGGCGTCCACGACGGTGCAGTCCACGGTGGTGCCGTCGACTTCGTCCAGTCGCCTGATTTCGAAGCGCATCTGCCTCTCCCTTCGTCTTGTGTTCCGTACCAGTCAACGGCCTGCGTGTTACAAACATTCCCTTGGCTAAAGAAAATTTTCGAACGCCTAACTACCGAGCGGTAATAGTCGTCCGGGAGACTGCCCGGGGCCGGTTGTGTTCGCAGCGTGACCGCCGGGACAATGGAGGCGATGAACGACGACCTCGCCGCCCTCAAGGCCCGTATCGACCGCACGAACGAGCTGCTCACCCGCATGCTCGCCGAAGTGGCGAAGACACCTTCGACACACGCGATCTTCGTCGACGCGGGCTACCTCTACGCGGCCACGGGCCGGCTCGTCGCCGGGACGGAGGACCGCCGCGCCTTCGACCTCGACGCCGAGGGGCTGATCGAGGCGCTCATCGACAAGGCACGCCAGATCTTCGCGGACAGCCGGCTGCTGCGCGTCTACTGGTACGACGGCGCCCGCCGCCGCATCCACACCGCCGAGCAGCAGACCATCGCCGAACTGCCCGACGTCAAGGTCCGGCTCGGCAACCTCAACGCCAACAACCAGCAGAAGGGCGTCGACTCCCTGATCCGCACGGACCTGGAGTCACTCGCCCGGCACCGCGCCATCAGCGACGCGGCCCTGCTCGGCGGCGACGAGGACCTGGTCTCCGCGGTCGAGGCGGCCCAGGGCTACGGCGCCCGTGTCCACCTGTGGGGCATCGAGGCGCCCGAGGGCCGCAACCAGGCCGAGCCGCTGCTCTGGGAGGTCGACAGCCAGCGCACCCTCGACCTCGAGTTCTTCAAACCGTACGTCGCCCGGCGCACCGCCCACGCCTACGAGGCCGGCGCCACCAGACCCACCCGCGAGGACGTCCGTTTCGTCGGCGCGCAGATCGCCGCGAAGTGGCTGTCCTCGCGGGGCAGCGAAGCACTGGTCGAGCTGCTGCCCGGCCACCCCTACCTGCCGGGCTCCGTCGACCAGGACCTCCTCGTCGAGGCCGAGAGCCTGCTCCAGTACTCCCTGCGCGGCCAGGCCGACCTGCGCCGCGCCCTCCGGGACGGCTTCTGGGGGCACCTCCAGACGCAGTACTAGCCGTTCACCCTGTCCCAGAAGGCGGCGAGCGCCTCTGCGGTGGGGGCCGGCCTTTCGGAGTTGGGGGAGTGCTCCGCACCCTCGATGACCGTGCGGTGCGCCCGCAGCCGCAGCGCCATGTCGTCCAGCAGCGGCAGCGGCCAGGTGTCGTCCCGCGCGCCCGACAGCACATGGAACGGCAGCGGTACGGCGGCGAGTTCACCGACGCGGTCCGGCTCGGTGCACAACTGGCGTCCGGCGGCCAGGAGTTGGGCCGGCTTGTTGCCCAGCCAGCGGCGCCGCAGATCCTCCGGGTCCTCCTGGTCGTCCACACCGCCCTCGTCCAGCTCCTCCGGTGCGTCCATGGCCCGCATGGCCTCCCACACCTCGGCCATCGGCATCACCGCGAGCGCGTCCCGCAGCAGCTTCACCCGCTGCTGCTGGGGGACGGAGATCTGCGCCGGGCCCGAGGACATCAGCGTCAGCGAGCGGAACGGCGTGTGGTCGAGGAGCACGGCCGCGCGCGCGATCTGACCGCCGAGGGAGTGCCCCAGCAGATGCACGGGCCGGCCGTCGCCGACCGCCGCCGCCTGCGCGAGCACATCCCGCGCCAACTCCTCCTGGGCGTACGCCGATTCGTCGTCCGCCGGGCCGTCCGACTCGAACTGCCCACGCCCGTCCACGGCGACGGTCCGGTATCCGCGCGCGCCCAGTGCTTCGTGCAGCGGGTTGAAGTCCTCCTTGCTGCCGGTGAACCCGGGCAGCAACAGCGCGATCCCCCTGGGCTCGGCCCCTGCGGCCGCGGGTGCGTCGATGACGGCGAACTCACCCCGCGCGGTGGCGAGCGCGTACGCGCGGGCACCGGCGGGCGGGGCAAAGGTGCGAGGCCTGCTCATGGGGAGAGGTTATCCGGCGGACGGCGACGGGCCGTAGGCCGGTGGATGAATCCCACAGCGGGGCAGCCGGCGGGCGGCGGTCCTGGGCCGGGAACGCCGACGGCCCGGCCCACACAGGGTGGGCCGGGCCGTCCTGACGCGTGCTCAGGCCTCGGGAGCCGCGGCGGTGGCCTTCCGGGTCCGGCGGGCCTTCGGCTTCGCCTCCGCGTCGGTCGTGTCGACCGTCGCGGCGGACTCGGCCGCCTTGCGGGTGGTACGACGTCTCGGCTTGACCTCCGGCTCGTCACTGGCCTGCGCCGGAATCTCCGCGGCGGCGACAGCCGTCTTGCGGGTGCGGCGGGGCTTGGCCTCCGCACCTTCGGCGGTGTCGACAGCGGCCTCCGCGACCTTCCGCGTCCGGCGCGGCTTGGCCTCGGCGACCTCGGCCGTCTCCGGGGCGGCGGCTGCCGTCTTCCGGGTGCGGCGGGGCTTGGGCTCCGCGACCTCGGCGGTCTCCGGGGTGGCGGCCGTCTCGGTGGCGACTGCCGCCTTACGGGTGCGGCGGGGCTTGGCCTCGGTGGCCTCGGCCGTGTCGACGGCCGCTTCGGCGGCGACTGCCGTCTTGCGGGTACGACGCGGCTTGACGGCCTCCGTCTCCGTCTCGGCGGCCGTTTCCGGAGCCGCGGCCGCAGTCTTGCGGGTGCGGCGCGGCTTGGCCTCGGCGGACTCGGCCGTGTCCACCGCCGTCTCGGCGGCGGCGGCGGTCTTGCGGGTGCGGCGCGGCTTGGCCTCGGCCTCGGCGGACTCGGCCGTGTCCACCGCCGTCTCGGCGGCAGCGGCGGTCTTGCGGGTGCGGCGCGGCTTCGGCTCCTCGGCGTCGACGACGACCTCGGGCTCCGGCGTGGTCACAACCGCCTCGACCGGCTCGGCGGTCTTGCGGGTGCGGCGGCGAACCGGTGTCACCGGAGCCTCGGCGGCCTCCTGCGGAGCCTCCGTGACCTCGGCGGCCTCGGCCGGCGTCACCGCGGCCTCGGCGGACTTGCGGGTCCGGCGGCGACGCGGCTTCTCCGGAGCGACCGGCTCCGCCAGGGCCTCGACGGCCTCGACGGTCTCGATGACCGCCTCCGGTGTCACGATCTCCGGGGTGGCGGCCGCGGCTGCCACCGGCTCAGGCGATGCCCCGCCGCGCGTACGGCGTCGACGGCGCGGGGTGCGGGTGCCCGCGGGCTCCGACGCCGTGACGGACTCGGCGGCGGGGGCGGGGGACACGGACTCGGCGGTCGGCGCCGTGGACGTCGTACCGGACGCCGTATCCGTCGCCGTACCGCCGCGGGTGCGACGGCGGCGGCGCGGGGTGCGGGCCTGGCGCTCGCGCTCCTCGGAGCGGGCCCCGGCCCCGCCACGGTCACCGCGGTCACCGCGGTCGCCCCGGCCACCGCGACCGCGTCCACCGCGGCCGCCGGTCTCGCCCAGGTCCTCCAGCTCCTCCGCGTCGAGCCCGGCGCGGGTGCGCTCCGAACGCGGCAGGACACCCTTGGTGCCGACCGGGATCTTGAGCTCCTCGAAGAAGTGCGGTGAGGTCGAGTAGGTCTCCACCGGCTCGGGGAAGCCCAGCTCCAGCGCCTTGTTGATGAGCTGCCAGCGCGGGATGTCGTCCCAGTCGACGAAGGTGATCGCCGTACCCTTCGCGCCCGCGCGGCCCGTACGGCCGATGCGGTGCAGGTACGTCTTCTCGTCCTCGGGGGACTGGTAGTTGATGACGTGGGTGACGCCCTCGACGTCGATGCCGCGCGCGGCGACGTCGGTGCAGACGAGGACGTCCACCTTGCCGTTGCGGAAGGCGCGCAGCGCCTGCTCGCGGGCGCCCTGACCGAGGTCGCCGTGGACCGCACCGGAGGCGAACCCGCGGTGCTGGAGCTGCTCGGCGATGTCGGCGGCCGTGCGCTTGGTCCGGCAGAAGATCATCGCCAGTCCGCGGCCGTCGGCCTGCAGTATGCGGGCGATCATCTCCGGCTTGTCCATGGAGTGCGCGCGGTAGACGAACTGCTTGGTGTTCGCGACGGTCGCGCCCGTGTCGTCCGGGGCGGTGGCGCGGATGTGGGTGGGCTGGCTCATGTACCGGCGCGCGAGGCCGATGACCGCGCCCGGCATGGTCGCCGAGAACAGCATGGTCTGGCGCTTGGCCGGAAGCATGTTGATGATCTTCTCGACGTCGGGCAGGAAGCCCAGGTCGAGCATCTCGTCGGCCTCGTCGAGGACGAGCGACTTGATGTGCTTCAGGTTCAGCTTCTTCTGGCCCGCGAGGTCCAGGAGCCGGCCCGGGGTGCCGACGACCACGTCGACGCCCTTCTTCAGGGCCTCGACCTGCGGTTCGTAGGCCCGGCCGCCGTAGATCGCCAGGACGCGCACGTTACGTACCTTGCCGGCCGTCAGCAGGTCGTTGGTGACCTGGGTGCACAGCTCGCGCGTGGGAACGACGACGAGCGCCTGCGGGGCGTCGGTGAGGGCCTCGGGGGCGGCGCGGCCGGCCTCCACGTCGGCGGGGACGGTCACGCGCTCCAGGAGCGGCAGACCGAAGCCGAGGGTCTTGCCGGTGCCGGTCTTGGCCTGGCCGATGACGTCGGTGCCGGACAGGGCGACCGGGAGTGTCATCTCCTGGATGGGGAAGGGGTTGATGATGCCGACGGCTTCCAGGGCCTCGGCGGTCTCGGGAAGGATCCCGAGTTCTCGAAACGTCGTAGTCAGGGTGCTGCCTCTTCTGTGTGTCGCGGTCCGAGGCGAGCGCGGGGGTCTTTGACGGACCGTGCCGGGGGACGTCGGCTGCCTTACGGGCGGGCCGTTGGGCACGCCGTATGACACGGGACCTCTGCCGACGCTCTAGCGCTCGTACCGCTGAGGTGTCCCTCCGGTCGTCGTACGCGATGTGCCGTACGCGCCGGGAGGGCTGTCGGGTCGGAGCCGATCGGGCCACCGACCGGGCATCCTCATACGTGCGGCCTGTCGAGGCACGTCCGAATACGACGGCGTACCAGCAGGCGCATTACCACCATACCCCGGAATCGTGCACATGCGATGGCCGATTTGGTCACGTCGTGGTAGTCACAGTGGTTGACCAGGGGCTTCCCGAAGACTTCTCCGGGTCTTCTCGGGGCTTCTCGGGGCTTCCCCGGGGGGTTCCCTGGGGCTTCCCCGAGGCGGCGAGCGGGCTATTGTGCGCTTCATGACGAGCTCTGACAAGCCTGAGACCGCCTCCGCCGAACCGACCGGTGTCGCCGCCCAGGACTGGGCGCGGGCAGCCGCCGACCCGCAGTACCGCGCCGCGGTAGTCGACCTGCTCGGCGCGCTCGCGTACGGCGAGCTGGCGGCGTTCGAGCGTCTCGCGGAGGACGCCAAGCTGGCGCCGTCGCTGGTGGACAAGGCCGAGCTGGCGAAGATGGCGTCGGCCGAGTTCCACCACTTCGAGCGGCTGCGGAACCGGTTGACGGAGATCGGCGAGGACGCGACGAAGGCGATGGAGCCATTCGTCGCGGCCCTCGACGGTTTCCATCGGCAGACGGCGCCGTCAGACTGGCTGGAGGGCCTGGTCAAGGCGTACGTCGGCGACTCGATCGCCAGTGACTTCTACCGGGAGGTCGCGGCACGGCTGGACGCCGACACGCGCGAGCTGGTCCTGGCCGTACTCGCCGACACGGGGCATGCCGGGTTCGCCGTGGACAGGGTGCGGGCGGCCATCGACGCCGATCCTCGTATGGGGGGCCGGCTGGCGCTGTGGGCTCGGCGGCTCATGGGGGAGGCGCTGTCGCAGTCCCAGCGGGTGGTGGCCGACCGGGACGCCCTGTCGACCATGCTGGTGGGCGGGGTGGCCGACGGGTTCGATCTGGCCGAGGTGGGGCGGATGTTCTCGCGGATCACCGAGGCGCACACGAAGCGGATGGCGGCCCTGGGGCTGGCCGCTTAACGCCCTGGGCGGGGCTGTTCGCCCGCGGGCGCGCCGGGCTACGCCGGGATCGATCGTCGGCGCAGATGGCGGCCCGCCGGGCGGAGCAGCAGCGAGAGGGAGGCCGCCGAGACGATCGCGGCGCCCAGCAGGCTCACGAGGACCGTACCCGGGCCCAGCGCGCTGTGGGTGACGAAGTCGCCGAAGAGGGCTCCCGCGACGCCCGTGGAGAACACCAGGGGGCGGGCCGGAAGACGATGGGAGAGACGGCTGGCAGCGGCCCATGACAGGGCCAGGCCGAGCAGTGCGGATCCAAGGGCTTCCAGCAGCATCACGAGGGGTCCCTCCCACGCCTGGCGGGTGCTTCGCGGTCGTAGGCCGTCATACCCGTGACCTGCGGAATGCAATCCTCCTCTGTGGGTGACTTGTGGACCGGATATGGAGAGCGGACACGACGGAGGGGCCCGGCGGACGGGTGTCCGCCAGGCCCCTCCGTGCTGCTGTGGCTAGACCGCGGTGAAGCCCACTTTGCGCACCGTCGGCTCGCCGAGCTCGATGTACGCGAGGCGGTCCGTCGGGACCAGCACCTTGCGGCCGCGCTCGTCCTCCAGGGACAGCACCTGCGACTTACCGGCCAGCGCGTCGGCGACGAGGCGCTCGACCTCCTCGGCGTTGAGACCGCTCTCCAGCACGATCTCGCGGGGCGCGTGCTGCACGCCGATCTTGACCTCCACGGCTATGTCCCTCCGACGGTCAGTGAAGTGCGCGACCTTCCGCGCCGTACGCAGCACACATTAGCCCGGTGAGGGGACGTACACGCTGCGGGCGTGCACGCCAGGAGCGAACACCGAACGGGAATGCGGTGCCGGCGCGTCCTGACCCCCTCAGTGTGGGTCGGTGCCGTGCAGCGGGAAGCCGGCGATGCCCCGCCAGGCCAGCGAGGCCAGCAGCTGCACCGCCTGGTCGCGCGGGACGCTGCGGTCGCTGTGCAGCCAGGAGCGCGCCACCACCTGGGCGAGGCCGCCGAGGCCGGAGGCCAGCAGCATCGACTCGGCGCGCGAGAGACCGGTGTCCTCGGCGATCACGTCGCAGATCGCCTCGGCGCACTCGTTGGTGACCTTGTCGACGCGCTCGCGCACCGCGGGCTCGTTCGTCAGGTCGGACTCGAAGACCAGACGAAAGGCGCCGCCGTCGTCCTCGACGTACGCGAAGTACGCGTCCATGGTG
The DNA here is from genome assembly GCF_040303265.1 of Streptomyces sp. NPDC096040. Taxonomy (NCBI): domain Bacteria; kingdom Bacillati; phylum Actinomycetota; class Actinomycetes; order Kitasatosporales; family Streptomycetaceae; genus Streptomyces; species Streptomyces sp. NPDC096040. The sequence continues at coordinate 258,900 of NZ_JBEOTA010000004.1, forward strand.
GCCCGGACGCGCTGCTTGTTGTCCGTCGTCGCCGCGAGCGCGCCCCGTACCGCCTGGATGAGGGCGTCACAGTGCTGGTCCAGCAGAGCCAGATAGAGGTCGAGCTTGCCCGGGAAGTGCTGGTAGAGCACCGGCTTGCTGACGCCGGCGCGTTCGGCGATGTCGTCCATCGCGGCCGCGTGGTACCCCTGCGCGACGAAAACTTCCTGGGCGGCGCCCAGCAACTGGTTCCGACGGGCACGGCGCGGCAGGCGAGTGCCCCGCGGGCGCGCCGCCTCTGTCTGCTCGATGGCTGTCACGCCGCCTCCCAAAATCGTCCACATGCGGATTGCGCCGCCCGGCCATCGTACTTTTCGGTAACCGTGCTGTGCGCGGTGCGAGCGCAGAATTTCACGTACCGGACGGCGGCGAAAGCCGCACCGGGAAATGCGGACAGGCCAGGTGGACCCGTCGAGCCCCCCGTGGTCAGCGGTAGTCGTCCTCGTCGAGGGAGACCACGCGCGCCTGTTCGATGAGATCGGCCTCGTTCGCGCGGTCCTTGTCCACATCGGTGAGCGGGTCGTCCTGGGACGGTGCGATGTCCGTGTGCTGCTCGGCTGCGTCGGCTTCCGGGGCCTCGACGTCGATCTCCGGGGCGTCCTCCGCCTCCGGCTCCAGATCGTCGAGCACGTCGGGGTGGGTGGGGTCATAGGCCATGGTGGGCTCCCTTCCTTCGAATGTCCCTGGCAGAAGCAGGGGGTCATAAACGGGTGCCCTCTTTATGAGCGTAGGAGACACCGGATGCGGACGCTATGTCATCGACGGCCGTTCACCCGGGATGCCGCCGACGGCCGCCCACTCGGTCTCGTCGACTGCTCGTCGGCGGCCGATCGGCCGATCGGCGGTCCGGCCGCCGCTCAGCCGGGTGGCTCTGTGACGGCGAACACACGAATCACTGTGTGATCGTCTCGTAACATTGGCCCATGTCTTCGACCGAGCTGCCCTCAGTGCCGCCCACCAGCGTGCTGCCGAAGGCGGCGGCCGTCAGAGTCGCGGAGGGCGAGCGGCTGCGGTCGGTAGGGCTGCCCGGTGTCACTCTTTCGATCCGGTCCAGGCCCCCCACGCGCGCGGGCCTGCCGTCCGCGTTGTACGTCCACGGGCTCGGCGGCTCCTCGCAGAACTGGTCGGACCTGATGCAGCGGCTCGAAGATGTCGTGGACGGCGAGGCGGTCGACCTGCCGGGCTTCGGCGACTCACCGCCGCCGGACGACGGCGACTACTCGGTCACCGGGCACGCGCGCGCGATCATCCGCTATCTCGACGCGGTGGGCCGCGGTCCGGTCCACCTCTTCGGCAACTCGCTCGGCGGCGCGGTCAGCACGCGCGTCGCCGCCGTCCGTCCCGACCTCGTCCGCACGCTCACGCTCGTCTCGCCGGCCCTGCCCGAACTGCGCGTGCAGCGCACGGCCATGCCGACGGTGCTGCTCGGTCTGCCCGGCGTCGCCGGACTGCTCACCCGCACGACCGGCAGGTGGACCGCCGAACAACGCGTACGGGGTGTACTGGCCCTCTGCTACGGCGATCCCGGCCAGGTCACCCCCGAGGCGTTCGAGTACGCGGTGGAGGAGCTCGAACGGCGGCTGCGGCTGCCGTACTTCTGGGACGCGATGGCGCGGTCCGCGCGCGGGATCGTCAACGCGTACACGTTGGGCGGGCAGCACGGGCTCTGGCGCCAGGCGGAGCGCGTCCTGGCCCCGACCCTGCTGATCTACGGCGGCCGCGACCAGCTCGTCGGCTACCGCATGGCACAGAGGGCCGCGCGCACCTTCCGCCACTCCCGGCTGCTGTCCATGCCCGACGCCGGGCATGTGGCGATGATGGAGTACCCGGAGGCGGTGGCCGGGGCGTTCCGTGAACTCCTCGCGGACGCCGAGGGGTTGGGCGGCGGTACGGTCGCGCCGGGCGTGGGGAGCTGAGGGGCGGGTGGGACGCCACAGTCGCCGCGGCCAGGCCCCCAAAGCCGACGCCGGGGATATATCGGGCATAGGTGCGGGTCGGAAGAGAGACCCCAAGGGCGAGCGCGGGGGCGCCGGATCGATACCGCGCCCGGCCAACGGCACGCCTGCGGGCGGCGCGCCGCGTCTGCCCGACGGTACGGGTGCGGGTGCGGTGCCGCGTCGGCAGGGTGGTGCGCCGGGGGGTGGGGTGCCGCGTCTGCAGGACGGCACGCCAGTGGGTGGGGTGCCGCGGTTCGCGGGCGGTACGGCTGCCCGTGGTGTCCCGCGCCCCGCGGACGGCACGCCGGCTCAAGGGGTCCCGCGTCTTCCGGACGGTACGCCCGTGCGTGGGGTGACTCGCTTTCCGGACGGTACGCCCGCGCAGGGGGCGCCTCATTTCCCGGACGGTACGCCCGCGCGCGAGGTGCCTCGCCTCCCCGACGGTACGCCCGCGCAAGGGGCGCCTCGTTTCCCGGACGGTACCCCCGCCCACGGCGTGCCCCGGTTCCCTGACGGTACTCCCGCGCAGGGGGCACCTCGGTTCCCGGACGGTACGCCCGCTCATGGCGTGCCCCGGTTGCCTGACGGTACGCCCGCCCACGGCGTGCCCCGGTTCCCTGACGGCACTCCGGCTCACGGTGTTCCCCGCTTCCCGGACGGGACCCCCGCCCACGGCGTCCCGCGGGCCCGTGGTGGTCATCCCCAGCAGCGGGAGGCGGGCGGTGGCTGGGGTGAGGTGGGCGGGCAGGCGGGTGCCGCCGCCTCGGGGGCGGCCGGGCCGTCGATACCGCGGCAGCGGCGGAGCGGGCCCGGTGGGCCCCGGCAGGACTACCTCGACGCTTTCGGCGAGGACGCCGACGTCTTCACGCCTCGCCCTGGCGTCGGCATCGGCGCCCAGCGCGCGGAAACGTATCCGCCCGGCTCCGACCCGCACACGTCCCCGCTCGCCCCCGGTCGGTCCACATCCCCGCTCGCCTCCGAGCCGTACGGCGACGGCGACGATGGCGATGACGACGCGCCGCCCACCGGTGAACCCGCGCAGCCCAAGGGTGGCAAGGGTCGGGCCCTCGCCGGCGTTGCGGCCGCCGCTGTCACCACCGTGCTCGCGGTAATCGTCGCCGGCCAGGTCGCCGACGGCGGTGACAGCGCTGTACGGTCCCAGTCGGCCGCCGGCGACGCACGGGCCACCGACGGTCCCGCCTCGCGCGGCAACGGCCGTACGACACCGTCCGCCTCCGTCACCGCCCCGCCGAGCGTGGCGACGCTCTCGTACGAGCAGGCGATGGACAAGAAGTACCCGCTCGGCGCCAAACTGGCCGGGTCCGGGAAGTTCGACGCCGTGCCCGGGATCGCCAAGGGGTCCGGCAAGGGGCAGAAGTACACCTACCGCGTCGACGTGGAGCAGGGACTCGGGCTGGATGGCGAGCTGTTCGCCGCGGCCGTGCAGAAGACGCTCAACGACGACCGCAGTTGGGCCCACAACGGCGCGCGCACCTTCGAGCGCATCTACTCCGGCAAGCCGGACTTCGTGATCACGCTCGCCAGCCCCGGAACCACCGCCAAGTGGTGCGCCAAGTCCGGTCTCGACACGACCGAGGACAACGTGTCGTGCGACTCGGCCGCCACCGAACGCGTGATGATCAACGCGTACAGGTGGGCGCAGGGCAGCAAGACATACGGAGACAAGATCCACGCCTACCGACAGATGCTGATCAACCACGAGGTCGGCCACCGGCTCGGCTACGGCCACGTGACCTGCGACAAGGACGGCGAGCTGGCGCCGGTCATGCAGCAGCAGACCAAGTTCCTCGACCACGACGGCATCCACTGTCTGCCCAACCCTTGGCCGTTTCCCAGGAGTTGACAGGTGGCGCATACATCACATTGACATGGGCAGAAAGTTCATACATATTTCTGGGCATGTCGACCCTTCACGTCTCCGCGCGCGCCGCCATCGAGCTGGCGCTCATCGGCGTGACCGCGCTCTGCGTGGCCGACATTCACTGTCGCTGACGCTCGCCCCTGGGCGTTCGCGTCGCGATCTCTCTCCGTCGCCGTGACTCGGTCACGGCTCTTTCGACGACCTGACGCCCGGGCAGACGTCTGTTCACTTTCGTCTCACTCCTCGTCAACCTGTCTCACTAGCCGAGACATGCCTTCCGAGAGGTCGTCATTCCGATGCGTCAACCGTCCGCCATAGCGCGCCGTATGGCCGTGGCATCCGTCAGCCTGGTCGTGGCAGCGGGCGCCGCCGCCTGCGGGCCGAAGGACAACGATGCCAACGGCTCCGGTGGCGACTCCACGCCGCACAAGGGCGGCACGCTCACGGTCCTGAACTCCCAGCCCCAGTCGGACTTCGACCCCGCTCGCCTCTACACCTCCGGCGGCGGAAACGTGCCCTCCCTGGTCTTCCGTACGCTCACCACCCGCAACCGCGCGAACGGCGCCGCCGGCGCCAAGGTCGTCCCCGACCTGGCGACCGACACCGGGCGCCCCAGCGAGAACGCGACCGTGTGGACATACACCTTGAAGAAGGGCCTCAAGTACGAGGACGGGACCGCGATCACGTCCGCCGACATCAAGTACGGCATCGAGCGCTCCTTCGCTCCCGAACTCTCCGGCGGCGCGCCCTACCTGCGGGACTGGCTGGTGGGCGCGGCCGACTACCAGGGGCCGTACAAGGACAAGAAGGGGCTCTCGGCGATCGAGACGCCGGACAGCCGCACGATCGTCTTCCATCTGAACAAGCCCGAGGGCGAGTTCCCGTACCTGGCCACGCAGACGCAGTTCACGCCTGTCCCGAAGGCCAAGGACACGGGCACCAAGTACGAGGAGCACCCGATCTCGTCCGGCCCCTACAAGGTCGTGAAGAACGAGAACGACGGTGAGCACCTGGTGCTGGAGCGCAACACGTACTGGTCCTCGGCCGTCGACGACCAGCGCAAGGCCTACCCGGACACCGTCGACGTGCGTTCCGGGCTCGACTCCTCCGTGATCAACCAGCGGCTGTCGGCGTCCCAGGGCGCGGACGCTGCCGCCGCGACGACGGACACCAACCTGGGTCCGGCCGAACTCGCCAAGGTGACCGGCGACAAGGACCTGGCCGCGCGGGTCGGCACCGGCCACTTCGGCTACACGAACTACGTCGCGTTCAACCCGACGGTCAAGCCGTTCGACAACGCCAAGGTGCGACAGGCGATCTCGTACGCCATCGACCGGTCGTCCGTGATCAACGCGGCAGGCGGCAGCGCGCTCGCCGAGGCCGCGACCACCTTCCTGCCGAACCAGAAGTCCTTCGGCTACACGCCGTACGACCTGTTCCCGTCGGGCGAGACCGGCAACGCGGCCAAGGCCAAGGAGGTGCTGAAGGAGGCCGGTTACCCGAACGGGCTCACCGTGACCCTGACCCACTCCAACAGCAAGGACTTCGAGACCAGCCCTGAGATCGCGACCGCTGTCCAGGACGCGCTCAAGAAGGCCGGCATCACGGTCAAGCTTCAGGGCCTGGAGGAGAACGACTACAAGGACAAGATCCACAGCGTCAAGACGGAGCCGGGCTTCTTCCTCGCCCACTGGGGTGCCGACTGGCCGTCCGGCGGTCCCTTCCTCGCCCCGATCTTCGACGGCCGGCAGATCGTCAAGGATGGAGCGAACTTCAACACGGGTCTGCTCAACGATGCTTCGGTCAATGCCGAGATTGACGCGATCAACAAGTTGACCGATCTTGACGCGGCCGCCAAGCGGTGGGGCGCACTGGACAAGAAGATCGCCGGGCAGGCGCTGACCGTGCCGCTGTTCCACCCCGTCTACAAGCGACTGGTCGGCAAGGACATCAGGAACGTCGTGATCAGCGACTGGACCGGTGTCCTGGACATCTCCCAGGTCGCGGTGAAGTAGCGCCGTGAGCGAGGCACTTGTCGCCGCCGAGGTCCCTGAGGCGCTCGCCTCGGGGACCTCGGGGGCCCGTCAGTTCTGGCGGCGGCTGCGCACCCGGCGCGCCGCCCTCGTCGCGGCGGCCGTCGTCGCGCTGCTCGTCCTGGTCGCGCTCGCGGCGCCCCTGCTCACCGCGATCGAGGGTCAGGACCCGACCACCTACCACCCGTCCCTGGTCGACTCCGCGCGCGGAGGCGTGCCGGTCGGCTCCTTCGGAGGCATCGGCGCCGGCCACTGGCTGGGCGTGGAGCCGCAGACCGGGCGGGATCTCTTCGCCCGTCTGGTGTACGGCGCCCGGGTCTCCCTGGGTGTCGCGCTGGCGGCGACCGTGATCCAGGTCCTCCTCGGGCTCCTCGTCGGGATGGCGGCCGCGCTCGGCAGTGGATGGGTTGATCAACTGTTGAGCCGGTTCACCGACATCTTCGTCGCGATGCCCTTGATGGTCATGTCACTGGCGCTGCTCGCGATCGTCCCGCAGAGTTTCCCGCGGCCCGTCCTGGTCACCCTCGTCATCGGGTTCATCGCCTGGGGCAACATCGCGAAGATCGTGCGTGCCCAGACGCTCACCCTGAAGGGGCTCGACTACGTCGCCGCCGCGCGGCTCAGCGGTTGGGGCACCTGGCGCGTCGCCCGTCGTGAGCTCCTGCCCGGGCTGGCCGCGCCGGTCATCACGTACGCATCCATCTTGATCCCGGTCAACATCAGTACCGAGGCGGCCCTGTCGTTCCTCGGTGTCGGCGTGAAGCCGCCGACGCCGTCCTGGGGGCAGATGCTCAGCGCCGCCGACGTCTGGTACCAGGCGGCCCCGCAGTACCTGCTGCTCCCGGCCGGCGCGCTCTTCGTGACCGTCCTCGCGCTGACCGTCCTCGGCGACGGCGTCCGCATCGCCCTCGACCCGCGCGCCGCGTCCCGGCTGAGCATCGGCACGGGGCGCAAGCGGGAGGCCAGGGCCACCGGGTCCGCCGGGTCCGTGACGCCCACCGCGTCCACCGTGTCCGCCGCGTCCACCGTGTCCGCCGGGGCCGTGACGCCCACCGGGTCCGTCGGCTCCGGCACGTCCACCGGGTCCGCTGGGGCCGCGACGTCCGCCGGGCCCGCCGGCTCCGGCACGTCTACCGCGGCCGTCGGCTCCGGCACGTCCGCCGGGTCCGGCGGCTCCGCCGTGTCCACCGGGTCCGCTGGGGCCGTGACGTCCGCCGGGTCCGCCGGCTCCGCCGTGTCCACCGGGTCCGCTGGGGCCGTGACGTCCGCCGGGCCCGCCGACTCCGGCACGTCCACCGCGTCCGCCGACTCCGGCACGTCCACCGCGTCCGCCGACTCCGGCACGTCCACCGGGTCCGTCGAGGAGGGGTCCGCATGAGCGGCTTCGGTGGGTTCCTGGTCCGCCGCGCCATCGGCATCGTCGTGACCCTGCTGGCCATCTCGGTCATCGTCTACGTCGTCTTCTACGCCACCCCCGGCAACGTCGCCCAGATCACCTGCGGCCCGCGCTGCTCCCCGGAGCAGGTGCACCAGGTGGCCCAGCAACTACGGCTCGACGATCCCCTGTACGTGCGCTACTGGCACTTCCTGGAGGGCCTGCTCGTCGGCCAGGACTACTCGACCGGCACCTCCGTGGAGCACTGCTCGGCGCCCTGCCTCGGGCTCTCCTACCAGACCGACCAGCAGGTGCTGAGCATCATCCTCACCAAGCTCCCGGTCAGCCTCTCGCTCGTCCTCGGCGCGATGGTGCTCTGGCTCGTCCTGGGCGTCGGCACCGGCGTGCTCTCCGCCTGGCGGCGCGGCCGGTTCACCGAACGCGTCCTGACCACCCTCACGCTGGCCGGCTGGGCCACCCCGGTCTTCGTCATCGGCCTCGTGCTGATGATCGTCGTCTGCGGCGAACTGCAACTGCTGCCCTTCCCGCAGTACGTCGACTTCACCGACGATCCCGAACAATGGGCGTGGAACCTGCTGCTGCCGTGGCTGTCCCTGGCTCTCGTCGAGGCCGCCTCCTTCGCCCGGCTGACCCGGTCGTCGATGCTGGAGACGCTGGCCGAGGACCACATCCGCACCTTCCGCGCGTACGGCGTCGGGGAGCGGGCGATCGTCGGCCGGCACGCCCTGCGTGGGGCGTTCGCGCCGGTCATCGCGCTGAACGCCAACAACGTCGGCTCGGCCGTCGGCGGCGCGGTGCTCACCGAGACGCTGTTCGGACTGCCCGGCATCGGCCAGGAGCTCGTCCACGCCGTCAACGTGGTCGACCTGCCCGTCGTCGTCGGAATGGTCCTGGTCATCGGCTTCTTTGTGGTCATCGCCAACGCCGTCGCGGACGTGCTCTACGCGGTGGCCGACCGACGGGTGGTACTGACGTGAGTCTCGTCCAAGTCACGGATCTGACCGTGGAGTTCGGCGACCTGCGGGCCGTGGACGGGCTCTCCTTCGGCCTGGCGGCGGGCGCCGCCCTGGCGCTGGTCGGCGAGTCCGGTTCCGGCAAGTCCACCGTCGCCTCGGCCCTGCTCGGGCTGCATCGCGGCACGGGCGCACGGGTCGGCGGCACGATCGAGGTCGCCGGCACCGACGTACAGGCGGCTTCCGACGAGGAACTGCGGCGGCTGCGCGGCGCGAAGGCGGCGATGGTCTTCCAGGACCCGCTGTCGTCCCTCGACCCGTACTACGCGGTCGGCGACCAGATCGCCGAGGTGTACCGCGTGCACACGCGCGTGTCGCGACGTGCCGCACGCGCGCGTGCCGTGGAGGTTCTGGACCGGGTGGGCATCCCTGACGCCCCGCGCCGTTCCCGGTCCCGCCCGCACGAGTTCAGCGGGGGCATGCGGCAGCGCGCGCTGATCGCCATGGCGCTCGCCCGCGAGCCCGACCTGCTGATCGCCGACGAGCCCACCACGGCCCTCGACGTGACCGTCCAGGCCCAGATCCTGGACCTGCTGCACACCCTGCGCGCGGAGACCGGCATGGGGCTGCTGCTTGTCACCCACGACGTGGGCGTCGCCGCCGAGAGCGTCGACCGGGTGCTCGTCATGCGGCACGGGCGCGTGGTCGAGCAGGGCCCGGTCGCCGGTGTGCTCGGGGCGCCCGCGCAGCCGTACACGCGCGAACTGCTCTGGGCCGTCCCGCGCGTGGACGCGGTGCGCGCGCCCTCACAGGCGTCGGAGGAGGTCGTGCTGGAGGCGTCAGGGCTGCGGCGCGAATTCGGCCGCGGCAGGAGGGCGTTCGCGGCCGTGGACGATGTCTCGCTGACCGTCCGTCGGGGCGAGACCCTCGGCATCGTCGGCGAGAGCGGCAGCGGCAAGACGACGCTCGGCCGGATGCTGGTCGGGCTGCTGGAGCCGACGGCGGGGGAGGTCCGTTACGAGGGGCACGCGCGCGTGGGCGTGCGGCCGGCCGTCCAGATGGTGTTCCAGGATCCGGTGTCGTCCCTCAACCCCCGGCGCACTGTGGGGGAATCGGTAGCCGATCCGCTCCGCGCGCGTGGAGAGCGTGACGGGAGGCGCATCCGGGGGCGCGTGATCGAACTTCTGGAGCGCGTGGGGCTCGAAGGGGCGCATTACGAGCGCTATCCGCACGAGTTCAGCGGTGGTCAGCGCCAGCGCGTGGGCATCGCGCGGGCGCTCGCGGCCGACCCGCGCGTGATCGTCTGCGACGAGCCGGTCTCCGCGCTGGACGTCACCACCCAGGCCCAGGTGGTCGCCCTGCTGGGCGAACTCCAGCGCGAACTCGACCTCGCGCTCGTCTTCGTCGCCCACGACCTCGCCGTGGTCCGCCAGGTCAGTGACCGGGTCGCGGTGATGCGGCGCGGCCGGATCGTCGAGACCGGGCCCGCCGACGAGGTCTACGACAACCCACAGGACCCGTACACCCGGCAGCTTCTGGCCGCCGTACCCGCCCTCGACCCGGAGGCCGCGGCCCGGCGACGGGCGGCCCGGCGGGAACTGGCGTCGGCGTGACGTTTCTCCTGGTCCTGGGGCTGTCCTGATGTGACGTTTCGCTGTCGACTGATCTCATAGCGCGACCGAACGCGACCCGCACGGGAAAGTTACGACCGTTCACCCCTTTTGGTGGCGCGATGGACAACCGTCCGTCGCGCCACCGCCTTGTCCGCATACGTTCGTCCCGCTGCGAGCCATCGAGGCAACGGTGGCTCCCCATACGGGAGATCGATCGGGGGTGCACACGTGCGCATCGGACTGCTTACGGAGGGTGGCTATCCGTATGTGAGCGGTGACGCCAGACTCTGGTGCGACCGGCTCGTGCGCGGGCTCGGGCAGCACGAGTTCGACCTCTACGCGCTCAGCCGCAGCAGGCGCCAGGAGGACGAGGGCTGGCTGCCACTGCCGCCACACGTCAGCCGGGTACGGACCGCACCCCTGTGGACCGCCGAGGAGGACGGGGTCGGGTACGGCCGGCGTGCACGCCGGCGCTTCGCCGAGTGCTATGGGGAACTGGCGGGGGTGCTGTGCGCCGGTCCGGGCATCGCCGGCTCCGCCGGTCCGGGCGGCCTGGACGGCTCAGGCGGTGCGGACGGCTCCGCTGCCGACCCCGGCCATCTGGCGGACCGTTTCGGCGGCGCGCTCTACGGACTCGCTGAACTCGCCCGTGACGAGGGCGGACTGGTCGGCGCGCTCCGCTCCGACACCGCCGTGCGCACACTGGAGCATGCCTGCCGCGCACCCGGCGCGCTCGGTACGGCGCGCGACGCGCGCGTGCCGGATCTCCTGGCCGTCGCCGCGCACCTCGAACGCACCCTGCGCCCCCTCTCACTCGACTGGTACGGCGACGACGGCCTCGGCGCAGCCGACCTCTGCCACGCCACCGCCGGCGGCCCGGCCGCCCTGCCGGGCCTGCTCGCCCGCCACTTCTCCGACGTGCCGCTGCTGGTCACCGAGTACGGCGTGCAACTGCGCTCGCACTACCTCGCCTCCGGCCCCGACGCGGCCACCCCGGCCGTGCGCGCCCTGCTCGCAGCCTTCCACGGCCGGCTCGCCGCCGAGGTCTACGCCCGCGCCGCGATCATCACCCCCGGCAACGCGCACGCCCGCCGCTGGCAGGAGCGCTGCGGCGCCGACCGCGCCCGCATCCGTACCGTCCACCCGGGCATGGAGGCCTCCCGCTTCGCCGAGGTCGGCGAGGCGCCGGACCGGGCCGACCCGGACACGCTCGTGTGGGTCGGCCGCATAGAGCCGTCCAAGGATCTGGTGTCGCTGCTGCACGCCTTCGCGGAGGTCCGCAAGGAGGAGCCCAAGGCGCGGCTACGGGTGGTGGGCGCACCGGCGGGAGCGGAGGGCGAGGCCTACCTGGGCCACTGCAAGGCACTCGCCGCCCAGCTCTTCCCGGACGAGGCCGAGGGGGTGCACGCCGTCGGCGACAACCCGGTCGCCTTCGAGGAGATCGGCGGCCCGGAGGCACCGACCCTCACCGACGCCTACGCCTCCGGGGCCGTCGTCGTCCTCTCCAGCGTCGTCGAGGGTTTCCCGGTCGGCCTGGTCGAAGCGATGTTCTGCGCCCGCGCGACCGTCTCCACCGACGTCGGCGCCGTGGTGGAGGTCATCGGCGGCACCGGTCTCGTCGTACCCCCGCGCAATCCGCGGGCGCTCGCGGAGGCGTGCGTGGCGCTGCTGCGCGACCCCGAGCGCCGTGAGCGCCTCGGAGCTGCCGCGCGCGCCCGGGCGCTCGAACTGTTCACCGTCGAGCAGAACATCGCGGCATTTCACGGCATTTACCTGGAGATCGTCTCGCACTGTCCGGTGCGTCGGGTCGTCCTCGACGAGGCCGGCGAGCCCCTGCCGTTCGCCGCTCCGGCCGAGGCCCATGTCCCCGGCCGCTGGACCGGCCCCACGGCCCGCGTCGTGGACCGGGACGGCCCCGGCTGGGCCCTGGGCGCCCCACTGCGGCCGACCCCGGTACGGGCCATCCCGCTCGCGGCCACGGAGGGCGTCCTGTGAACCGCGACGAGGACGGCACCGTGAACGGCGGTCTGGGCGAGCTGGACCGGCCCGGGCGCCCCGGCGGCGCCGACGCCTGGGACACGCGGTCGGAGGAATGGCTCCCGGGCGTGGCCGGGGGCGGCTCGGAGGAAGCACTGTCCGGGAGCGGGTCGCCGAGGCCGGTTGCGATGTCCGGCGGGGGCTTCACGGGCGGCATGGCGACCGCCAAGGACACCGCGGGCAGCCGCAGATCCACCCCACGTCGGGGCGGCGCCGACCCCGTGAAAGCGCTGATGCACCGCCACCGCGCGCTCTGCGAGCGTGCCGTCGACCCGCTGGAGATCGCGGCCGGCCTGGAAGCACACGGCGTCACCGACCGGACCGCCGCCCGCTTCCGGCACCGTGACGTCTTCTCACTCGCCGAGGAGCTCTACGCGCGCGTGCCCCGCGACGGCGACCGGCGCCCGCGCCCGGAACCGGCGCCCGCGTCCCGCGTGCGCGCCGACTGGGCGCTGCTCACGCTGCTGCCGGGCGCGGTCGGCGTGGGGGTGGTGACCGGCGTACGGCTCACCGAGGGCCGCCCGCGTCTCCTGGTGGCGGCCGCCGGCGTGCTCGCCCTCGCCCTGGCCGCAGGTCTGACCCTGCGCCGTGGCCCCCTGGCCGTGCCCGCGCGCACCCTCGCCCGGCACACCATGACCGGCACGCGCGTGTGGACCTGCTGGCTCCTCGCCTACGCCCTCCTCGGCAACGGCCTCCTGCGTGCCGTCCTGGACGGCGGCCCCGACGGCCTCCCGACCGGCGCCGCGCACGGCCCCTGGCCGGTGACCACCGCGCCCGTACTCGCCCTCGCCGTGTCCTGCGCCCCGGCGGCCTGGAGCGCCCACCTCTTCACGGCGGGCGCCCGCCGCAGACTCACGGGCAGCCGTGGCCTGGAGGAGTTCACCGGGGCCGTACAGCCGCTGCTGCTCGGCACGTTCGCCCTCTACCTGGGTGTCCTGACCGCCCTGCTCGCCCTGTGCGGCGCGGCCCTGGGCGAACCCGCCGGCTACCCGGAGGCCATCACCCTCGGCGCCCTCCTCCTGCTCGCCCGCCTCCTCGCCGTCCACAACATCCCGCAGGGCCCCGCCCTCGCCCTCGCCGCCGCCACCGAAGCGGCCGCCGTGGGCCTGGTCCTCGCCGGCCGGCTGCCCGGCTGCGCCTTCCTGGCGGCCCCCGTCGACGCCCTGGCCGACGCGTGGGGCGCGGGCGGCGTCCCCGCGCTCGTCTGCGGCGCCGCCGCCCTGGCGCTGCTGCTCCAGGCGACCCGCACCCTCACCCGGGCCTCGGCCCACGCGCCGACGGGAGACCCGGAGTGAGCAGAGCCGCCGTTCTCTTCGTCTGCCTCGCCGTGCCGTCCCGGCGGCAGGCATCCGGCACCCCGCCGGAGGCAACCGCATCACCCCTTGAAGGAGACCACCAGATGACCACCTCCCGACCCGGACCCGGAGCGTCCGGAACCACCGGAGTCGCCGGAGCGCACACCCCGGGAGCCAAGCGATGAGGGTTCTGCTGATCGGAGCCAACGGATACCTCGGCCGCTTCGTCGCCGACCGGCTGCTCGCCGACCCGGCCGTCCAGCTCACCGCGCTCGGCCGCGGTGACGACGCCGACGTCCGCTTCGACCTCGCCACCGGCAGCCCCGGCGCGCTCACCCGCTTCCTCGACGCGGTCCACCCGGGCGTCATCGTGAACTGCGCCGGCGCCACCCGCGGCGGTGCCAGGGAACTCACCCGGCACAACACCGTCGCCGTCGCCACCGTCTGCGAGGCCCTGCGCCGCAGCGGCTGCGGCGCCCGCCTGGTGCAGATCGGCTGCAGCTCCGAGTACGGCCCGAGCCAGCCCGGCTCCTCCACGGCCGAGGACGCCGTACCGCGCCCCGGCGGCCCGTACGGCGTCAGCAAGCTCGCCGCCACCGAACTGGTCCTCGGGTCGGGCCTGGACGCGGTCGTCCTGCGCGTCTTCTCGCCCGCCGGGCCCGGCACCCCGGCCGGTTCCCCGCTCGGCCGCCTCGCCGAAGCCATGCGCCGCGCCATGCAGTCCGGCGACGGCGAACTCAAACTCGGCGGCCTCGGCGCCCAACGCGACTTCATCGACGTACGCGATGTCGCCCGCGCCGTCCACGCGGCCTCGCTCTCCGCCGCCCAGGGCGTCATCAACATCGGCTCCGGCCGCGCCATCCGTCTGCGCGACGCCGCCGGAGTCCTCGCCCGGGTCGCCGGATACGGCGGCGCCCTGCACGAACTCGACGGCCCGCCCGGCCCGCTGCGCGGCCCCATCGGCCACCCCCGCCTGGACCCCGACCACGCGGCCCCGGTCGCGTACCCGTACCCGGACGGCTGCGGCAGCTGGCAGCAGGCCGACGTGCGCTGCGCCCGCGACCGCCTCGGCTGGCGACCCCGTATCAACCTCGAAGAGTCCCTCGCGGACATCTGGATGGAGGCGGCATGCCGCATCTGACCAGTACCAGGGCGGGCGCCGCGACCACCGGCGTCCGCACCGCCTTCGGCATCCCCGGCTACGCCCACCCCCTCCTCGCCCCGGCGCAGTGGGCCGAACTCACCCGCCCGGGCACCCCTCTGCACTGGGTCGTCCTCAATGTGGCGAACGGCCCCGGCAGCCGCCCCGACCCGCACTGCCTGGAGTCGGCCGGCCGGCTCCGCAACGCGGGCGTCCGTGTCCTCGGCCACCTGGACACCACCTACGGCGCCCGCCCCCAGGGCGACCTGATCTCCGATGCCCACCGCTACTGCGACTGGTATCGCGTCGACGGCTTCGTGCTGAACCGCTGTCCCAGCGAGCGCAGCGCGCTCCCCGGGATCCGCCGCGCCGTCGCCGCGCTCCGCACCATCGGCGACGACCCCCACATCGTCCTCGGCCACGGCACCCACCCCCACCCGGGCTACGCCGAGAACGCCGACCAACTGGTGACCTTCGCCGGCCCATGGAGCGACTACCGCTGGTCCCATGTCGCCGAGTGGACCGCGGACTACCCGCCGGACCGCTTCTGCCACTTCGTGCACAGCGTGCCCCGCGGCCACCTCGACGAGGCACTGCGCATAGCCCGCTGGCAGGGCGCCGCCACCATCTACTTCACCGACCGCACAGATCACGGCGGCCGCGTGGACCCCTGGGAGAACATGCCCGGCTACTGGGACGAGATCGTCTCGCGGGTCGGGACGGGTGTCTCGGAATGATGACGGCCGTGGCAGTGTTACAGGGAGAACAACTGTAGTGATTGACCGATCAACGGAGTCCCCGTGTCGCTGCCACCCCTGGTCGAGCCAGCCTCTGAGCTCACCGTAGACGAGGTCCGCAGGTACTCCCGCCACCTGATCATCCCCGACGTCGGGATGGACGGGCAGAAGCGGCTGAAGAACGCCAAGGTGCTCTGTGTGGGCGCCGGCGGCCTGGGTTCGCCGGCGCTGATGTACCTCGCCGCGGCCGGTGTCGGCACCCTCGGCATCGTGGAGTTCGACGAGGTCGACGAGTCGAACCTGCAGCGCCAGATCATCCACAGCCAGGCCGACATCGGCCGCTCCAAGGCCGAGTCCGCCCGTGACACCGTCAAGGGCATCAACCCGTACGTGAACGTGATCCTTCACGAAGAGCGGCTCGAGGCCGAGAACGTGATGGACATCTTCAGCCAGTACGACCTGATCGTCGACGGCACGGACAACTTCGCGACCCGCTACCTGGTGAACGACGCCTGCGTGCTGCTCAACAAGCCGTACGTCTGGGGCTCGATCTACCGCTTCGACGGCCAGGCCTCGGTCTTCTGGTCCGAGTACGGCCCCTGCTACCGCTGCCTCTACCCGGAGCCCCCGCCGCCGGGCATGGTCCCCTCCTGCGCCGAGGGCGGCGTGCTGGGCGTGCTGTGCGCGTCCATCGGCTCCATCCAGGTCACCGAGGCCATCAAGGTCCTCACCGGCACCGGTGAGCCGCTCGTCGGCCGCCTGATGATCTACGACGCCCTGGAGATGCAGTACCGCCAGGTCAAGGTCCGCAAGGACCCGAACTGCGCGGTCTGCGGCGAGAACCCGACCGTCACCGAGCTCATCGACTACGAGGCCTTCTGTGGCGTCGTCTCCGAGGAGGCCCAGCAGGCGGCCGCCGGCTCGACGATCACTCCCAAGCAGCTCAAGGAGTGGATCGACGACGGCGAGAACATCGAGATCATCGACGTCCGGGAGCCGAACGAGTACGAGATCGTCTCCATCCCGGGCGCCAAGCTGATCCCGAAGAACGAGTTCCTTCTCGGTACCGCCCTGGAGGGCCTGCCCCAGGACAAGAAGATCGTCCTGCACTGCAAGACGGGTGTCCGCAGTGCGGAAGTCCTCGCGGTCCTGAAGTCCGCGGGCTTCGCGGACGCCGTCCACGTCGGCGGCGGCGTGATCGGCTGGGTCAACCAGATCGAGCCGGAGAAGCCGGTCTACTGAGGTCGGTCTCCGCGGTGGGCGGGGGCTTCGGGTGCGGCAGGCGCCCGGAGCCCCCGCCTCTGTCATGAGCAGACCTTGCCGTCCTTCGGGACCGAGCCGTTCAGCAGATAGGCGTTCACCGTCGAGTCCACGCAGTCGCTCCCGCTGCCGTAGGCGACGTGGCCCTCGCCCTTCCAGGTCAGCTCGATGCCGACACCCTTGCCCAGCTCGTCCGCCATCTTCCGGGCGCCCTCGTACGGGGTCGCCGGGTCGCCGGTGTTGCCGACCAGCAGGATCGGTGCCGCGCCCGGGGCGCTCACCTCGGGGGTGTCGTACTCCCCGGCCACCGGCCAGTCGTGGCACCAGCCGGCCGTGTCCCAGCCCAGGAAGTCGCCGAAGACGGGCGAGATCTTCTCGAACTCGGGCAGCAGTTCCTTCGTCCGGGCGGGCGTGGGCCGCTGCTTTTCGTCCAGGCACGATATGACCCGCTGGGAGTGGGTGGTCGTGCCGTAGTGCCCGGAGGGGTCACGTTCGTTGTACTGGTCCGCGAGCGACAGCAGCTCCGAGCCGTCGCCGTCCTCGGCCGCCTGGAGCGCGCTGGTCAGCGTGGGCCAGCTGTCCTTGCTGTACAGCGGCAGGACGATACCGGTGACCGCGAGGGTCTGGGTCAGCTTCCGCCCGGAGGACGTCGGGAGCGGCTTTGCGTCGAGCTTCTTCAGCAGGTCCACGATCTTCTGCGAACCCTGCTCCGGGTCCTGCCCGGTGGACTTGAGGTAGTCGTCCAGAGCCCGTTGGAAGCCCTGGGCCTGGTTCTTCGCGTGTCCGACCGAGTCCGCGGTAGGGTCGACCACCGCGTCCAGGATCAGCCGTCCCACCTTCTTCGGGAACAAGTGGGCGTACACGCCGCCCAGTTCGGTGCCGTACGAGATTCCGAAATAGTGCATCTTCGTATCACCGAGAACCTGGCGCATCAGGTCCATGTCCCGGGCCGTGTCGGTCGTCGAGACATGCGCGATCAGCTCGCCGACCGCCGTCTCGCAGCCCTTGCCGACGGCGGCGGCGTCTTGGAAGTACGCCTGCTCCTCCGCCGTCGTGTCCGGCGTGGCGTCGATCGACTCGGCGGACTGGATGTCCTTGTCGCCGCGACACCGGATCCCCTCACTGGCGCCCACCCCGCGCGGATCCCAGCTCACCAGGTCGTACCGCTCGCGCAGCGTGGAGACGGTGGTGGCATAGTACGGCATCATCGAGACGCCCGAAGCGCCCGGGCCGCCGAAGTTGAACAACAGCGAACCGATCCGCTTGCCCGAACCCCGGCTCGCCTTCGCCCGGATCAGCGCCAGCGCTATGGTCTTCCCGTCCGGCTTCGCCCAGTCCAGCGGCACCTTGAGCGTCGCGCACCGCCACTCCCCACCGGGCGCGACGGAGTCCGAAGTGGCTTGGCAGCGGCCCCAGTCGAGCTTCTGGGAGGTGAGGGAGGAGGGCAGAGCGGCAGAGGCGGCCGAGGCGGCAGAAGAAGGTGCCGGCTGCTCGGACCGTGTCTTCCCTTCGTCCCCGCCCCCGCCGGACGACCCACCGCCGCACCCGGCCACGAGCAACCCGGCGGCAACAGCGGCCGCCCACCGTACAAAACGCAACATGCGCCCACACCCCCCTCACAGGCTCTCCGCAGGTTCGTCGCGGAAAGCGGTCAGGTCATAGTAGGCGGATCGAGCACAGGCCGTTGCGGCCTGTGGATAACCCTTTGACCTGCGGTTTCTTGACGCTCCGGAGGCCGGCGCGACTCTTCCGCCCCCGCTCTCACGAACAGACCGCGCCGGCCTTCGGTACCTTCCCGTCCAGCAAGTAGCCGTTCACGGCAGACTGCACGCACTTGTTCTTGCTGTCGTAGGCCCCATGCCCCTGCCCCTTGTACGTCAGCTCCACCCCGACGCCCTGCCCCAGCGACTCCACCATCTTCTTCGCACCCTCGTACGGTGTGGCCGGGTCACCCGTGTTGCCCACGACCAGGATCGGCGCCGACCCCGGCGCGCTGACGTCGGGATGGTCGGCGGCGCCGGGCACCGCCCAGTTCGTGCAGCTGACCATGCCCCACGCGAGGTAGTCGCCGAACAGCGGGGAGGCGGCGCGGAATTCGGGCAGTCTCTGCTGGACGTAGTCGGCGGTGTACCGCGGCTTCTCGTCGGCGCAGTTGATGGCGATGTTCGCCGCCGTGATGTTGCTGTACTCGCCGTTCGGGCTGCGGCCGTTCATCGAGTCGGACAGCAGCATCAGGATCTTCCCGTCGCCGTCGTACGCCTCTTCGAGTCCCTCGGTGAGGTACTCCCAGAAGTCCTTGGAGTACAGGGACTGGGCGATGCCGTTGGTGGCGGCGGTCTGGGTCAGCCGGCGGGGGAGGATGCCGGGGATCGGCTTCTTGTCGAGGTCCGCGAGGAGCTTGGCGATACGGTCCTTCACGTCCTGCGGGGTGTCGCCGATCGGGCACTCGGTCTTCTTGGACGTGCAGTCCTCGGCGAAGTTGTCGAGCGCGAGCTGGAACCCCTTGGCCTGCCCCAACGAGCTCTGCTCGGGGTTCTGGGTGGGGTCGACGACGGCGTCGAAGACGGCCCGGCCCACGTTCTTCGGGAACAAGTGGGCGTAGACACCGCCGAGTTGGGTGCCGTAGGAGATGCCGAAGTAGTGCAGCTGTTTGTCACCGAGGACCTGGCGCATGAGGTCCATGTCCCGGGCCGCGTCGGTGGTGGGTACGTGCGGCAGGATCGTCTTGGAGTTCTTCTCGCAGGCGGCGTTGAACTGTTCGGTGCGGTTGATCAGCTGGGTGCGCTCGGCGCTGGTGTCGGGCGTTGCGTCCTGCTGGAAGTAGTTGTCGAGCTGGGAGTCGTTCTCGCACTCGACGGGGTCGCTGCGGCCGACTCCGCGCGGATCGAAGCTGACGAGGTCGTAGCGGGTGCGCAGGGCCGCGTAGTCGTCCGCGAACGCGGGGAGCGTGGTGACGCCGCTGCCGCCGGGCCCGCCGAAGTTGAAGACGAGGGAACCGATCCGTTTGCTCGCGTCGCCGCTGGCCCTGGCACGGATCAGCGCGAGACCGATGGTGTCGCCCTTCGGCTTCGACCAGTCCAGGGGTGCCTTCATGGTGGCGCACTGCCAGGCGCCGCCGCCGGGCAGCGGCGAGGGGGCGTCGCCACCGCCCTCGGCCTCGTCGGGGGCCGGGCAGTCCTTCCAGTTCAGCTTCTGTGCCGCCAGATCCCCGTCCTTGGAGCCGTCGCCGCACCCGGTCAGCAGGGAGGACAGCACCAGGGCGGAGGTCAGGGCGGCGACACGGATCCGGAAGGGGTTCGGCATGCTCCCATCCTGAGGTCGCGCGCGGCCACGCGCGCGGGGCGCGAGCCGTACGAGGTACGACCCCGGTACGGCCGTGACGCCTCGCGCCCTCGTGCCTAGAGCGCGTCCTTGCGGGACAGGTGGTTGAAGACCAGCCACCCGGGCAGGACCGGCAGCCACAGGGTCAGCAGCCGGTACAGCAGGACGGCGGGGGCCGCGACCTCCTTGGGGAGGCCGACGGCGATCAGGCCGACGGTCAGGGTCGCCTCGACCGCTCCGACACCGCCCGGGGTCGGCGCCGCCGAGCCGAGCGCGTTCCCGGCGAGGAAGACGACGGCGACGCTGGCGATGCTGAGCGAGGTCGACTGGTCGCCGAACGCGCGGATGGAGGCGTCCAGGCACATCACGAAGCAGGCGGTCAGCAGCAGCATGCCGCCGATGCCGGTGATGAGCTTCTGCGGCCGCTGGAGCACGTCCAGCATGCGGGGCACGACCCCCGCGAAAAGCGACCGCACGCGCGTGGCGACGAATTTCCGCAGGAACGGCACCGAGGTCACCACGAGGACGAGTACGGCGACGGTCAGCAGGCCCGCGATGACGGTGCGGGACGGCGACAGCGACGGGGTCTTCTCGGTGCCCGTCAGATAGCCGAAGGACAGCAGCATCAGGATGTGACAGCCGAGCCCGAACAGCTGCGAGGCGCCGACGCTCGCGACCGCGAGCCCGGGGCGCACGCCCGCGCGCTGCAGGAACCGTGTGTTGAGGGCGACACCGCCGACCGCCGCGGGCGCCACGATCTTCACGAACGACCCGGCGACCTGCGCCGCCACGGTCCGCACGAACGGCACCCGCTCGGGCACGAACCCGAGCAGTGCCATCGCGGCGGCGACGTAACTGACCGCCGAGAACAGCACCGCGGCGATCACCCAGCCCCACTGGGCGTTCGCGACCAGGGGGCCGAACTCGATGTGGGTGAGCTGGGTCAGCAGGTAGTACGCGCCGATCGCGCCGGCGATGAGGCTGATCAGCGTGCGTGGCCGCACCCGCTCCAGGCGGGCCGGTTCGACGGGCGCCTGCGGCCTGATCCTCAGCACCTGGTGCCGGATCTGGGTGAGCAGATCCTCCTCGCGGGCCTCTTCCAGCGCGTCGTCCAGAGCCCGCTTCTCGGCCCGCTGCTCGGCGCGCACCGTCTTCTTGTCGGGCTTCTCGGCCTCCTCCGCGCGGGCCTGCTTGGCCTGCCGGGACGCCTCCAGGACCGCGTCGCGTTCGCGTTGGGCGCGCTCTCTGGCCAGTCTTCGCAGCGTCGCGCGCGTGGAGCGGGTGAGCGCGATCGGCTGGAGCATGGGCAGACAGTCGGCGACGGCGTCGGGACCGAGGACGCCGACCGCCGAGGCCACCGCCCGCTCGGCGCCGACCCGCAGACCCAGCGTGGTGACCAGCTGGGCGACGTCCATGCGCAGCAGCAGCTCGCCGGCCGCGATCTCGCCGCCGCGCAGGTCCGTGAGGATCACCTTGCCGGAACGATCCACCAGGATGGCGTCACCCGCGAGCCTGCGGTGCGCGATCCGGCGCGACTGCAACGCCTGTACCTGGTGCCAGGTGTTGCGCAGCAGTTCGTCGGTGATCTCCTCGTCGGCCAGCGAGTCGAGCGTGCGGCCGCCGGTGTGCTCGTAGATGAGCATCACGGCGTCGGGGCCCAGCTCGGAGGTGGCGATCAGCTTGGGCGCGTTGGCGCCGGCCGCGATCGCCGCGTACGCCAGCAGCGCCTCCTGCTCCAGGGCCTGGCGCAGCGACTGGAGGCTGGAGCGGGTGGCGAAGCCGCGCAGGGTCAGGTTGCGCCAGGCGCGGTAGAAGAAGCCCTGCGCCTGCTGTTCCCGGTCGACGACCGTGACGTCCAGCGGCGGGCCGTCCTCCAGGGTGACGAAGTAGCGCCGGCCCCGGTCGCCGTTCTCGGTGTCCAGGGCCTCCTCGCGGGCCGCGCCGACCGGGTGGAAGCCGACGTGCCGCAGGCCGGCCAGCAGGGTCCGGCCGGTGGGGCGGACGTTGGGGGAGCCGACCGCGTAGAGCGTGCCGTAGGCGACGGTCCAGCCGATCAGTACGGTGAGGATGATCGAGAACGGTGTCGTGTAGCCGGTGACGAGCATGGAGAAGGCGTCGAGCAGCAGCACGATCCACAGGACCGCGCGCCATCTCGGCCGCCGGGACATGCCGACGGCCGTCATGTAGGCGATGACGGGCGCGAGGTAGCCGTGCACCGGGTCGGTGAGGGCGTGGATGTCACCGGGGGAGGGCTGGGTGAGCGCCTCCTGGATGGACTCCGGGGCGGCGCGCGCGACCCACAGGTCGGTGGCGAGGGTCACACCGTGCGCGAGGACGGCCGCGAGCACGCCGTCGGCGATGCGCAGCCCGTCCCGCTTGATCAGCCGCTCGATCGCGAACGCGACCGGCACCAGCAGGATCGCGATGCTGGAGGCCAGTCCCGCGATCCTGATCAGCAGGTCGGGGGCCTGTCCGGTGCCCTTGTTGATGTCCTGTTCGAGTCCGGAGGTGGTGCCGTGCGCGAACGCGGCGATGCCGAGCAGCAGGGCGATGGCGAGCACGCCGGCCAGGAGGCGCATGAGGTCGGAGGGGCGGTGCACGCGCGCGGGGAGCAGCGGTTCGTCGCCCTCCACCTCGTCCGTGTGGGTCTCGTCCGGCACGTGTTCCGCCTCGGGGGCGTCGGGGTCGGCGACGGGGGCCGGGTGTCCGGCGTCCGGCTCCACGGCGTCCGGACGCGTGGATTCCGGACCTGCGGTGCCGGATTCCGCGGCGTCCGGGCGGGCGGCGGCGTCAGAGGTGCCCGCCGCTCCGTCGGGGTGCACGCCCTGCTGCTCGCTCGTCTCTTCTTGATCTCGTATCACCAGTCACCGCCCGCACGATGGTGGCATGCCCCACCGACACACGAGGGCATCAGGGTGCAGATGCGGGGGCGCACATTCTGCCCCAAGCGCCGCCCGAGGGCGAGGCGGAGGCCTGACGCGCGCCACAGGGGTTGTCGGTGGGATGCGGCAGGATGGGGCGAATGAGCGAGCAGAGCCTTCCCGAGGACACCCGAGAGGGGTACGCGGACGAGCTGCCCGAGTACGCCGAGCGGGTCCTGGAGGTCGCCGAGCGGATCCCGCCCGGTCGGGTGATGACGTACGGCGACGTCGCGGAGTGGCTGGAGGAGGGAGGGCCGCGCCAGGTGGGGCGGGTGATGTCCCTCTACGGCGGCTCCGTCCCCTGGTGGCGTGTGGTGCGCGCCGACGGGGTGCTGCTGCCGGGGCACGAGCTGGGCGCCCTGGACCACTACCGCGCCGAGGGCACTCCGCTGAAGGAGGCGGGCAGGGCCGCGGAGGGTCACCTGCCGCGGCTCGACATGAAGCGGGCGCGGTGGGACGGCGGCGCGGACGCGGGGGCTCACACCTGACAGCTTCCGCCATCCGAGGCCCTCGGGGGGAGCCAGTGGCCCGTTCGAGGGACACCCGGGACGTCCGTGGCATGACGTACGTTCGTGGGATGTGGGGCGCGCGTGCCACGAGTGCCGCCCGAGGCGGATGGGAAGAAGCGGAAGCTCTGCTTCGGTGCGGTTCGTCGGCGTAGCGTCGGCTGCACGTGTCCCCCTCACCCCGCGGTCACCACACTGCCCGCACGCCCGCGAGCCAACCAGCACACCCACCAGGACCGGCGAACCACGTGAGCTCCTCTTCCTCCACCAGGCGCCTGTCGCACCTCCCGGTGCGACAGGGGACCCGTGGCGCTTACCGACTGGTGCGTACGCCGCCGGCCGATGGGGATCCCCCTCCTCTGGACGCCGCACAGCGCGCCGTGGTTGACCACGGGCACGGCCCGCTGCTCGTCCTTGCAGGTCCCGGCACCGGGAAGACCACCACCCTGGTGGAGTCGGTGGCCGCGCGGATCGCCCGTGGCGGCGACCCCGAGCGGATCCTGGTGCTGACGTTCAGCCGCAAGGCCGCCGTCGAACTGCGCGACCGCATGGCCCTGCGCGTCGGCGCGGCCCGTGCGCCCCGGGCGACCACCTTTCACTCGTACTGCTACGCCCTGGTCCGCGCCCACCAGGACAGCGGCCTGTTCGTCGACCCGTTGCGGCTGCTGTCCGGTCCCGAGCAGGACGTCACCGTCCGCGAGCTGCTGGCCGGCCAGGCCGAGCTGGAGCGGCTCGGGCTCGACCCCGTGCGCTGGCCGGACGAACTGCGTGCCTGCCTGACCACCCGGGGTTTCGCCGACGAGGTCCGCGCGGTTCTCGCCCGCAGCCGCGAACTGGGCCTGGACCCCGCCGCCCTGGACGCCTTCGCGCGCCGTATCGGCCGCCCCGACTGGCGGGCCGCGGCCGCCTTCCTCGCCGAGTATCTCGACGTCCTCGACCTCCAGGGCGTCCTCGACTACGCCGAACTCGTGCACCGCGCGGTGCTGCTCGCCCAGCGCCCCGAGGTCGCCCTGGACCTGGCCGGCCGCTACGACGCCGTGTACGTCGACGAGTACCAGGACACCGACCCGGCGCAGGTGCGGCTGCTGCACGCCCTGGCAGGCGGCGGCCGCACCCTGGTCGCGTTCGGCGACCCGGACCAGTCGATCTACACGTTCCGGGGCGCCGACGTGAACGGCATCCTGGACTTCCCGTCGGCCTTCGCGCGCGGGGACGGCCGTTCCGCCCCGGTCCAGGTACTGCGTACCTCCCGCCGCTCCGGCGCCGGCCTGCTGGCCGCGACCCGCCTGCTGACCCAGCGGATGCCGCTGACCCGGCTGCCCGCCGACAAGGTGCGCGCCCACCGCGACCTGACAGCCGCGCGGGACGGCGGCAGCGTCGAGGTCTACACGTACCCGACGTCCGGCACCGAGCTGGACAACATCGCCGACATCCTCCGGCGCGCGCACCTGGAGGACGGCGTCCGCTGGAGCGACATGGCCGTCCTGGTGCGCGCCGGGTCCGGCACCATCCCGACGGTCCGCCGCGCCCTCACCACGGCCGGCGTGCCCCTGGACATCGACGGCGACGACGTTGCGCTGCGCCACGAACCGGCGGTCGCACCCCTGCTGACGGCGCTCCGGGCGGTGGCGGAGGCGGAAGCGGCACGCCCTGGTCCGGACGAGGGCACGGCAGCGGCCCCCTGCTGGCTCGGCACCGAGACCGCGCTCACCCTGCTCACCTCCCCTCTCGCCGGCATGGACCCGGCCGACCTGCGCCGCCTCGGCCGGGCCCTGCGCGACGAGGAGCGGGCGGCCGGCAACGCGCTGCCGCCGCCCTCGGACGACCTGCTCGCGCGGGCGCTCGCCGAACCCGAGCGCCTGGCCGTCCACGACCCCGGATACGCGCGCGGGGCGCAGCGGCTCGGCGCACTGCTCAGGAAGGCCCGGGAGCGCCTGGCGGGCGGCGGTACGGCCGAGGAGGCGCTGTGGGACCTGTGGAACGGCACCCCGTGGCCCTCGCGACTGGAGCGCACCGCCCGGCGCGGCGGCGCGGCCGGCCGCAACGCCGACCGTGACCTGGACGCCGTGTGCGCGCTGTTCGTCACCGCCGCCCGCGCGGAGGAGCGCAGCGGCGGCCGGGGCGCGCTGAACTTCCTGGCCGAGATCGAGGCCGAGGACATCGCCGCCGACACTCTCGCCGGGCGTGCGGTACGCCCCGACGCCGTCCGCCTGCTGACCGCGCACCGCTCCAAGGGTCTGGAGTGGCGCCTGGTCGTCGTCGCCGGCGTCCAGGAGGGCCTGTGGCCCGATCTGCGCCGCCGCGGCTCGCTCCTGGAGGCGGACCGCATCGGCCGCGACGGACTCGCCGAACCACTCACCCCGGGCGCACTCCTCGCCGAGGAGCGCCGTCTGTTCTACGTCGCCGCCACGCGCGCGCGGGAACGCCTCGTCGTCACCGCCGTGAAGGCCCCCGCGGACGACGGCGACCAGCCCTCCCGGTTCCTCACCGAGCTGGGCGCCGAACCCCAGGACGTCACCGGCCGGCCCCGCCGCCCGCTCTCCGTGGCAGCCCTGGTCGCCGAGCTGCGCGCGACCACGGTCGACCCGCGCGCCTCCGACGCGCTGCGGGAGGCAGCCGCCCGGCGTCTGGCCCGGCTGGCCGCGCTCGCCGACGAGGACGGCCGCCCCCTGGTGCCCTCCGCCCACCCCTACCGTTGGTGGGGCATGTTCGAGCCGACCGAGAGCAAGGTGCCGCTACGCGACCGCGACCAGCCCGTAGTGCTCTCCGGCAGTGCTCTCGACCAGCTCGCCAACACCTGCAGCCTGCAGTGGTTCCTGGGCCGCGAGGTGAAGGCCGACGCGCCCGCCACCACCGCCCAGGGCTTC
This sequence comes from Streptomyces sp. NPDC096040, assembly GCF_040303265.1. Classification (NCBI taxonomy): domain Bacteria; kingdom Bacillati; phylum Actinomycetota; class Actinomycetes; order Kitasatosporales; family Streptomycetaceae; genus Streptomyces; species Streptomyces sp. NPDC096040. Next base: position 284,838 of record NZ_JBEOTA010000004.1, read on the forward strand.
GGCAACGTCGTGCACGTCCTGGCCGACGAGGTCGCCTCCGGACGCACCCCCGCCGACCTCGCCGTCCTCATGGAGCGCCTGGAGTCGGTGTGGAACGCGCTCGCCTTCGACGCCCCCTGGAAGTCGGCCCAGGAGAAGGACAACGCGCGCGTGGCGCTCGAACGCTTCCTGAAGTGGCACGTCCTGGACCGCACCGCACGCACTCCCGTGGCCAGCGAGCAGGACTTCGATGTCAGCCTCGAAGCGGGCGACTACGAGGTGCGTATCCGCGGCCAGATGGACCGTGTGGAGACGGACGGCGAGGGCCGCGCGTACGTCGTCGACTTCAAGACCGGCAAGCAGGCCCCGAGCGCGGCAGAGGTGGCCCGGCATCCGCAGCTCGCCGTCTACCAGCTCGCGGTCCGCGAGGGCGCCGTGGACGAGGCCTTCGACGGCGTACGCCCCGAGCCCGGCGGTGCCGAGCTGGTCCACCTCCGGCAGGGCGCCGCCCAGCGCGACGGCGGTGAGACCCTGCCCAAGGTGCAGGCCCAGGAGCCGCTGGAGGGCGAGTGGGTCGGCGACCTGCTGGCCACCGCCGCCGGAAAGGTCCTCGACGAACGCTTCACGCCGACCACCGGCCAGCACTGCACGCACTGCGCCTTCCGGGCGTCGTGCAGTGCGCGGCCCGAGGGACGTCACGTGGTCGAGTGACGTACGACGCCTGTCCCACCGTTGTCAGTGGTCACCGTTAGCCTCGACGCCATGCCCGCCCGTATTACCGACCCCGAGCAGCTCAAAGAGCTCCTCGGCATCCCGTTCACCCCGGAGCAGACGGCCGCCGTCATCGCGCCGCCCGCCCCGCAGGTGATCGTGGCCGGAGCCGGGTCGGGCAAGACGACGGTGATGGCGGCCCGCGTCGTCTGGCTGGTCGGCACCGGACAGGTGGCCCCGGAGCAGGTCCTCGGTCTGACCTTCACCAACAAGGCGGCCGGCGAACTCGCCGAACGCGTCCGCAAGGCGCTCGTCAAGGCTGGCGTCACCGACCCCGACGCCCTCCCGTCGCCCGACCACCACCCCTCAACGACAGCGCTTCGCGCCGGCCCCTTCCGGCCGGACCCGGACAACCCGCCCGGCGAGCCGGCCATCTCGACGTACCACGCCTTCGCGGGCCGTCTGCTGACCGACCACGGCCTGCGCATCGGCCTGGAGCCGGCCTCCCGGCTGCTCGCCGACGCCACCCGCTACCAGCTCGCCGCGCGCGTGCTGCGCGAGGCACCCGGCCCCTACCCGGCCCTCACCCGCTCCTTCGCCGACCTGGTCAGCGACCTGCTCACCCTCGACTCCGAACTCGCCGAACACCTCGTACGCCCCGAGGACCTGCGGACCTGGGACGCCGGCCTGCTGAACACCCTGGCAGGCGTCAAGCTCGGCAACGCCGACCTGCGCAAGGTCCCCGAGACGGCCGCCGCCCGCCGTGAACTGGCCGAGCTCGTCCTGCGCTACCGGACCGCCAAACGCGAGCGGGACCTGCTCGACTTCGGCGACCAGATCGCGCTGTCCGCCGCGCTGGCCGACATCCCCGAGGTGGGCCGGCTGCTGCGCGACGAGTTCCGTGTCGTACTCCTCGACGAGTACCAGGACACCTCGGTGGCCCAACGGGTGCTCCTGGCAGGCCTGTTCGGCGGCGGCACCGGCCATCCCGTGACCGCCGTCGGCGACCCCTGCCAGGCCATCTACGGCTGGCGTGGCGCCTCCGTCGCCAACCTGGACGACTTCCCCGAGCACTTCGCGCACGCCGACGGGAGCCCCGCCACCCGTCAGGCGCTCAGCGAGAACCGCCGTAGCGGCGGCCGCCTCCTCGACCTCGCCAACGGCCTCGCCGAGCCGCTGCGCGTCATGCACGCGGGCGTGGCGGCCCTCCGCCCGGCCCCGGGCGCGGAACTCGACGGCATGGTCCGCTGCGCCCTGCTGCGCACCCACGCCGACGAGATGGACTGGATCGCCGACTCCGTCGCCCACCTCGTCCGCACCGGCACGGCACCCGGCGAGATCGCGGTCCTGTGCCGTACGGCGACCGACTTCGCGGAGATCCAGGGTGCCCTCGTCGCGCGCGACATCCCCGTCGAGGTGGTCGGCCTCTCCGGGCTGCTGCACCTGCCCGAGGTGGCCGATCTCGTCGCCGTCTGCGAGGTGCTCCAGGACCCCGGAGCCAACGCCTCCCTGGTCCGGCTGCTGACCGGCCCGCGCTGGCGCATCGGCCCCCGCGACCTCGCCCTCCTCGGCCGCCGCGCCCGGCTGCTGGTGTCCCACGCGCGCGTGGGCGACGCCGACGACCCGGACCGCAGGCTCGCCGAGGCCGTCGAGGGGGTCGACCCGGCCGAGGTGATATCGCTCGCGGACGCCCTGGACACGTTCCTGGAGCTGCCGATGGACACCGAGCAGCGGGACGACGGCCTGCCGTTCTCGCCGGACGCGCGCGTGCGCTTCGCCCGTCTGGCCACCGAACTGCGCGAGCTGCGCCGCTCCCTGTCCGATCCGCTGATGGACGTCCTGCACCGCGTCCTCGCGGTCACCGGCCTGGAGGTGGAACTGTCCGCGTCCCCGCACGCGCTGGCCGCCCGCCGCCGCGAGACGCTCTCCAACTTCCTGGATGTCGCCGCCTCCTTCGCGGCCGGCGACCAGGAGGCGACCCTGCTCGCCTTCCTCGGCTTCCTGCGCACCGCCGCCCAGTACGAGAAGGGCCTCGACAACGCCCTGCCAGGCGGCGAGAACACCGTCAAGGTGCTCACCGCGCACAGGTCCAAGGGCCTGGAGTGGGACGTCGTCGTCGTCCCCGGGCTGGTCAAGGGCGCCTTCCCGAGCAGCCAGGGCCGCGAGAAGTGGACCGCCCAGGCCAAGGTCCTCCCGCACGCCCTGCGCGGCGACACCGACACCCTGCCCGATGTCGAGGCCTGGGACTCGCGGGGCATGAAAGCCTTCCACGAGGCCATGAAGGACCACCAGCACACCGAGGAACTCCGCCTCGGCTACGTCACCTTCACCCGCCCCCGCTCCCTGCTCCTCGGCTCCGGCCACTGGTGGGGCCCCAGCCAGAAGAAACCGCGCGGCCCCTCCGACTTCCTCAAGGCCCTGTACGACCACTGCGCCACCGGGCAGGGCGAGATCGAGGCCTGGGCCGACGAACCGGAGGAGGACGAGGAGAACCCGGCCCTGCACACCGCCAGTGCCGACCAGGTGTGGCCGCTGCCCCTCGACGAGGCAGCCCTGGCCCGTCGCCGCGCGGCCGCCGAGACCGTCCTCGCCCACCTGGACGCGCTCACGACAGGGGAGGACGGCCTCTCCGCGGCCGGTCATGACCCCGCCACCCACGAGGACCCGGAGTGGCCCCCGCCGCCCGACGACGAGGAGCCCGACCCGTACGAGGACGACCTCCCGGACGAGGACTCCGCCGACTGGGAGGCCTGGAGCGCCGACCGCCCCACGGTCCCGCACCAGGCCACGCCCGCCGAGCGCACGCCGGAGCACGAAGGCGCCCAAGACCAGGAACACGAACGCGTCCCGGAACCTGGGCACCCGCGTGTGCCGGATACCGAGCGCACCCTCCTCACCGCAGAGGAGGCCCGCGCCATCGCCTCCTGGGACCGCGACCTCGACGCCCTCACCGGCGAGCTGCTGCGCGCCCGCCGGAGCGTCACCGACGTACCCCTGCCGGCCACTCTCTCCGCCACCCAGCTGATGCGGCTGGCCGAGGACCCGGACGGGCTCGCCCAGGATCTCGCGCGCCCCATGCCGCGCCCTCCGCAACCGGCCGCACGCCGGGGCACCCGCTTCCACGCCTGGGTCGAGGCGCGCTTCGAAGAGCTCACCCTGCCCATGCTGGAGCCCGACGAGCTGCCCGGAAGCGACGCAGAGATCGCCGACGACCGCGACCTCGAAGCCCTCAAGGAGGCCTTCGAACGCACCGAGTACGCCCATCGCACGCCCTACCGCGTCGAGGCACCCTTCCAGCTCGCTCTCGCCGGCCGGGTCGTACGGGGCCGCATCGACGCCGTATACAAGAGCGGGCACGGGGACGAGTCGACGTACGAGATCGTCGACTGGAAGACCAGCCGCACCCGGTCCGCCGACCCGCTCCAGCTCGCGATCTACCGGATCGGCTGGGCCGAGCAGCAGGGCGTGCCGCCCGAATCGGTCACGGTCGCGTTCGTGCACGTCCGCACCGGTGAGGTGGAACGGCCGGACGGGCTGCCGGACCGTGCCGCCCTCGAAAGGCTGATCGTCGGACAAGCTGAGTGTGACGAACCGCCCGCCGAGGATGTCGGTGCGGGCCGATAGGCTCATGACCATGAGCCAGACCCCGGACAGCGCCGTCCGTACGTACATCGAGCAGCACCGTGCCGCCTTCCTCGACGACCTCGCCGAGTGGCTGCGCATCCCGTCCGTGTCGGCCCAGCCCGACCACGCTCCCGATGTCCGTCGCAGCGCCGACTGGCTCGCCGCAAAACTCAAGGAGACCGGCTTCCCGACCGCCGAGGTCTGGGAGACGCCGGGCGCCCCGGCCGTCTTCGCCGAATGGCCCGCGGACGACCCCGAGGCGCCCACGGTCCTCGTCTACGGCCACCACGACGTACAGCCCGCCGCCCGTGAGGACGGCTGGGACAGCGACCCCTTCGAGCCGGTCGTCCGGGAGAACCGCCTCTACGCGCGCGGGGCCGCCGACGACAAGGGCCAGGTGTTCTTCCACACACTCGGCGTCCGCGCCCACCTCGCCGCCACCGGCCGCATCGCACCCGCGGTCAACCTGAAACTGCTGATCGAGGGCGAGGAGGAGTCCGGCTCCCCGCACTTCCGCGCCCTCGTCGAGGAACGCGCGGACCGGCTCGCCGCCGACGCAGTGATCGTCTCCGACACCGGCATGTGGTCCGAGGACACCCCCACCGTGTGCACCGGCATGCGCGGTCTCGTCGAGTGCGGGATCGTCCTGCACGGCCCCGACCAGGACATCCACTCCGGTGCCTTCGGCGGCGCCGTCCCCAACCCGGCCACCGTCGCGGCCCGCCTGGTCGCCGCGCTGCACGACGAGCACGCGCGCGTGGCGATCCCAGGCTTCTACGACGGCATCGTGGAACTCAGCGACCGCGAGCGTCAGCTGTGGGCCGAGCTGCCGTTCGACGAGGAGAGCTGGCTGCGCGAAGCGCATTCGTACGCCACCGAGGGCGAGGCCGGGCACACCACCCTGGAGCGCATCTGGGCCCGCCCCACCGCCGAGGTCAACGGCATCGGCGGCGGCTACCAGGGCCCCGGCAGCAAGACGATCATCCCGTCCTCGGCCATGATCAAGCTGTCCTTCCGGCTGGTCGCCGGGCAGGAGCCCGACCACATCGAGAAGGCCGTCCGCGCCTGGGCCACCGAGCGGATACCCGCCGGGATCCGCGCCGAGATCACCTTCCTGCCGGCCACGCGCCCCTGTCTGACCCCGCTCGACCACCCAAGCCTCCAGTCGCTGGCCCGCGCCATGGGCCGCGCCTTCGAGGGACCGGTCCGGTTCACCCGTTCGGGTGGCTCAGGGCCCGCTGCGGACCTCCAGGACGTCCTCGGCGCACCCGTCCTCTTCCTGGGCATCTCCGTCCCCTCCGACGGCTGGCACGCCCCGAACGAGAAGGTCGAGCTGGACCTCCTCCTCAAGGGCGTCGAGACCAGCGCCTACCTGTGGGGTGACCTGGCCGAGAACTGGCGCCATGCCCCCTGACCCGTCGGCGCCGTCCGGAGCGGCATCACGCGCGGGGCACACTGGAAGGGCCGCCCCGCCCCGCCCCCGACCGACCCGGTCTCCTCCCGCCCTTCGTCCCGCTGAACCGCCCGCTGAAACATCCGTTGCACTGGGGGAGTTGGAAGCACCCGTGACCACCTGGACCGACCACACCGCCGACCGACCCATCTCGCTCACCGCCCCGAGCGGCATCGACCGCGCTGCCCACCACCGGCTCGACGAGGCCTGGCTCGCGGCGGCGTGGAGCCACCCCGACACCCGCTGCTTCGTGGTCTCCGGCGGCCAGGTCCTCATCGACGAGACGCCCGACGGCCGGACCGAACTCGTCATGACCCCCTCCTTCGAGGCCCCCCTCACCGAAGCGCACCGCTACTTCCTGGGCACCGACGAGGACGGCGTCAGCTACTTCGCGCTCCAGAAGGATGCCCTGCCCGGCCGTATCGACCAGTCCGCCCGCCCGGCCGGCCTGCGCGAGGCAGGGCTGCTGCTGTCACCACGCGACACGGGCCTGATGGTGCACGCGGTCGGTTTGGAGAACTGGCAGCGCACCCACCGCTTCTGCTCCCGCTGCGGCGAGCGCACGGTCATCGCCGCCGCCGGCCACATCCGCCGCTGCCCCGCCTGCGGCGCCGAGCACTACCCGCGCACCGACCCCGCCGTGATCATGGCCGTCACCGACGAGGACGACCGCATCCTGCTCGGCCGCCAGGTCCACTGGCCCGAGGGCCGCTTCTCCACGCTCGCCGGCTTCGTCGAGCCCGGCGAGTCCACCGAGCAGGCGGTGCGCCGGGAGGTCTTCGAGGAGGCCGGGATCACCGTCGGCCCCGTCGAGTACGTCGCCAGCCAGCCCTGGCCGTTCCCGTCCAGCCTCATGCTCGGCTTCATGGCCCGAGCCACCTCGACCGAGATCAACGTCGATGGCGACGAGATCCACGAGGCCCGCTGGTTCTCCCGCGACGAACTGGGCGCCGCCTTCGACTCCGGCGACGTCCTCCCGCCGTACGGGATCTCCATCGCGGCCCGCCTGATCGAGATGTGGTACGGCAAGCCGCTGCCGACCAGGAGCTTCGTCTGAGACGGCGCCCCGGCTGATGACCGACACCTACGACACCTACTGGAACCACAACGTCCACTACCACCCGGTGGTCCTGGACGCCGTGCCGCACGGCTGCCGTGCCGCCCTGGACGTCGGCTGCGGTGACGGCCTGCTGGCCGCCAAGCTCGCGGCCAGGGCGGAGTCGGTGACCGGCGTGGACCGGTCACCGGAGATGATCCGGCTGGCGCACAAACGGGACGCGGGAAACGTCACCTTCCTGGAAGGTGACTATCTCGACGCCGGACTCCTCGACGAGGGAGGCTACGACTTCGTCAGCGCGGTCGCCGTCATCCACCACGCCCCTTTCGACGACGTGATCGAACGGCTGGCGGGGCTGCTCGCGCCGGGCGGCCGGCTGGTCATCGTCGGCATGGCGCACAACCGCACCCTCCTGGACCGCGTGATCAGCGGTTGTGGAGTCCCCGTGAACCTGCTGCTGCGCGCGCGCAGACGCGGCGGCGAGCGGGGTCCGTCCGGCATGCCCGTCGAGGACCCCATCATGAACTGGCGAGAGGTCCGGCGGGCCACCGCAGACCTGCTCCCCGGACGCAGGTACCGGCGCCGGCTGCTGTGGCGTTACACCCTGGTGTGGGACAAGCCGGGTGACATACGCGAAGGCGGCCCCTGAACCGAATGAGGGACCGCCTTGCGCGAAGAGTGCGAAGAAAACACGAAGGAGATTACGCGCCGATCTTCTGCTTGACCTGAGCCAGCGAGGGGTTCGTCAGCGTCGAGCCGTCGGCGAAAAGCACGGTGGGGACTGTCTGGTTCCCGCCGTTCGCCTTCTCCACGAACGTGGCCGACTCCGGGTCCTGCTCGATGTTGATCTCGGTGTACGCGATGCCCTCGCGGTCCATCTGGCTCTTCAGCCGGCGGCAGTAGCCGCACCACGTGGTGCTGTACATCGTCACAGTGCCCTGCATCTCGCTCGCGCTCCTTCTGGCAGCTCGGGGAAGGTCGTCCAGGAGAGGAACACATGCGGTCCGTCCGCCATTCCCGCAGCACGAGCCCTGTACGGCGTCTGCCGCATTAGTACGACTGTGAGGGGCTGCCTGTGGACAACCGGCACAGCAGTCTCCGGCGACCTGGCAGCATGGCCGTGTGACAGCAGCAACGCATTCCTCCCTTTTCCCGCGGGTACCGGACTCTGCCGACGCGGTGCTCGAAGGGCTCGACCCCGAGCAGCGTGAGGTGGCGACCGCCCTGCACGGTCCGGTGTGCGTGCTGGCCGGAGCCGGTACCGGCAAGACCCGGGCGATCACCCATCGGATCGCCTACGGTGTGCGGGCCGGCATTCTCCAGCCGTCCAGCGTGCTCGCCGTCACCTTCACCAACCGTGCCGCCGGGGAGATGCGCGGCCGGCTGCGCCAGCTCGGCGCCCAGGGGGTGCAGGCCCGTACCTTCCACTCGGCCGCGCTGCGCCAGCTCCAGTTCTTCTGGCCGAAAGCGATCGGTGGCTCGCTGCCCCGGCTCGTCGACCGCAAGATCCAGCTTGTCGCCGACGCGGCCGCCGCCTGCCGCATCCGCCTCGACCGGGGAGAGCTGAGGGACGTCACCGCCGAGATCGAGTGGTCCAAGGTCACCCAGACCGTCCCCGCCGACTATCAGCCCGCCGCTGTGAAGGCCGGCCGCGAAGCTCCCCGGAACCCTGCCGAGATCGCCCAGATCTACTCGGTCTACGAGGACCTCAAGCGTGACCGCGGGGTCATCGACTTCGAGGACGTCCTGCTGCTCACCGTCGCCGTCCTGCAGGACCGGCACGACATCGCCGAGCAGGTCCGCGCCCAGTACCAGCACTTCGTCGTCGACGAGTACCAGGACGTCAGCCCCCTCCAGCAGCGCCTGCTGGAACTGTGGCTCGGCGACCGCGACAGCCTGTGCGTCGTCGGCGACGCCAGCCAGACCATCTACTCGTTCACAGGAGCAACCCCCGACCATCTGCTCGACTTCCGCACCCGCCACCCCGGGGCCACCGTCGTCAAGCTGGTCCGCGACTACCGCTCCACACCGCAGGTCGTCCACCTCGCCAACGGACTGCTGGCCCAGGCCCACGGCCGCGCCGCCGACCACCGCCTGGAACTGATCTCCCAGCGCCCCGCGGGACCCGAGCCCGTCTACACCGAGTACACGGACGAGCCCGCCGAGGCCGAGGGCGCCGCCCGCCGTATCCGCGAGCTGGTCGACGCAGGGGTCCCGGCCGCCGAGATCGCTGTGCTGTTCCGCACCAACTCCCAGTCCGAGACCTATGAGCAGGCCCTCGCCGACGCCGGGGTGCCCTACCAACTGCGCGGTGCCGAGCGGTTCTTCGACCGGCCCGAGGTGCGCAAGGCGGGCGTAGCCCTGCGTGCCGCGGCCCGCTTCGGCGGCAACGACGCGCTGCTCGACGACACCGTGGACCTGCCCTCCCAGGTGCGCGCTGTCCTGTCGGGGGAGGGCTGGACCACCGAGCCGCCGGCCGGCTCCGGCGCGGTCCGGGAGCGCTGGGAGTCACTGGCCGCCCTGGTCAACCTGGCACACGACGTCGCCGCCGCCCGGCCCGCCGCCACCCTCGCCGACTTCGTCACGGAACTCGACGAGCGTGCGGGCGCCCAGCACGCCCCGACCGTCCAGGGCGTCACCCTCGCCTCCCTGCACTCGGCGAAGGGCCTGGAGTGGGACGTCGTCTTCCTGGTCGGTGTCGCCGAGGGCATGATGCCGATCACCTATGCGAAGACCGACGAGCAGATCGAGGAGGAGCGCCGTCTCCTCTATGTCGGTGTGACCCGTGCCAGAGAACGGCTCCATGTCTCCTGGTCCCTCTCCCGCACCCCCGGCGGCCGCCCGAGCCGCAGGCCCAGCCACTTCCTGGACGGCCTGCGCCCCGGCTCCACCGGCGCCGTTGGGCGCGGCTCCGGCGCCGGCCCCGGCGGAGTCGAACGCGGTTTCACCGGCGGCCGCGTGGCCGCACCCCGGCGCACTCAGCGCACTCCCGCCCGCTGCCGGGTCTGCGGACGCACACTCACCGACGCCGGCGAGATGAAACTGATGCGCTGCGACAACTGCCCCTCCGACATGGACGAGGGCCTCTACGAGCGGCTGCGGGAGTGGCGCGCGGACCAGGCCCGGCTCAGCGGCCAGCCCGCCTTCTGCGTCTTCACCGACAGGACGCTGATGGCCATCGCCGAGAGTGCGCCCGACGACGACCGGGAGCTGGCCCGCATCCCCGGCGTCGGCATTCGCAAGCTCAACCGTTACGGCGCCGATGTTCTGGCCATCTGCGCAGGCCAGCAGCCCGGGGGAGCAGCCGAGGTGGACTGATGCGAACTCGTCGAAAAAATAGTTTGCGCATGCCCCGGCAATCCCCATAGGTTCTAGGCACGGAAGCGGCGGCCTTCTCGAAGGCCCAGTTCCGTGTTGTACCTGCATATCCGAGCGGACTGGCTCATCCCAGTCCCCCAGGCGCCGAGAGGAGGCGAGTCCAGTGATCAGCATCAAGACCAACATCAGCGCGGCCAAAATGACCGATCTCTCGGCCGTCTCCGTGTGCATGCTCGGCGTCTCGAACCTGGGCACCGGTCTGTCCGGCATTCCTGCCGTGCGTCCGGCGTCCTCCTCCGTTTCTCTCGCGGGCCTTCCCGTTCGTGAGCGCAATGAGCGACCGACCAAGGCACTGGAAGCAGTAGGGGCACAGGCCAAGGCCTATGCCTTTATGGCAGCCGGTGCCGGAAGCCGGAAGCAGACGACGCAGCACCACCTGATGTGGGCCTTCCGTGGGCCAGAACCCTGGAGTGATCCAGCCTGATCGATCAGGCCGGCGCCTTCAGGGCCGCGGAACCCCATCCGGGATCCGCGGCCCTTCTGTTTGTCCCCACCACAGGGACAGACGGGCGAAGGGGCCTCGGGGCAAGAGCAGAACCCGGTACCAGCCGCCAACCGGTCCAACCGGACCGGAACGACCAGACGAGGAAGAACAGCCGTGCAACTCGAAGCGCACGCCCCGTCCGTACCGCCTTCCGAAACGATCCCCCCGCCCGGCCTCACGGAGGACTCCACCTTGACTCCGCTCACCGCGCTCACCGCGCTCGACGACGCCATCGAGAACCTCGGCGTGCCCGTCCCCTGCCGTTCCTACGACCCGGAGGTCTTCTTCGCCGAGTCGCCGGCGGACGTCGAGTACGCCAAGTCCCTCTGCCGCACCTGCCCGCTGATCGAGGCCTGCCTCGCCGGTGCCAAGGAGCGGCGTGAGCCCTGGGGTGTCTGGGGTGGCGAGCTGTTCGTCCAGGGTGTCGTCGTCGCCCGGAAGCGGCCGCGTGGCCGCCCGCGCAAGAACCCGGTCACGGCATGAACATCCAAGGAACGATCGACCGCCCCCTCACGCACGACCCCAAGAAGCAGGCCCCGATGAAGCCGTCCACCAGCGAGCCCACAGGCTCCGCGATCCCAGACTTCACCACCGCCGGTACTACCACCGGCTCGCGTCAGAACAGGACCCGCGAGATGCAACTCATCCCAGAAGCCCTGGCTCGTGCGCATATGCACGAGCGACTGCACGAGGCCGAGCGGGAACGCCGGGCCGTGCGCCTGGCGGCCGCTCGCCGGATGCAGCGCCGGGCCGAGCGCGCCTCGATGCGCGCCCGCCGTGCGCTCGCCATGGCCGTCATGCAGTGATCCCGAACACCTGAAGCGGTGGCCTCCCGGCTGAGGGAGACGAAAGCTTCACGCGGGGGCCGGTCCGGCCGAACGGACCGGCCCCCGCGGTGCGTTGCGCCCGCGGATCCGTGCACCGCGGCGTTATCGTCGCCGGGTGACGAGTCTTCCCGGAGGCAGTGATCACGGTTGCTCCGCCACGGAGCCCCACCCTCCTGTGTGCGCCCGCTGCGGCATCCCGGCCGACGGCCTCCAGCCCACCACCTGGACCTGCTCCGTGGAGAACGGCATCCGCCAGTTCTTCTGCGACGCCTGCTCCAGGGAGAACCTCAGAGCGATCGAGGGCCGCCTCGACTCGTCCGGGTGGTGATCACCGTCACCGCGCCTACTGCGCTTCTACGGCCACCTCCGCCTCCTCGGCTGCCACGACTTCGTCGGTCTCTTCGGGCGCGAAACCGGGCAGCCACGCCTCCAGTTCCTCCCGCAGCCGCACCGTCGCGCCCAGCTGACACAGCACGCCGATGGTGCTCAGGGTCACCCGGTGTATCAGCAGGTAGGCAGGCGGCAGATTGAGCTGTTTGCCCAGCTGGTGGGCGGGGTTGCGGGGGTCGGCGATGCGGGCCGCCTGGCTGCGCATCCAGTTGCGGGTGAAGGTGAACTCGTCGACCCGTGCCGGTTCGATGATCGGCAGCAGGTAGTCCAGGACGGCGTCGGGGTCCAGCTCTATGGATTCCTTGACGAATCCCTCGGCGCACAGCAGCTCGTAGACCGCCTCGGCATCACCGTCCAGCGTCATCCGCAGGGAGTCGCCGATCGGGCTGGGCAGGCCGCCCGCGAGGCGGTCGACCGTGCCGAAGTCCAGCACGCCCAGGAGCCACTCCTCCTCGTCCTCCGGCCCACCGGGCAGCAGACGGAAGTTGCCCGGGTGCGGGTCGGCGTGCAGCAGGCCGGTACGGGCCGGGCCCGAGAACAGGAACCGGGCCAGGAGTTGACCGGCGCGGTCACGCTGCTCCTGCGTACCCTCCGAGATGATCTCGGAGAGCGGTATTCCGTCGATCCACTCCGTGACCAGGACCTGCTCGCACTGGTACACCACCGCGGGAACCACCACATCGGGGTCGTCCGCGAACTCCTCCGCGTGCGCCGTCTGGGCCTGCGCCTCCAGGGCGTAGTCCAGCTCCTCGGAGACCCGGTCGCGCAGCTCGGCGATCAGTGGCTTGATGTCCATGCCCGGGATCAGCGGACCCAACAGACGCGCGAAACGACTCAGTTGCCCAAGATCGGACAGCAGGGCCTCGCCGGCTCCCGGATACTGCACCTTGACCGCGACCGCACGGCCGTCGTGCCATACCGCCCGGTGCACCTGGCCGATCGAGGCCGCCGCCGCGGGTTTCTCCTCGAACTCCAGGAACAGCTCCCGCCAGTCCTCGCCGAGGCGCTCGACGAGCACCGCGTTCATGGTGCGGGTGGGCATCGGCGGCGCGGCGTCCTGGAGTCTGGTGAGGGCCGCCCGGTAGGGGCCGGCGATCTCCTCGGGGAGGGCGGACTCGAAGACGGACAGGGCCTGCCCGAACTTCATGGCCCCGCCTTTCAACTCTCCCAGAACTTTGAAGAGTTGCTCCGCCGTGCGCTGTTGCAGCTCACGCCCGACGATCTCCGCGGACTCACCCACGATGCGCTTGCCCAGACCCCAGGTCGCCCGGCCTGCGAAGCCGAGCGGGAGCGCGGCGAGTTTGGCGGTCCGGGTGACCGCCTTCCGGGGAAGATCAGACATGCGCCCTCCAAGTCCCAGTCGGCCGTGCGGCGTCCGTGTGCTCTTGTCGCTCCGCCGACGGCCGTTGCACCACCATTGTCTCGTGCCGAGCCTCATTGGTTGAGGAGTGTTCCCCCTTAGCTTTCTCCGCCGCTCCGCACGGGCATGCGGAATGCGGCCAGACCGGACGCGCATGCCAGTGCAGAGCCGGCACGGAAGCCTCCCAGCGCACTCCCGTACCGGACGGCGACTCCCCGTCGAGGAAGGCCAGGGCATGCGCGGCGGCCAGCCCGGCCACGGCCGTCGCCAGCGTCAGATCGCAGGCCTCCACTCGGCGGGCCTGCCCGGACCGCCACTGGGCGATCAAGCGTGGCCACGCCGGATCCCGGTCGGAGCGATGCTCGTGCAGACAGCGGGCGCAGCCCGTCCCGCCCGGCAGGACGAGCGGACCGACGACGCCGGTGCCCTCCACGACCCCCGTGTAGAGGTGAGGCGTCCCGGAGGCCATGAGCGGCTCGGCGGCGCGCGCGTCCGGGGCGTACACCAGGACGTCGTCGCGCGGGGCGATGATCACCAGGGAGAGGCCGGGCTCTTCCGCGGCCGGATCCGGGCGGCGCGGCGTGCGGTCCGGAGCGGCCCGGCGGACGACCCTGCGCGCGGCCTCGTCCCGCCGCTCGCCCACCGCCTCCGCGGGCAGCCCGCCCGGCGCCACGTCCCACGGCTGGACGCGGCCCACGTCACGCACGTCGACCTCGCCGACGCCCGCGCCCGACAGCAGCGCGGCCAGCGTGACACCGACCCGGCCCGCGCCCCGCACCTGCACCCGCAGCGCACGCCGGGCCGCCAGCCGGCCGATCGCGCCGCCCGGCTCCGGAGTGATCAGGGACAGCGACGCGAGATCGGGACCGAGCCGGTCCATGACCTCCTGCTTGGCGCGCAGTGCCTCCACCGCCGGCCCGCCGCCGCACGCGTCGTCGACAAGCCCGGCCCGCGACAGCCGCTCCACCAGCGCGTCGACATGCCCGTCCGGCAGGTCCATGCGCCGCCCTTCCGCACGCAGCAGCGCGAGCCCCCGGGTGCCGTTGAGCAGGTCCAGAAAGCTGCCCGTCGCCGTGTCCATCGGCCCGACTGTCATCGCGTGTGCCGGGGTCATCCCGAACTGCACGGTGTTGAGATCACGCCAGCCGCGCCGGAGCGCGGGCTTCACCAACGGATGCATGACAGGCCCCCGTAGCTGTCGAAAGGTCATGGAACGTTCCCGTCTGCCGGTGGAGCCGGTCACGCTCCGCCGACGACTGCCAGCATGCCCGGCCCGCTCGACGGACTTCGAAAGTTGTCCACAGGCGGTGGGTATTCGTCGTACAAATCAGACGCATGGTGGGGGCTTGGCATCGAACCGCCCCGGACCCGGGACTTCCCCCGTGTGCAGCGGGTAACGTCGGGGCGTGCCCGCCGACCCACTGCACCGCGCCGGAAAGCCACAGCGCAGCATGACGAGCCAGCCGCCCAGCGGCTTGGGGGTGAGCGCGATCGAGGTTCGCAGGAGCGCCCGGCGCCGCCGGACGGTCTCCGCGTACCGCGAGGGCGATCGCACCGTCGTGCTGATCCCCGCCCGGATGTCCGAGGCGGAGGAGAAACGCTGGGTGACCGTCATGCTCAACAAACTCGCCGCCCAGGAGAGCAAGCGAGTGCTGGGCGACGCCGAACTGGCGGAGCGCGCCGAGCGGCTGTCGGCCCAGTACTTCGACGGCCGGGCCCGCCCCGCCTCGGTGCGCTGGGTCACCAACCAGAACACCCGCTGGGGTTCCTGCACCCCCGCCGAGGGCAGCATCCGCCTCTCGCACCGGCTCCAGGGCATGCCCGAGTACGTCGTCGACTATGTGCTCTGCCATGAACTGGCGCATCTGCTGGTGCCCGGGCACGGTCCCGACTTCTGGCGGCTCCTGGAGGCGTATCCGCGGACCGAGCGCGCTCGGGGCTACCTCGAAGGGGTGGTCGCCGCCGAGCGGCTGCCCCATGCGCCAGGTGCGCGCGATGAGTGACACGCCCTGCGGGCACTCCCTTCGGGTCTGCTGAGCGCGGTTGTGTACCGGGTCTGTACCGACTGCCTCCGATGTCCGAGTTAGCCGTTAGCCTGGCGCGACGCAGTCACATTCGGGATGGGGGACGGTCGTAGCGCATGGCCAGGGAATTCCAACGCGGCCACAAGGCCAGGATCAGTGACCTGACGGCGGGCACGGATCTGTACGTAGGTGTGCAGATCGCCGGGCCCGGACTGACCTTCGACATCAGCTGCTTCGGCCTGGACGCCGACGAACGGCTGTCGGACGACCGGTACTTCGTCTTCTTCAACCAGCCGAAGTCTCCAGAGGAGTCCATCCAGCTGCTGGGTGCGCAGGCGGGCGACACGGAGTCCTTCCGGGTCACGCTGGACCGGATTCCGCCGCGGATCCAGAAGCTGGCGTTCACGGCGACCATCGACGGCGCCGGGCAGATGTCGCAGGTCGCGCCCGGTTACATCCGGATCGTCGCGGGCGGCGAGGAGGTGGCCCGGTACTCCTTCAACGGCTCGGAGTTCTCCACCGAACGCGCCGTGATGCTGGGCGACTTCTACCTGAAGGACGTGTGGCGCTTCGCCGCCGTCGGCCAGGGCTTCGACGGTGGTCTGGATGCGCTGCTGAAGAACTTCGGCGGCGAGGTGATGGAGGAGGAGGCGCCCGCCGCGCCCGAGCCGCAGCAGTCGCAGACCGGCCCTGCGCCCGGATTCGCGCCGCCCGCGTTCGCCGCCCCGGCCCCGGCCGCCCCGGCACCCGTGCCCCCGGCCGCCCCGGCGCCCGCGCCCCAGGGCTTCACCCCGCCCCCGGCGCCCGGCCCCGCGCCGGTTCCGAATGTGCACGGCGCGCCCACCGTCATCGCCTCGCTGGCCCCGCCCGCCCCCGGCACCGTGCCGCCGCCGTCACCGGCACCCGCGCCCTACGGCCGGCCGACCCCGAGCGCGCCCATGCCGCCCGGTTACGGTCAGCCCCCGGCGGCCCCGCAGGCCCCGGCCCCTCCGCCCGGACACCCCCAGGCACCCCAGCCCCCGACCCCGCCTCCGGGCTACGGCCAGCAGCCGCCGTTCGGGCAGGCCCCAGGCCGGCAGACCTACGGGGTCCCCCAAGGAACTCCCCAGGGCGGTGCCGGAGTCGGTGCGGCGCTCCAGCAGTTCAAGGAGACGCCCACCGGCCAGCGCTGGACGCAGCAGAACAGCAAGCTCGTCCGGGTCGACCTCGGCATGGGCGGCCAGCCGGTGCTGGCCCGGCAGGGCAGCATGGTGCTCTACCAGGGCAAGGTCGACTTCAGCTACAAGGGCGCCGGGTTCATGGGCCGGGTCGTGGGCAACGCGACCGGCCAGGAGCTGCAGCTGATGCGCTGCACCGGCCACGGCCAGGTGTTCCTCGCCGAGAACTCCGCCCATCTGCACCCCGTCGAGCTCCAGGGCGACGCGATCTGTGTCTCCGCGGAGAGCGTCCTCGCCTTCGACGAGAGCCTCCAGTACGAGGTCCGCCGGATCGAGGGCCACGGCATCCCCGGCGGCGCGCTGTTCACGATGCAGTTCCAGGGCACCGGCACGATCGTCGTCAAGACGCACGGCACGCCCGTAGTGCTGCCCGTCACGCCGACGACGTTCGCCGACTGCAACGCGGTGGTCGCCTGGTCGGCGGCCTCCCAGGTGATCGTCTCCAGCCAGGTCCGGATGCGCCGCAACGCCTACCCGGGCGACACCGGCGAGAGCGTCAACCTGCAGTTCCGGGGCGCCCCCGGCAACTTCATCGTCGTCCAGCCGTACGAGGTCTGAGGGAGCCCGTCATGAACCAGCCGCTCGCGGGCTACGCCCCCGCACCCGTCACCGCTCGCATGGAGAACCACGGCAACCACATGCTGAAGGTCGCCATGCAGACCGGGAACGACCTCCTCGCGCGTGTGGGGTCGATGGTCGCCTATGAGGGCTTCGTGCAGTACGAGCCCAACCCGCCGGCCGTGCGCCAGATCGCCCGTGACTGGATGACCGGCGAGGGCGCGCCCCTGATGAAGTGCTCCGGCGACGGACTGCTCTACCTCGCCGACTACGGCGCCGATGTCGTCGTCATCAACCTCAACGGCGACGGCATCTCCGTCAACGCCACCAACCTGCTCGCCTTCGACGCGCACCTGACCTGGGGCGTGGAGCGGGTCAAGGGGCTGGCGAAGTTCGCCGGGCAGGGTCTGTGGAACACCAAGATCTCCGGGCAGGGCTGGGTCGCGCTGACCTCCCGGGGCAAGCCGATCGTCGTCGACTGCGGTGGCGGCGAGGACGAGACGTATGTCGACCCGGACGCGCTGGTCGCCTGGTCGCCGAACCTCAAGGTGAAGGGCAAGCGCAGCTTCAAGGCGCAGTCCCTGATCGGCCGGGGCAGCGGCGAGGCCTACCAGATGGCCTTCTCCGGGCAGGGCATCGTCGTCGTCCAGCCCAGCGAGGACAGCACCGACCGCCTTCGTTTCCGGGGCTGAGGGGGAGTCAGAGAATCATGCAGAGCCCGCTTTTCGCGCACAACGACTCCCAGGCCCAGGACCGCTACAGCCTGCAGAACAAGGAGATGCTGCGGATCGTCCTGGAGGGCCACGACGACATCCTCGCCCGCAAGGGCACGATGGTCGCCTACCAGGGGCTCGTCGAGTTCGACGCCGAGTACACGAGCAACCAGCAGTCACGCGCGCGTGCGTACACCGGCGAGGGCCTGGACCTGATGCGCTGCCACGGGCAGGGCACGGTCTACTTCGCCAACCTCGCCCAGCACGTCCACGTCCTGGACGTCGAACAGGACGGCCTGACCGTGGACAGCGGCTACGTCCTCGCCATGGACTCCTCGCTGCACTACGAGGTGGTCGCCGTCGACAGCCTCTACGGCATCTCCGGGTCCGGGAAGTACCAGCTCAACATCACCGGCCGCGGCAAGGTCGCCCTGATGACCTCGGGCGCGCCGCTGCTGATGCAGGTCACGCCCGACAAGTACGTCAACTGCGATGCCGACGCGATCGTCGCCTGGTCCACCGGGCTGCGCGTCCAGATGCAGGCCCAGACGCATTCCTCGGGCGTGTGGCGGCGTCGCGGCAACACCGGAGAGGGCTGGGAGCTCAGCTTCATGGGAAGTGGCTTCGCGTTGGTCCAGCCGAGTGAACTGCTCCCGCCGCAGAACGCCCAGATCGGCCAGGGCCTCGCCGCGCAGTTCGGGATGGGCCAGCAGGGCGCGCGCGGGACGAACCAGGGGAACGTCTGGAGCTGACGGGCCGGGAAGACCCGCAAAGTAAGGGGTGCACGCAGTGGCGGGCGCCCCTTACGTGCACGTGGGGATCACAGCCGGGCGCGGGTCGCTTCCAGCAGTCGTACGACCGAGTCGTCGGCGACCTCCGCGACCCCCTCGTAGGCGAACCAGCGCAGGTCCAGGGACTCGTCGCTGATCGCATGGGCGGCGCCCCGCGGGGCCACGGCCGCGTACTGGATGTCGAAGTGCCAGTGGCACGGCGCCGGGATCGGGTGCCGGTCCAGTCGGACCGGGCCGCCCGGCAGCAGCGTCAGCCCGGGGATCCCGGACTCCTCGGTCGCCTCCCGCAGGGCCGCCGCGGCCGGCGTGGCGTCGCCCGGCTCGCAGTGGCCGCCCATCTGCAGCCACATCCGCAGCTTCCGGTGCAGTGTCAGCAGCACCCGACCGTGCTCGGCGTCGACGACCAGCGCGCTCGCCGTGACATGCCCCGCGTGACACGCCTTCCACATGCCGTCGGGGTGCGCCGCGAGATGGTCCAGGTAGGCCTGGCGCAGCTCTTCCTGGCCCTCGTACCCCTTGAGGACGAGGACCGTGTCGTCGTACAGGCTCACTCGGTGTCGTCGCCCTTTTCCTGGTCGTCCTTCTTGCGCAGGTCGGGCTTCTGGGCCGCCTCGCCGAGCATCTTGTCCAGCTCGGAGAAGTCCAGCTGCTCGCGGTGGACGAAGCCGTCCGGGTCGTCCAGGTCGCTCGCCGTCGGCAGCATGTCCGGGTGTGCCCACAGGGCGTCCCGGCCGTCGGCACCGCGCGCGTCGGTGAGCGAGGCCCACAGACGGGAGGCGTCGCGCAGTCGGCGCGGGCGCAGCTCCAGGCCGATCAGCGTGGCGAACGTCTGCTCCGCGGGGCCGCCCGTGGCGCGGCGGCGGCGCAGGGTCTCGCGCAGCGCGTCGGCGGACGACAGGCGCGGCTTCGCCGCCGCGTGGACCACCGCGTCGACCCAGCCCTCGACGAGGGCCAGCGCGGTCTCCAGACGGGCCAGGGCCGCCTTCTGCTCCGGTGTGTCCTCGGGCTGGAACATGCCCTGCTGGAGGGCGTCCTGAAGCTGCTCGGGGTTCTGCGGGTCGAACTGGCCGACCACGTCCTCCAGCTTGGCCGTGTCGACCTTGATCCCGCGCGCGTACCCGTCGACCGCGCCGAACAGGTGCGAGCGCAGCCACGGCACATGCGCGAACAGGCGCTGGTGGGCCGCCTCGCGCAGCGCCAGATACAGCCGCACCTCCTCCTTCGGCACACCGAGGTCCTTGCCGAACGCCTCGATGTTCACCGGCAGCAGCGCGGCCCGGCCGACCGGGCCGAGCGGCAGACCGATGTCGGTCGAGCCGACGACCTCGCCCGCGAGCACACCGACGGCCTGTCCGATCTGCGTGCCGAACATGGCGCCGCCCATCGAGCGCATCATGCCGATCAGCGGGCCCGCCATGGCCTGCATCTCCTCCGGCAGGACATCGCCCATCGCGGCGCCGACCCGCTCGGCGACCGGGTCGACCAGCTCCTGCCAGGCGGGCAGCGTCGCCTCGACCCACTCCGCGCGCGACCACGCCACGGCCGAGCCGGAACCGGACGGCAGCGACGTCGCGTCGTCCAGCCACAGGTCGGCCAGGCGCACCGCCTCCTCGACCGCCGTGCGGTCGGAGGGGCCCACGCTCGCGTCCTTGACGCCGTCCGAGGTGCCCTGGGAGA
Source organism: Streptomyces sp. NPDC096040 (assembly GCF_040303265.1). NCBI lineage: Bacteria > Bacillati > Actinomycetota > Actinomycetes > Kitasatosporales > Streptomycetaceae > Streptomyces > Streptomyces sp. NPDC096040. The sequence continues at coordinate 305,081 of NZ_JBEOTA010000004.1, forward strand.
CCGTCTGGCGGGCGATCTGCTTGGCCATGTCCCAGTTCACCGGGCCGCCCTCGTACGAGAGCATCTGACCCAGCTGCTGGAAGGCCGCGCCCAGGTCGGTGGGGTTCAGCGAACCGAACATGGCAGCGAACGGATTGTCGGCGCCGGGGCCGCCGAACCCGGGCGTGCCGAAACCGAACGGGTTGGCCGGTCCCTGCCCACCACCGCTCTGCTGGTCCTTCTCCTTGCCCTCGTCGCCGTCTTCCGGCTCCTCCGGCGGAAGGCCGAAACCGAATGGGGTGTCACTCACGGGAATCCTCGGCTGGTAAGGCCACCGGTTCTCTCCGGCGGCGCGGCTGCCCGACAACACCACCCAGCGTAGACACCCCGACCCGATCGGGCCTCGGTGCTTCGCCGACAGTCGGCCTGCGGCAGGATGGATGCCACCTGGTACGTACGCGTCACTCACGCTCGTACTGAAGACAACCGCTGGAGACGCCCGGTGAGTTCCCCAGATCCGCAGGTTCGCGCAGCGCGAAACCCGTCAACCCCTGCCGCCGTGCGCGGGCCCGTCGTCGCCGTCACCGGCGCCGCGACCGGGGTCGGCGCGCTGCTCACCGAGCGGCTGGCCGCGTCCGAGGAGATCAAGCAGGTCATCGCCATCGACGAGCGGCGCGGGGAGTGCGCGGACGCCCAGTGGCACATCCTCGACGTACGGGATCCGGCCATCGCGGACAAGCTCCGCGGGGCCGACGTGGTGGTGCATCTCGCGCTCGACCTGGATCTGGAGACCGATCCGGTCGCCCGTACGGCCTACAACGTGCGCGGGACGCAGACCGTGCTGACCGCGGCGGCCGCGGCCGGGGTGCACCGCGTGGTGCTGTGCACCTCCGCGATGGTCTACGGCGCGCTTCCGGAGAACGAGCTGCCGTTGTCCGAGGACGCGGAGTTGCGCGCCACGGCGGAGGCCACGGGCGTGGGGGACCTGCTGGAGATCGAGCGGCTCGCGCGCCGGGCGCCCCGCGCGCACCCCGGGCTCAATGTCACCGTCGTGCGCCCCGCGGTGCTCGTCGGAGGCACCGACACCGCGCTGACCAGGTATTTCGAGTCGCCCCGTCTGCTTGTCGTCGCCGGGTCGCGGCCCGCCTGGCAGTTCTGCCATGTCGAGGACCTGTGCAGCGCGCTGGAGTACGCCGTGCTGGAGCACGTCGACGGGGAACTCGCCGTCGGGTGCGACGGATGGCTGGAGCAGGAGGAGGTCGAGGAGCTCAGCGGGATCCGGCGGATGGAGCTGCCGTCGGCGGTGGCGCTCGGCGCCGCGGCCCGGCTGCACCGGATCGGGCTGACGCCGTCACCTGCCGGGGATCTCGCCTACACCATGTATCCGTGGGTGGTGAGCGGGAGCCGGCTGCACGACGCCGGGTGGCGGCCGGGGTGGACGAACGAGGAGGTCCTCGCCGAGCTGCTGGAGGAGGTGTCCGGGCGGCACACCGTGGTCGGACGGCGGCTCGGCCGTAGGGACGCGACGGCCGCGGGTGCGGCGGGTGCGACGGTCGCGCTGCTGGGCGCGGCGGCGGTGGTACGGCGGGCACGGAAGGCCCGGCGGCGGATCTGACCACGGACCGGAGGCAGCGGCCCCGGGCCGGGACCGGCGATCGCGAGCCGGGAGTAGGAGGAGTCTCCAAACGCGCACGCGCGCGTGCCGGGTGTTGGGCGTATTCCCTCTGGTCCCGGGCGTGCGGCACGATGGAGGTATGGCTGCTGTGAACGATCATCCCGGTGAGCTGGGTGCCGAGGATCCCGTCAAGCTGATCGGGATCCGGGAGAGTGCGCTCTCCGTCGACGAGGTCTTCGCGGCCGTGGGGGACGACGCGGCCGGTGGGATCGCGCTGTTCGTGGGGACCGTGCGGAACCACGACGAGGGCGCCGACGTGGACGCGCTCGGCTATTCGTGCCATCCCAGTGCCGAGAGCGAGATGCGGCGGATCGCGGAGAAGGTCGTCGCCGAGTACCCGGTGCGGGCGCTGGCCGCGGTGCACCGGGTGGGGGACCTGCGGGTGGGTGATCTCGCCGTGGTCGTCGGCGTGTCGTGTGCGCATCGCGGGGACGCCTTTGAAGCCTGTCGGAAGCTGATCGACGATCTCAAGCACGAGGTGCCCATCTGGAAGCACCAGAAGTTCTCGGATGGGACGGAGGAATGGGTCGGGGCCTGCTGAAGGCCCCTGTCCGGTTTCCGGTTGCGTAACCGAACCCCCCGCGTGAGCGTTGTCAGTGCGGATGATTAATCTGCTGATCAGTCAGTCGCGGACGCTCATGGGGTTGGGAGGTCGGCATGGGGGCGCTTGTCTGGTTGCTGATTCCGCTCGTGGCCGCGGTCGCTGCCGGTCTGTGGGGCAGCTGGGCCAATCGGACCAGGAGAGCCCGGAGCGACGGGCCCGAACTCGACGGGTACGCGCGCTTCCGCGAGGCCATGGAGAAGCCCCACTCCGGCAGCTGAGACCCCTGTGACGGGTGGCCCTGACGGTGCGCTGACAGACACGTCCCGTACTGTCTTTGCATGCCACGCCGCACCGCGACGATGCTCGCCTCCACCCTGATGCTGATCGCGCTCCTGTGCGCCGGAGTGCTCATCAACGTGCCGTACTCGGAGATGTCCCCGGGCCCGACCGTCAACACGCTCGGGGACCACGGCGGCGAGCCGGTGCTGCAGATCTCCGGTCACAAGACCTACGCGACCTCCGGACACCTGAACATGACGACCGTCCGGGTCACCAGCGCCGACTACAGGATGAACCTCGTCGAGGCCGTCTACGGATGGCTTTCGCACGACAACAGGGTCGTGCCGCACGACACGCTCTACCCGGACGGCAAGACCGAGCAGCAGTCCACCCAGGAGAACGCCGAGGAGTTCAGCCAGTCCCAGGAGAGCGCGAAGGTCGCCGCGCTGAAGGAGCTGGGCGTCCCGGTGAAGTCCTGGATCATCGTCTCCACGGTTCTCAAGGGCTCGCCGTCCGAGGGCAAGCTGCACGCCGGTGACGTGATCAAGGCCGTCGACGGTACGGCGGTCAAGCAGCCGGCCGACGTCGCCACGCTGGTGACCAAGCACAAGCCCGGCGAGGACGTCGTCTTCACGGTCGTGCCCGCCAAGGAGCAGGCCGCCGCCGAGAAGGCGAACAAGACGGCCACCAAGACCGAGAAGGTCACCGTCACCACGACCAGCTCCGACGACGGCGGTACGAAGCGCGCCATCGTCGGGATCTCCGCCGGGACCGATCACACGTTCCCGTTCTCCATCGACATCAAGCTCGCCGACGTCGGCGGACCGAGCGCGGGGCTCATGTTCGCGCTCGGCATCTACGACAAGCTCACCCCGGGCAGCCTCACCGGCGGCAAGTTCGTCGCCGGCACCGGCACGATCGAGGACGACGGCACGGTCGGCCCGATCGGCGGCATCTCGATGAAGACCATCGGCGCGCGCAGCAAGGGCGCCCAGTACTTCCTGACCCCGGCCGACAACTGCGCCGAAGCGGCCAAGGACACCCCGAGCGGGCTCACCCTGGTCAAGGTCAAGACGATCGACGACGCCCTCGGCGCCCTCAAGGACATCCGCGACGGAGACACCGGCGCCCTGCCGAAGTGCAGCACCAAGAGCTGACGACCCGTAGAGAACCTGAGAGGCCCCGTAGCGGACCCAAAAGACCGGGGGCGCCCTTCCTGACGAGGGGCGCCCCGGTGCCGTGTGCGAGCCGTGTGCGCGTGTCTCAGTCCGCGAACGTCGCCTTCAGGGCCTCCGCCAGCCCCGGGACCAGGTCGGGACCGGTGAGGACCTCCGTAGGCGAGTCCTTCTCGCGCAGCCGCACCGCCGAGTCGCGGCTGCCGTCCCGCAGCACGCCGACCGTCATCCGGACCTCCTGGCGGTCGGGGTGCTGTGCCACCCACTTGGCCAGGTTGGCCTCGCTCAGCCCCTCCGGGACCTGGGACTCGGCGGACGGCGGCAGCATCAGCCGCTCCACCGTGAGCGCGCAGCCGACCACGGCGTCCGGCCAGGCGATGGTGCCGAGGAACTCATCCAGCGCTTTGTCCGTTGGCACTTCGTCCTGCTCGATCGGGGTGAGACCGGTGGTCACGGACTCCTCCTGCAGACCGAGCTGGGCGGCGAGAGCCGGTTCCTGGGTGCGCAGCCGTGCGGTGTCGACAAGGGCGAAGAGGCGAGCGGGCTGGTCCCAGCCGAGGCCGGAGGCGTACTCGTCGATCTCGAGGACGGCCCGGGTGAGCGGGTTGGCTGCCATGGGAGTGTTGGACATGGTCACAATCCTGCCTCGTTCATGGCCGGAATCGGGAACCGAGTAAACCGTGAGTAAGTTGCATAGGTGGGGCCCCACGATCACGGGGGGCCACGAAAGGCCCCCGATCACGAGGGTCTGACGGATTCAGAAGCGGATCAACAGCGAACTTCGAGGTGCGCACCTTGGCTTTCCAGATGCCGGACCGCGGCGGAGGCCCGACGGGGCCGAGGATCAGAGCGGGCCGCCCGTCGCGGCGTGTCCGGACCCTGCTCATGACACTGGGCGTGCTCGCCGTACTCGGCATGGCGTTCACCATGTTCGCGGGCTTCTGGACGGACTGGCTCTGGTACCGGTCGGTGCACTACTCCTCGGTGTTCACCACCACCCTGTGGACGAAGATCGGGCTGTTCTTCGTCTTCGGCCTGCTGATGGCGGCCGCGGTGGGCTTCAACATCTGGCTCGCGCACCGGTTGCGCCCGCCGCTGAGCGCCATGTCCATGGAGCAACAGAGCCTGGACCGCTACCGGATGGGCATCGCGCCGTACAAGAAGTGGCTGCTGCTCGCGGTCACCGCGCTGGTCGGGCTGATCGCCGGTGCCTCCGCGGCCGGCCAGTGGCGGACCTGGCTGATGTGGGTCAACGGCGTGCCCTTCCACCAGAAGGACCCGCAGTTCCACCTCGACATCTCCTTCTACACCTTCGACCTGCCCTGGTACCGGTTCCTGTTGGGCTTCGGCTTCGCCACCGCGATCCTCTCCCTGATCGCCGCCGCGCTCACCCACTACCTGTACGGCGGGCTGCGGGTCACCAGCCCCGGCGCGCGTGCCACGGGTGCGGCTACCGGGCACCTCTCGGTGCTGCTCGGCTTCTTCGTCGCCCTCAAGGCGGTCGCCTACTGGCTCGACCGCTACGGACTGGCCGTCAAGTCCAGCGACTTCAAGGCCACCGGCAACTGGACGGGCCTCAGGTACGTCGACGCGAACGCGTATCTGCCGGCGAAGACGATCCTGTTCTGCATCGCCGTCATCTGCGCGCTGCTGTTCTTCGCCACCCTGTGGCGGCGCACCTGGCAGCTGCCCGTCATCGGCTTCGGCCTGATGGTCCTGTCGGCGATCCTCATCGGCGGTCTGTATCCGGCGATCGTCCAGAAGTTCCAGGTCCAGCCCAACGAGCAGGCCAAGGAAGCCCCGTACGTCCAGAAGAACCTCAAGGCGACCCGCGAGGCGTACGGCATCGACGACACCAAGGTCACCGAGTACACGGGCAAGAGCACCACCCCGGACAAGACCAAGCTCCGCGACGACGTCGACGCCACGGCGAGCATCCGGATCATGGACCCGAACATCGTCTCGCCCACGTTCCAGCAGCTCCAGCAGATGCGTAACTACTACGCGTTCCCGACCAATCTGGACGTGGACCGCTACACCAAGGACGGCAAGATCCAGGACACCGTCATCGGACTGCGTGAGCTGAACCTCGCCGGCATCCCGAAGAACAACTGGATCAACGACCACTTCCGCTACACCCACGGCTACGGCGTGGTCGCCGCCAAGGGCACCGAGGCCGACAACCAGGGGCAGCCGGTCTTCACCGAGTCCGACCTGCCGTCCACGGGTGACCTGGGGACGTACCAGCAGCGGGTCTACTACGGCGAGAAGACCAACACCTACTCGATCGTCGGCGGTCCCCAGAAGGAGATCGACTACTCCGACGACAACGGTGAGAAGACCACCAGCTACGAGGGCAAGAGCGGGGTCAGCCTCTCCAGCCCGATCAACCGGGCCGCGTATGCGGTCGCGTTCAACGAACCGCAGATCCTCTACTCCGGTGCGATCGGCAAGGGCTCGCGGATCCTGTACAACCGCACACCCAAGGAGCGCGTCGAGGCGGTCGCCCCCTGGCTGACCATCGACGGCGACGCCTATCCGGCGGTCGTCCAGGGCCGTATCCAGTGGATCGTAGACGCGTACACGACGACCAACGGCTATCCGTACGCCTCCCGTACGACCCTCGGTGACACGACGGCCGACTCGCTGACCGCGACCAACAACTCGCGTGCGGTGGTGGCCCAGCAGGACCAGGTCAACTACATCCGCAACTCGGTGAAGGCGACCGTCGACGCGTACACCGGCGAGGTCAAGCTCTATCAGTGGGACACCGGGGACCCGGTGCTGAAGACCTGGATGAAGGCCTTCCCCGGTACGGTGCAGCCGAAGTCGGCCATCTCGTCGGACCTGATGGGCCATCTCCGTTATCCCCAGGACCTGTTCAAGGTCCAGCGCGAGCTGCTCACCCGCTACCACGTGACGGACGCCCAGACGTTCCTGACCGGCAGCGAGGTGTGGCAGGTGCCCGACGACCCGAGCAACAAGTCGGGCAACGCGGTGCCGCCGTACTACCTGAGCATGAAGATGCCCGACCAGAGTCAGCAGGCGTTCTCGCTGTCGACGACGTTCACGCCCAACGGCCGGGACAACCTCAGCGCGTTCATGTCGGTCGACTCCGAGGCCGGTTCGAAGGACTACGGCAAGATCAGAATCCTGAAACTGCCGACCAGTACGACCGTCGACGGCCCCAAGCAGGTCCAGAGCAAGTTCAACTCCGAACAGGACATCGCCGCCGCGATCAAACTCCTCAAGGGCGGCGACTCCGAGGTGGAGTACGGCAATCTGCTGACCGTGCCACTGGACGGGGGCCTGCTGTACGCGGAGCCCGTCTACGTACGCGGTGCCGGCGTCAAGTACCCACTGCTGCGCAAGGTGTTGGTGACCTACGAGGGCAAGACCGCCTTCGAGAACACCCTCGACGAGGCGCTCAACAAGGTGTTCGGCTCGAACGGTTCGGGCACGGGGTCCTCGGACACCGGATCCTCGGACACCGGGACGACCACACCGCCGACGTCCGGTAATCCGACGGTCCAGGAGGCGCTGAACGACGCCCAGAAGGCCTTCGAGGCGGGACAGGAAGCCCTGAAGAAGGGTGACTGGACGGCGTACGGCAAGGCGCAGGACGAGCTGCAGGACGCGCTGAGCCGGGCCGAGAAGGCGCAGTCCAAGGCCGACAAGACCGGTGGGGGCGCATCGCCGAGCAGCAGTCCGAGCCCCGGTGCCAGTGTGAGTCCCAGCGCGAGCAGCAGTCCCAGCCCGAGCGGGTGATCACGCCCGCCCCGCGCCGTGGTACGGTTTGAACACAACGGCGCGGGGTGGAGCAGCTCGGTAGCTCGCTGGGCTCATAACCCAGAGGTCGCAGGTTCAAATCCTGTCCCCGCTACTGAAGTCGAAGGCCCGGATCCAAGAGGATCCGGGCCTTCGTGGTGTCCGGACGGGCGGCGAACGCATGTACCGATGCGTGAGGTAGCCGTGCCGCTGTGGGGAGTTGGCGGAGATGTGTTTGACTTGTCGTTCTGTGGGCATGTCGACAAAACGCTGAAGTGACCTCACGGGTTGCGCTATACCGGATGTACCCAGGTTGCAGGTGGTGCGACGATGGACGTTATGGGGGACAAGGCAACTCTGTTCGAGACAGGGCGATTTGTGCAGCCTTCGGGCGAGGAGCCAACCCGCGACGAGGCCGCTGAGGCCGCTGAGGAGGCACGCCGCCGGCTCCACGCCGAGGCCGGTGACGTCGAGTCGATGAGTGTCCTCGGCGCCATGCTGCTGCGCCGTGGCGACCTCGACGGAGCCGAACCCCAGTTGCGTGCCGCCACCGCCGCCGGTGACCGTGCCGCCGCCAACAACCTCGGCGTCCTGCTGCACCAGCGCGGCTACCCCGAGGAGGCCGCCGGATGGTGGCGGATCGCCGCGGTCGCCGGCTCCGCGGCCGCGGCTCACGCGCTGGGCCGGCACCACCGGGAGCGCGGGGACGAACCCGCCGCCGAGTACTGGCTGCGCCAGTCCGCCGAGCAGGGCCACGCTCTCGGCGCCTACGCGCTGGCCGACCTGCTGGAGCACCGGGGGGACGCGGACGCCGGCCAGTGGATGCGGGCCGCCGCCGAGCGCGGGCACCGGGAGGCCGCGTACCGACTGGCGCGCGCGCTCGACCGCAGAGCGGTCGCGGGCGAGGGCGAGACCGGGGGTGACAACGGTGTCGGTACGGAGGCCGCCGCCGGGGCTCCGGAGGTCGAAGAGGCCGAGCAGTGGTACCGGCAGGCGGCCGCACGCGGCCACCGACGGGCCGCGCTGCACCTCGGGGCGATCCTGGAGAAGCGCGGCCAACTCAAGGAGGCCGGGCGCTGGTACCTGACCTCCGCCAAGGACGGCGAGGCCCGGGCCGCCTGTGCGCTCGGCTTCCTGCTGCGCGACGCCGGGGACACGGAGAGCGCCGCCGTGTGGTGGCTGCGAGCCGCGCAGGACGGCGACGGCAACGCGGCCAACGCACTCGGCGCGCTGCACGCCGAGCGCGGCGAGACACAGACCGCCGAGCGCTGGTACCGGGCGGCGATGGACGCGGGCGACGACAACGGGGCGTACAACCTCGGGCTGCTCTGCGCCGAGCAGGGGCGGACCGCGCAGGCCGAGCAGTGGTACCGGCGGGCGGCCTACGCGGGGCACCGGGAGGCGGCCAACGCCCTCGCCATCCTGCTGCTCCAGGGCGGCGACACGGCCGGCGCCGAACCGTGGTTCTCCAAGGCCGCCGAGGCCGGCAGCGTGGACGCCGCGTTCAACCTCGGGATCCTCTACGCCGGGCGCGGTGAGGACCGTGTCGCGCTGCGCTGCTACGAGCAGGCGGCCGCCGCCGGGCACACGGAGGCGGCACTCCAGGTCGGCATCGCCCGGCTGCGGGAGGGTGACGAGGCCACCGCCGAGCGGCATCTGCGGTGCGCCGCGGGCGGCGGGAGTGCCGAGGCCGCCTACCGGCTCGCCGCCGTGCTCGACGCACGCCGGCCGGCGGTGTCCGAGCACGAGCTCGGTGAGTCCTCGCTGCACACCAAGACCGAGTGCGAGGAGTGGTACGAGCGGGCCGCCTCGCAGGGACACCGGCGTGCCCAGGTGCGCGTCGGGATGCTCGCCGCGGCCCGCGGGGACGTGGTGGAGGCGGCGCGGTGGTACCGGGTCGCGGCCGAGGCCGGGTCGCGGAACGGGGCGTTCAACCTGGGGCTGTTGCTGGCCCGGGAGGGAAGCGAGCCGGAGGCCGCCGTGTGGTGGCAGCGGGCCGCCGACGCGGGGCACGGGCGGGCGGCGTTGCGGCTGGCCCTGGTCTACGCGCGTCGTGGCGAGCTGGCGGAGGGGCAGCGGTGGGCCGACCGGGCGGTGGCGCTGGGGCCGGCCGAGGTGACCGAGCGGGCGGGTCGGCTGCGGGACGCCCTGCGCGAGGAGCTGTCGGCCTGAGCCTGAGTCTTTCCGCAGGTCAGGCGGGCTGACAGCAATGGATTTGCTTCTGCTGCCGTCCCTCACGTAATGTTCTGTTCATCGACGCGGGGTGGAGCAGCTCGGTAGCTCGCTGGGCTCATAACCCAGAGGTCGCAGGTTCAAATCCTGTCCCCGCTACTGAAGGCCGAGGGCCGGAATCCAGAAATGGATTCCGGCCCTCGGTGTTTGCATGGGCACGGGCACGGCTGCGTAAGGGCGTCGAGCCCAGTTGCCACGAAAGCCCCGGCGCCACAAGGGTGCCGGGGCCTTTCGGGAATGGTCGTCAGGCGGCCGTCGCGCAGTCCGGGCACAGGCCTCGGTACGTCACCTCGACGTCGGAGACCGTGAAGCCGAAGCGCTCCGAGGAGGGGAGGTCGGCCAGCGGGTTGCCGGTGGGGTGGACGTCGCGGATCGAGCCGCAACGGGCGCAGACCAGGTGGTGGTGGGGGCGGTGCGCGTTCGGGTCGTACCGCTTGGCGCGCTTGTCTGTCGAGACCTCGAGGACCTCGCCGAGCGAGACCAGCTCACCCAGCGTGTTGTAGACGGTCGCCCGGGAGATCTCCGGCAGCTTGGCGACAGCCCTGGCGTGGACCTCGTCGGCCGTCAGATGGACGTGCTCGCCGTCGAGGACCTCGGCCACGACACGTCGCTGCGAGGTCATCCGCCATCCGCGTCCACGCAGCCGTTCCAGAAGGTCACTCATAGACACCAGCCTAACAGCAGGCCGACCATTTTCCGAACAGGTGTGACTTTGGAACTCTACTTGACTTGGACTAAGTCCAACACGCGCGGGCCGGATCCCCGGAGGTCGGAGTCCGGCCCGTTCGGCGTGCCGGTCGGGGGTGCTAGACGGGTTGCGGTGCGCGTGCCCCGACCCAGCAGCGGATGATGTCGCGGACCGAGACGATGCCGGCCGGCTCACCGCCGTCGAGGACGATCAGATGGCGGAAGCCGCCATGGGCCATCGCCCGGGCCGCCTCCTCCAGGGTCCAGGTCGGGGCGGCGAACACGACGTCGTTGGTGGTGTGGGCGTGGATGGGCTCCGTGTCCGGGTTCTGACCCAGGCCGACGGAGTTCAGGATGTCGCGTTCGGTGAGGATGCCGATGCCGCCGGCGTCCGGGTCGTGGACGATCGCCGCGCCCACGCGACGCGCGGACATCAGGGCGGCTGCCTGGCGGAGTGTGTGGGCTGGGCCGACGGTGAGGACCACCGTGCTCATGGCGTCACGGACGAGCATGAAAGGTGCCACCTCCTAGAGAACCGCGGAGATAGTTCAGCGATTCACAAATGCACAATGTGGGGGTTCTCACAGGGTGGCAGGTAAAGCAGGGGTCAACAAGGGGGTGCAGGCAGTCAATTGAGGGCGCACGCGCTCATATGTGCTGTAGAAGACTGCGCTGTTCTGCCTCAGAAGGCTGTTTCAGTAACGCTGGGTGAGGTAGGACAGCAGCTCGTCGTGGAGCAGACCGTTGGAGGCGGCCGCGTTGCCGCTGTGCGGGCCGGGGCGCCCGTCCAGGCCGGTGAAGGTGCCGCCGGCCTCCGTCACCACGATCGCGGTGGCCGCCATGTCCCACAGGGACAGCTCCGGCTCGGCACAGATGTCCACCGACCCCTCGGCGACCATCATGTACGGCCAGAAGTCGCCGTACGCGCGCGTGCGCCACACCTCGCGGGTGAGGTCCAGGAAGCCGTTCAGCTGGCCGCGCTCCTCCCAGCCGCTCAGCGAGGAGTACGCGAAGGAGGCGTCGGCCAGTTTCGAGACCTTGGAGACGTGCAGGCGGGTGGCCGAGGTGAGGCTGCGGCCGGTGTAGGCGCCGTGCCCCTGCGCCGCCCACCAGCGGCGGCCCAGCGCGGGCGCGGAGACCACGCCGACGACCGGCCGGTAGCCGCCCTCGGCCGCCTCCATTAGGGAGATCAGGGTCGCCCAGACAGGGACGCCGCGTACGTAGTTCTTGGTGCCGTCGATCGGGTCGATCACCCAGCGGCGCGGGCCGGTGCCCTCGATGCCGTACTCCTCGCCGAGGATCGCGTCCCGTGGGCGGGCGCGCTGCAACTGGCCGCGGACCAGCTCCTCGGCGGACTTGTCCGCCTCGCTCACCGGGGTCATGTCCGGCTTGGTCTCGACCTTGAGGTCGAGGGCCTTGAAGCGGGCCATGGTGGCGGCGTCGGCCGCGTCCGCGAGCACGTGGGCGAGCCGCAGGTCATCGTGGTAGTCCGGCATGTGACGAACGCTATCTGCCGGGGTGGGGGCGGGGCTACACAGGGATGAGGCGCATACGGGGGATGCCCGAGGATCTGTGCGGGATCCACTGCCCGCGTGCGTTGGCCGAAGGGCCCCCCGGTGCCTTCGCGAACCCTTGACAGTGGGATCGTGCGCGTCAAATCTGGGCGCAGACTCGCTCGCCCCAGGAGGCGATGATGCCTGCAGCCCGGGAATCCCTGCTGGACGCCGCGTTCACGGCGCTGGCCCGCCGACCGTGGGCCGCGGTGCGGATGGTCGACGTGGCCGCGGCGGCCGGGGTGTCCCGGCAGACGCTGTACAACGAGTTCGGCAGCAAGGAAGGCCTGGCGAGGGCGCTGGTGCGTCGGGAGGCCGACGGGTATCTGGCGGGGGTCGAACGGGCGCTAGGCAGCCATACCGAGGTGCGGGAACGCCTGACGGCGACGGCCGAGTGGATGGCGGTGGCGGCTCGTGAGAACGTGCTGGTACGGGCGATGCTCACCGGATGCTGGAGCGAGCGGCTGCCGTCGCCGACGCTGACCGCGGTTCCGTCGTCCTCCCCGGTGCCGGCGCAGCGGCGGGCGGATGGGCCGTTGCCCTCGCCCGGGGAATTCGTGCAGATCGTGCGGGATCGCGCGGTGGCGGTGCTGTCCGGGCCGGGAACGGTGAAGGGGAACGGTGAGCTGGTCCGGTCCTGTGAACTCGTCGTCCGGCTTGCGCTGTCGTGTGTGGCCGCGCCGCCGGGGGAGGGCGGATTGGCGGAGTTGGTGCGGGGGGTGTTGCAGCGGCAGCCGGTGTGAGAGGGGCCGGGTGTGACTAGTGGCTCGAGCCCGAGAGCTGGAGGCCGATCACGCCGATGATGACCAGGCTGATGGAGACGATCTTCAGGGTGGATACCAGGTCGCCCAGGAAGATCATGCCGTAGATCGCCGTGCCGGCCGCCCCGATGCCTGTCCACACCGCGTACGCCGGGCCCACGTCCAGCTTCCTGAGGGAGAGGGTCAGGAGGCCGAAGCTGCCCAGGGCGAAGGACGCGAACGCGATCGTCGGCCAGAGGCGGGTGAAGCCGTGGGAGAGCTTGAGGCACACGGCGAAGCCGGTCTCCAGAATCCCGGCCACGATCACCAGCAGCCACGCCATGTGCCGTCCTCCCGTAAGTCCAGGTGCGATTATGCACTTACCGAACGCCGGCCAGGACAAACACCGCGGTGGTCAGTCGCCTTCCTTGCGCTCCCGCGTGGCCAGCAGCCGGCGCAGCGAGTAGAGACGGGCCGGGTCCGCGTGGCCCTCGGCGACCCACTCGTCCAGCGCGCAGTCCGGCTCGTCGTGGCTGCACGCGCGCGGACAGTTCACCGTGCCGGGCTCCATTTCCGGGAACGCGTGGATCACCCGGGACGGGTCGACATGGGCCAGTCCGAAGGAGCGGATGCCCGGGGTGTCGATGACCCAGCCCCCGTCGTCGGACAGGGGGAGGGCGAGCGCGGACGTGGTGGTGTGACGGCCCCGGCCCGTCACGGCGTTCACATGACCCGTGATGCGGCGACGGTCTTCCGGGACCAGCGCGTTCACCAGGGTCGTCTTGCCGACGCCCGAGTGGCCGACGAACGCGGTGATCTTGCCGTCGATCTGCTCCCGCACGCGCTGGGCCGCGTCGCCGGTCTCCAGCTCCTCGCGGCTCGTGACGACGTACGGGATGTCCAGCGCGCCGTACAGCTCCAGGAGTTCGTCCGGTGGGGCCAGGTCCGACTTGGTCATGATCAGGAGCGGGGTGAGTCCGCCGTCGAAGGCCGCGACCAGACAGCGGTCGATCAGGCGCGGGCGCGGTTCGGGGTCGGCCAGGGCCGTGACGATCGCCAACTGGTCGGCGTTGGCCACGACCACCCGCTCGAACGGGTCGTCGTCGTCCGCGGTCCGGCGCAGCACCGACGCGCGCCCCTCGATCCGGACGATCCGCGCGAGCGTGTCCTTCTTGCCGGACAGGTCACCGACGAGGGCGACCCTGTCGCCCACCACCGCCGCCTTGCGGCCCAGCTCACGGGCCTTCATCGCCAGCACGGTCCGGTCGTCGACCAGGCAGGTCAGCCGGCCCCGGTCGACGGTGAGGACCATGCCCTCGGCCGCGTCCTCGTGTGCGGGGCGGATGTGCGTACGGGGCCGGGTGCCCTTGCGGTTGGGGCGCTGGCGGATGTCGTCCTCGTCGGTTTGCTTGCCGTAGCGGCGCATGGTCGTACGCCCCTAGGCCCCGTCGCTCCCGAGCATCCCGGTCCACAGGTCGGGGAAGTCCGGCAGGGTCTTCGCCGTGGTCGCCACGTTCTCGATCTGAACACCCTCCACGGCCAGGCCGATGATCGCACCGGCCGTGGCCATACGGTGGTCCTCGTAGGTGTGGAAGACCCCGCCGTGCAGCCTGCGCGGGCGGATGTGCAGGCCGTCGGCGGTCTCGGTGACGTCACCGCCCAGCTCGTTGATCTCCTTGGTGAGCGCGGCCAGCCGGTCCGTCTCGTGGAGACGGAGATGGGACACGCCCCGCAGGGTGGAGGGGGAGTCGGCGAGGGCGGCGACCGCGGCGATGCCGGGGGTCAACTCGCCCACGTCACCCAGGTCGACGTCGATGCCGTGGATCCGGCCGGAACCGGTGAACTCCAGGCCGTACTCGGTCAGTTCGCAGGAACCGCCCATCTCGGTGAAGATCTCGCGCAGCCGGTCACCGGGCTGGGTCGTACGCGAGGGCCAGTCCGGGATCAGCACCTTGCCGCCTGTCACCAGGGCGGCGGCGAGGAACGGCTGGGCGTTCGAGAGGTCCGGCTCGACGGTCAGGTCCCGGCCGAGCAGCGCGCCCGGGGTGACCCGCCAGACGTTCGGCTCGCCGCCCGACTCCGGGGTGTCCACCTGGGCGCCGACCGCGCGCAGCATGTCGACGGTCATCCGGATGTGAGGGAGGGAGGGGAGCGTCGCGCCGATGTGGCGGACCTCCACGCCTTGGTTGAACCGCGGGCCGGAGAGCAGCAGGGCCGACACGAACTGGGACGAGGACGAGGCGTCGATCGACACCGGGCCGCCCTCCAGAGCGCCGCTGCCGTGCACGGTCAGCGGGAGCGCGCCCCGGCCGTCGTCGTCGATCCGGGCGCCGAGGGCACGCAGGGCGTCGATCACACCGTGCAGCGGGCGTTCGTAGGAGCGGGGGTCGCCGTCGAAGCGGATGTCGCCCGCGGCGAGGGTGGCGACGGGCGGCAGGAAGCGCATCACCGTGCCGGCGTTGCCGACGTCGACCGTGGCGGGGCCGCGCAGGCCGGCCGGGAGCACACGCCACGCCTCGCCGGAGCCGTCGGGGCCGACGCCTTCGTCGATGCCGACGCCCATCGCCCGCAGGGCGCCGGCCATCAGCAGGGTGTCACGGGACCGGAGGGGGCGGCGGAGCCAGCCGGGTTCGGAGGCGAGGGCGGCGAGGACGAGCGCGCGGTTGGTGACCGACTTGGACCCGGGCACGTGGACCGTCGCGTCGACGGCTCCGCTTGCCTGGGGGGCGGGCCAGAGGGCGGTTGGTGCGGTGGGGTTTGCGGCCATGGGGTCACTTTAGTGGGAGGCCGCGCGTAGAGCCTTCGTGTGCGGCTGTGCGGGGGCCGGCCGTGCCCGCGGCGCAGCCGCCGACCGACACGGCCCCGCGCCCCCGAACAGGAGGGCCGGTCATGCCCCCAGCAGCCACCTGCCCCCACCGATCAGCGAACACAGCGACACCGCGTGGAACAGGAACAGCCACATCCCCGCCGGTACGTGGGTCAGCCGTGACAGTTGGTCCGCGTCCGAGTCACCGGCTCCGCCCCGGGAGCGTTTCGCCTGTAGTTCGAACGCCGGGCGCACGCCGCCCAGCAGCAGGAACCACACCACCGCGTACGCGAACGCCGCCTGCACCTGGGGCCCGGCCAGCCAGGACACCAGCAGGAACGCGCCGCCCGTCAGGAACACCGTCAGGACGCCGTACGCGTTGCGGATCATCACCAGCATGGCGATGAGCAGGGCCGTCGCGACCCACAGCAGAAGGGTGATGCGGCCGGCGCCGAGCAGGGCCGCGCCGCCCAGGCCGAGGAGCGGCGGCGCGGTGTAGCCGGACGCCGCCGTGAGGATCATGCCCAGGCCGTGCGGCTTGCCCCGGCTGACCGTGAGGCCACTGGTGTCGGAGTGCAGACGGATGCCGGTGAGCTGACGGCCGGTGATCAGGGCGACCAGGCCGTGGCCGCCCTCGTGGGCGATCGTGACGGCGTTGCGCGATATCCGCCACACGGTGTGCGGGACGACCACGGCGGCCGCAGCGGCCAGCGTCGCGATCACCACCCACAGGTCCGGGTCGGGCTGGGTGCCGGTCAGCTCGTCCCAGAGAGAGGTCGCTGTGCTGGTGTCCATGGTCTCCGGTCGTTCCCTCTCGTCGTACGGAACCGGCAGTGTGACACGTATGTATGTGTGGACGGCATCCCAACGGCCAGGAGAAAGGGAACGTCCCCGGATCAC
Source organism: Streptomyces sp. NPDC096040 (assembly GCF_040303265.1). Lineage (NCBI taxonomy): Bacteria > Bacillati > Actinomycetota > Actinomycetes > Kitasatosporales > Streptomycetaceae > Streptomyces > Streptomyces sp. NPDC096040. The sequence goes on from NZ_JBEOTA010000004.1 coordinate 321,419, forward strand.
CGGTGTCCGTCGGCGAGTTGGGCGCGAGACGCGGTCTGGTCCGCCGTCCCGGCTTCGGTCCCGGGAGTGAAATGTAGGGTTGTGAAGATGTGCGGACGGTACGCGTCGAGTCGTAGGCCCGAGGACCTGGCCGGAATCTTCGAGGTCGAGAAGTGGGAGCCCGAGGAGACTCTGGAGCCCGACTACAACGTGGCCCCCACCAAGGAGGTCTACGCGGTCCTGGACCGGCCCCTGAAGGACGCCGACGACAAGCGGCCGGTCCGCCAGCTGCGCAGGCTCAAGTGGGGCCTGGTGCCCTCCTGGGCCAAGTCGCCCGAGGGCGGAGCCCGGATGATCAACGCGCGCGCCGAGACCGTGCACGAGAAGCCGTCGTACCGCCGCGCCTTCGCCGCCCGCCGCTGCATCCTGCCCGCCGACGGCTACTACGAGTGGGTCACCGCCAAGGAGGAGCGCGACCTGGAGGTCGAGGGCAGGAAGAAGCGGCCGCGCAAGCAGCCGTACTTCGTACTGCCCGCCGACGGCTCGGTGTTCGCCATGGCCGGGCTGTACGAGTTCTGGCGGGACCGCACGCTCCCCGACGAGCACCCGCTGGCCTGGTGGGTGACCTGCTCGGTGATCACCACGGAGGCGGAGACCTCGCCACTGGCGGTGGCGCCCGCGGAGGGCCCCCGGTCACTGTCCGACATCCACCCCCGGATGCCGCTGATGCTGACCCCGGACCGCTGGGACGCCTGGCTCGACCCGGCCCGCACGGACGTCGAGGACCTGCGGTCGCTGCTCGCCCCGCCCCCGGAGGGCCTGATGCGGGCCTACCCGGTCTCCACGGCCGTCAGCAACGTCCGCAACAACAGCCCGGAGCTGCTGACGGAGCTGGAGGCACCGGAAGAGAGCACACTCTTCTAGCCTTCCGACGTGACCTAGCCTTCAGGCGTGACCACTTCGAAGATCGTCGGTACGGAGGCGGGGGACGCCCGCATCACCTGGTACGAGGCGGAGAAGGCCCGGCTGGTGCTCGCCCTGAGCCATGGGGCGGGCGGGGGCATCGAGGCCCGTGACCTCCAGGCGATCGCCGCGGTACTGCCGGAACACGGTGTGACCGTCGCGCTCGTGGAGCAGCCCTGGCGGGTCGCCGGGAAGAAGCTTGCCCCCGCGCCGAAGACCCTCGACGTGGGCTGGCGGGGCGTGTGGCCCGCGCTCGCCGCACCGGGGCTGCCGGTGGTGTCCGGCGGGCGCAGCGCCGGGGCCCGGGTCGCCTGCCGTACGGCCACGGAGCTGGGCGCGGCCGCCGTCCTCGCGCTCAGCTTCCCGCTGCACCCGCCGGGCAGGCCGGAGAAGTCGCGGGCCGAGGAGCTCCTGGGGGCCGGGGTGCCCACGCTCGTCGTCCAGGGCGGGAACGACCCGTTCGGGAAGCCGGCCGAGTTCCCGGAGGGCGACTACGCACTCGTCGAGGTGCCGTACGGCGATCATGGATTCGCGGTGCCCAAAAGGGCAGACATCGAGCCGGAACGGGCAGTGGCCATCATCACGAACGCGGTCGTCGAGTGGACCGCACCACTCGGGTGACACCCGGGAATGTTGAGTGGCGGACCACTGTTGAGGCGGACAGAAGTGCTGGGGCACCAGCGCCGACGCCGAAGGAGAGGAAGTCCGCCGCATGGGTTCGACCATCTGCCCGAGCCGCAGCAGCAGCGCTGACCTGGACTGGACAGTGCTGCACGCGGCCAAGACCGCTCCTATTCGAGCGGCGGCAGGCACGGGTCGTGTTCTATCCTCCGAGTCGAGTGGGATCGGTTTCGGTCCTGCCCTGGATCTTGAGGAGGTGGGTCCGGTCACTGGGACCGACGCAGGGACCGACAACGGCCAGGCGGAGCTGCCCGAGGGCCAGGGCACGAGCGCGGAGTCGACCTCGGAGCGCACCGCGCGCTTCGAGCGGGACGCGCTGGAATTCCTCGACCAGATGTACTCGGCCGCGCTGCGCATGACACGCAACCCGGCCGACGCCGAGGACCTGGTGCAGGAGACCTATGCCAAGGCGTACGCGTCGTTCCACCAGTTCCGTGAGGGCACCAACCTCAAGGCCTGGCTGTATCGCATTCTGACCAACACCTTCATCAACTCGTACCGCAAGAAGCAGCGCGAACCGCAGCGCTCGGCGGCCGAGGAGATCGAGGACTGGCAGCTCGCCCGTGCCGAGTCGCACATGTCGACCGGTCTGCGCTCCGCGGAGTCGCAGGCGCTCGACCACCTGCCCGACTCGGATGTGAAGGAAGCGCTGCAGGCGATCCCCGAGGAGTTCCGCATCGCCGTCTACCTCGCTGACGTAGAGGGCTTTGCGTACAAGGAGATCGCGGACATCATGGGGACACCCATCGGTACGGTGATGTCCCGGCTGCACCGGGGCCGCCGTCAACTGCGGGGCATGCTGGAGGACTACGCGCGTGAGCGCGGCCTCGTCCCGGCCGGCGCCGGAGAGTCGAACGAAGCGAAAGGCTCGGGCTCATGAGCTGCGGAGAGCCGCACGAGACGGACTGCAGTGAGGTACTCGACCATCTGTACGAGTTCCTCGACAGTGAGATGCCGGACGTCGATCGCGTCAAGTTCAGGCAGCACTTCGAGGAGTGCTCGCCCTGCCTGGAGAAGTACGGGCTGGAGCAGGCCGTGAAGAAGCTGGTCAAGCGGTGCTGCGGCCATGACGACGTACCGAGTGACCTGCGGGCCAAGGTGCTGGGGCGGCTGGACCTGATCCGCTCCGGCCAGGCCGTCCCGGAGCACGACGTCACGGCCACGCAGACCGCACCGGCCAAACAGGCCGCTCCGGTCACTTCGCAGGAGAGCTGAGCGCCCCTTGCCGAGTGCTCCCCGCCGGGCGTCGCCGCCCCGGTGGTCCGTCACCCGAATGTGCTAATCCTCCGGTCATAACCCCCGGGCCCTCCGGCTCCCGCCTAGGCTCCTGAGCCTGGACAGGCATGGTCGGGGGAGGGTGAGATGGAGGCGGTTCCGGCGCGGGTGCGCGCGTACGTGACCTGTGCCGCCCTCGGCGCCCTGTGCTGTCTGCTGCCACTGCCGTCGCTGCGCACGCCCTGGTGGGCGGTGGCCCTGCTGGCCGCGCTGTACGCGGGCTGCGAACACGTCGTACGACGTCGGCTCGGCGGCACCTTCTACCCGGTGCTGCTCGCCGGTGCGTTCCTGCTACCACCGCCGGCCGCCGCGCTCGTACCGCTGCCGGGTGCGCTGCTCTCGCACGTCGAGCAGCGGCCGCAGGCGCTGCGGCGGATCTGGCGGGCCGCCGAACTGGCGCTCGCCGTCTGGAGCGCGGGGCGGGTCCACTGGGCGCTGGGCGGCCGGGACTCCGTCGTGGGCTGCGACTTCCCGTACGCGCTGCTGCCCTGCGCGGCGGCGGTCCTGGCGTTCTGCGGGGTGCTCGCACTGCTGGACGGCGGGATCCTCGCCCTGGCCGAGCGCGTCCCGGCACGGCGGGCCTGGCGCGGTCTGCTCTCCCGGTCCCTCGCGCCGATCGGGGTGCACGGGCTCGCCGGGCTGATGATGGCCGTCCTGTGGCGCAGCCCCTTCGGTCCCGTGGCCGCGCTGCTCGTCCTGCTGCCGATGTGCGTGTCCTGGTGGGTGTTCGCCCAGTACCACCGGGAACGGGCCGCCCACCAGGCCACCATCCGCGCGCTCGTCCAGGCCGTCGACATCAAGGACGGCTACACCCGCGGGCACAGTGAGCGGGTCGGACAGGCCTCCGTGATGATCGCCCGCGAACTGGGCATGGACGACGAACGGGTGGAGGTGCTCCGCTTCGCCGGCATCCTGCACGACGTGGGGAAACTGGGCGTCCCGACCCGGCTGCTGCGCAAGGACGGCCCGCTCACCCCGGAGGAACGCCGGATCATCGAGCTCCACCCCGAGTACGGCCACGAGATGGTGCGCGGGATCTCCTTCCTCGGCGAGGCCCGCGCCGCGATCCTGCACCACCATGAGCGCATCGACGGCAGCGGCTACCCCTACGGTCTGGTCGGCAGTCAGATCCCCGAGCCCGCCCGCGTGGTGGCCGTCGCCGACGCGTTCGACGCGATGACCTCGACGCGCTCCTACAGCCGGGCCCGGCCGGTAGGGGCGGCGGTGGAGGAGTTACGACGCTGCGCCGGCCGGCAATTCGACGCGCGGGCTGTCGACGCCCTGGTGCGAGCCCTGGCCAAGGAGGGCTGGCACCCCGCGGTGACCGCCGACGTCCTCCCACCCGACCCCACCGTTTCCGGTCGGCCGAGAAGTGAGGCGCAGAACGTCGTGCGGGGCACCCCATGACACCGGGCAACCAGGCGTTCGGCACCAGGCCGAGAGCTGATCGTGGCCCCGCCGGTCCACCTGTCGGAATGCGTTTCCACTTCCCCCGGGCCCTCTGGTGCATCCGGCTCGCCGCCCTTCTCCTCGCTCTCGGCTGTCTCGCCGGCACCCTCTGGGAAGGGCTCGACGGCCGGGGGATCGCGCTCGCCTTCGGGGGCCTCGTAGCCGTCGGGGAGCTGAACCGCCGGACCGGTGCCGAGGCGCGGGAGGCCGCTCCGCTCGGGGCCGCCGGAGGGCTCGCCTACGCCCTGCTCGGTGCCGAGGGCGGGGTCGCCACGCACGACGGGGCCTTTCAGGTCGTCACCGTCGTCTGCGCGGCCTCGCTGCTCGGCAGCGTGCCCCACATAGCCGGCGGCCGCCGGCCCACCCTCGACCATCTCGCCCGCCGGGTGCTCACCGTCGGCTTCGCCGCCGTCTGCTTCCAACCCCTCTACAGCAGGGGCGTGTTGGAGCAGTGGGGCGGACCGGCGTACGCGCTGCTGCTGGTCGCGCTGCTGGTGCTCACCGCGCTGTGCGACGCCGTACTCGCCGCCGCGCAGGCGCACTCCCGCACCGGATGGCCGTTCGGGCCGCTGCTCCGGGACGAGCTGCGCGGACTGCTCGGCATCGGGTCCGCAGTCTGTGCCACCGGGGCGGTGATGGCACTGGCCGTCGCCGTCGTCGGCCTCTGGGCGCTGCCCGTCTTCTGTCTGCCCCTCCTCCTCACCCAGCTGTCCCTGCGCCGGTACGCGGCCGTGCGGGCCACCTACCGGCAGACCATCGCCTCCCTCGCCCGCGCCACCGAGATAGCGGGGTACACCCCGGCCGGGCACGCCCGCCGGGTCGCCACACTCAGCCAGGCCGTCGGGCGTGACCTGGGGCTGTCCGGAGCGGAGCTCACCGTGCTGGAGTACGCGGCGCTCATGCACGACATCGGCCAGCTGAGCCTGGTCGACCCGGTACCGGCCGGGGCCACGGCCGCGCTGCCGCCGGTGGAACAGCGCCGCATAGCCCTGCTCGGCGGGGCCGTCGTACGGCAGACCGGGGTGGACGCGGCGGTCGCCGTGGTCGTGGAGCGGCAGGCCGATCCCTACCGGGAGCAGCCGCTCGCCGCGCGGATCGTGCGGGTCGTCAACGCGTACGAGGAGAAGGCCCGGGATTCCGGGCCCGGTGGGCCGTTGACCGCGCTGGAGGAGTTACGCCTGGCCACTGCGGGGGACTACGCTCCCGAGGTCGTGGAGTCCCTGGCACGCGTACTCTCCAGGGACTGTCTGACCTTGCGCACGGCTGGGTAACCCATGGGTAATGAGCGGCCCTCCCGTCGTACGTGGTTGGATGCGAGGGAGAGGGTGTCCGGGGGCACAAGCCAGCCCACTGTGCGGAAATGGAACTGGCAGGCGGGAATCGTGAGGATCTTCGGCAAGGGACGGCACCGGCCCTCCGCCTCCTGGCGGCAGGCCACCGATCGCGCGTTCACGCTGATCGGCGACGGCCGGTACGAGGACGCGGGCGAACTGCTGACACGTGCCGCCGACCTGGAACCCTGGCTGTCCGAGTCCTGGTTCAACCTCGCCCTGCTGCACAAGTTCCGGCACGACTGGGAGCAGGCGCGGGCGGCCGGGCTGCGCGCGGTGGCCCTCCTTGACCGGGAGACCGGGGCGCCCGACTGGTGGAACGTCGGTATCGCGGCGACCGCCCTGCAGGACTGGCCGCTGGCCCGGCGGGCCTGGCAGGCGTACGGGCTGCGGGTGCCCGGCGGCGCCACCGCCTCCGGTGAGCCGACCGGCATGGACCTGGGCAGCGCCGCCGTACGGCTGTCCCCGGAGGGGGAGGCCGAGGTGGTGTGGGGGCGGCGGCTGGACCCCGCCCGCATCGAGGTGCAGTCCATTCCGCTGCCGTCGTCCGGGCGGCGCTGGGGCGAGGTCGTGCTGCACGACGGCGTGCCGCACGGCGAGCGGACCACGGTGACCGGGCACGCGTACCCCGTCTTCGACGAGATCGAGCTGTGGGCGCCGTCGCCGGTGCCGACCTGGGTGGTGCTGCTGGAGGCGGCGACGGAGACCGACCGGGACGCGCTGGAACAGCTGGCCGGGGACGCCGGGTTCGCGGCGGAGGACTGGTCGTCGTCGGTGCGGTTGCTGTGCCGCATGTGCTCCGAGTCGCGGATGCCGTCCGACGAGGGCGACGGGGTGCATCTCGATCCGCACGACCACAGTGAGCCGGGGCATCCGGGGCCGCTGGGGCACCGGACGGACGGGCAGCTGTGGGTGCCGGAGCGGGAGTGCGGGGTGGCTGCGCCGGCTTCGCTGGTGAGGGGGTTGCTGGACGGGTGGGTTGCCGACAGCCCTGACTCCCGGGACTGGCGGGATCTGGAAGAGGTTTGCTGAGCTTTGTGCTTCGGCTGCCCGCGCGGCGGAGTCGCATATGTCACAGCCCCGCGCCCCTAAAAGCATCCACGTACCCTGTACCTGCAACATCTCTCCCCGCTTTACCTAGGAAGGCTTACGTCGGTCATGGCGCAGCAGGACACCGATCAGCAGCACGCGGGCGTGCTCCCCGTGGATGACGAGGGGTTCGTCATCGACACCGAGGGGACCGAGGAGCGCGAGAACGCCTGGCGTGCGCGGGGGACCTCGCGGCCCATCACCGTCGTCGGGAACCCGGTGCTGCACAAGGAGTGCAAGGACGTCACCGAGTTCGGGGACGAGCTGGCGCAGCTGGTCGCCGACATGTTCGCCAGCCAGCGGACCGCCGAGGGCGTCGGCCTCGCCGCCAACCAGATCGGTGTCGATCAGAAGGTGTTCGTCTACGACTGCCAGGACGACGAGGGCGCCCGGCACGTGGGCGTGGTGTGCAACCCGAAGCTGGTCGACCTCCCGGCGGACAAGCGGCGGTTGGACGACAGCAACGAGGGGTGCCTGTCGGTGCCCACCGCCTACGCCCCGCTCGCCCGGCCCGACTACGCCGAGGTCACCGGGCAGGACGAGAAGGGCAACCCGATCAAGGTGCGCGGCACCGGCTACTTCGCTCGGTGCTTGCAGCACGAGACCGATCATCTGTACGGCTACCTGTACATCGACCGGCTCTCCAAGCGTGAGCGCAAGGACGCCCTGCGGCAGATGGCGGAGAACGAGCCCCGCTACCCCGTGGTCGCCAACGACTGAGGCGGAGAAGGCTGTTGTGGCGCCTGGTCGGGATCGTCCGGCCAGGCGTTCGTCATGTGGGGTAGTGAATGGAGCAAGTCCGTTCCCAGATCGGTCGGTTCGCTCCGGAACGCGCGCCGGTAGGCGTTCAGGCGGCCTCCGGTCCCCGGAAGGCGCGCCGGTAGGCGTTCGGTGTGGTGCCCAGCTCCTTCACGAACTGGTGCCGCAGCGCGGCCGCCGTACCGAAGCCGGTGCGGCCCGCGATGGCGTCCATCGTCTCGTCCGTTCCCTCCAGCAACTCCTGGGCCAGCAGCACCCGTTGCCGCAGGATCCAGCGGTACGGCGTGGTGCCGGTCTCCTGCTGGAAGCGGCGGGCGAAGGTGCGCGGGGCCATCAGGGCGCGGGCGGCCAGCTGCTCGACGGTGACCTCCTCGTCGAGATGCTCCGCCATCCAGGCCAGCACCTCGCCGACCGTGTCGCAGGGGCCTTCCGGCAGGGGGCGCTCGATGTACTGGGCCTGGCCGCCGTCCCGGTGCGGGGGTACCACCATCCGCCGGGCGATCTTCTTGGCGACCTCGGGGCCCTGTTCCTTGCGGACGATGTGCAGACAGGCGTCGATGCCGGCCGCGGTGCCCGCCGAGGTGATCACCGGGTCCTCGTCGACGTACAGCACGTCCGGCTCGACCCGGGTGCGCGGGAAGCGGCGGGCCAGCAGCTGGGCGTGCCGCCAGTGCACGGCGCACCGGCGCCCGTCCAGCAGCCCGGCCGCGCCCACCACGAAGACGCCGGAGCAGATGCTGAGCACCCGGGCACCCCGGTCCACCGCCCGGCGCAGCGCGTCGAGCAGCTCGGGCGGGTACTCCCGGTCGACATTGGCGTCGGAGGCCGGCACCGCGATCAGATCGGCCTCCTCCAGCCGGTCCAGACCGTACGGCGTGGAGACGGTGAGGCCCGGCACATGGGTGCCGAGCGCCGGCCCCTCCGCCGAGACGACCGCGAAGTCGTACACCGGCAGCCCCTCCTCGGAGCGGTCGAGGCCGAAGACCTCGCAGACCACCCCGAGCTCGAAGGGGTGCACACCGTCCAGCAGCACCGTGGCCACGTTCTTCAGCATGCTGCCAGTGTGCCTCGCCGCTGGCAGTAATTCGAGGCTGCATGGCAGTGCTGCCACTCACGGTAAGGAGTATCCGGCGCGACAGTGGTGTCCATGAACGGAAACCAGATCGAAGGTCTCGTCGGAATGGTCCTGGTCCTCGGAATCCTGGTCCTCATGGCCCTCCCGTCCGTGCTCGGCATCCTGCGCGACAGGCGCATCGACCGGCAGATCAGGGAGGCCCATGAGGCCCGCGGGGAGCAGCAGGCTCAGAAGTCTTCGTCCAGGTCGACGGTGCCCTCCACCGCGACCTGGTACGCGGACGGGCGCCGCTCGAAGAAGTTCGTCAGCTCCTGAACGCCCTGCAGCTCCATGAAGGAGAACGGGTTCTCCGAGCCGTACACCGGAGCGAAGCCGAGGCGGCCGAGCCGCTGGTCGGCGACGCACTCCAGGTACTGGCGCATCGACTCGGTGTTCATGCCGGGCAGGCCGTCACCGCACAGGTCACGGGCGAACTGCAGCTCCGCCTCGACGGCCTCCCGCAGCATGTCGGTGACCTGCTGCTGAAGCTCGTCGTCGAAGAGCTCCGGCTCCTCCTTGCGGACCGTGTCGACCACGTCGAACGCGAAGCTCATGTGCATCGTCTCGTCGCGGAACACCCAGTTGGTGCCCGTGGCGAGACCGTGCAGCAGACCCCGGCTGCGGAACCAGTAGACGTACGCGAACGCGCCGTAGAAGAACAGGCCCTCGATGCACGCGGCGAAGCAGATCAGGTTGAGCAGGAAGCGGCGCCGGTCGGCCTTGGTCTCCAGCCGGTCCAGGTTCTCCACCGAGTCCATCCACCTGAAGCAGAACTCCGCCTTCTCGCGGATGGAGGGGATGTTCTCGACGGCGGCGAACGCGGCCGTCCGGTCCTCCGGGTCGGGGAGGTAGGTGTCAAGGAGCGTCAGATAGAACTGGACGTGCACGGCCTCCTCGAAGAGCTGGCGGCTCAAGTAGAGCCGCGCCTCGGGGGAGTTGATGTGCTTGTACAGCGTCAGCACCAGGTTGTTCGCCACGATCGAGTCGCCGGTCGCGAAGAAGGCGACGAGCCGGCCGATCAGGTGCTGCTCGGAGGGGCTGAGCTTGGCGAGGTCCGCGACGTCCGAGTGGAGGTCGACCTCCTCGACGGTCCAGGTGTTCTTGATGGCGTCCCGGTAGCGCTCGTAGAAGTCCGGGTAGCGCATGGGACGCAGAGTCAGCTCGAAGCCCGGGTCGAGCAGGTTTTTCGATGTGACAGCCTTGTTCTGGGTGGTCATTACTGGCAGGCCTCGCAGGACTCGGGGTTTTCCAGGGAGCAGGCGACGGCGTCCGTCGTCTGCTGTACGGGGACGGTCGCCCGGGCGGCGCGGGCGATCCGGGTCGCCGGGCGCGAGCGCAGGTAGTACGTCGTCTTCAGGCCCGATTTCCAGGCGTACGCGTACATCGAGGAGAGCTTGCCGATGGTCGGCGTCTCCAGGAACAGGTTCAGGGACTGGGCCTGGTCCAGGTACGGGGTGCGGGCGGCGGCCATGTCGATCAGGCCGCGCTGCGGGATCTCCCACGCCGTGCGGTACAGCGCCCGTACGTCCGCCGGGATCCACGCGAAGTCCTGCACCGAGCCGTTGGCCTCGCGCAGCGCCTCACGGGTGCGCGCGTCCCAGACGCCCAGGTCCTTGAGCTCCTGGACCAGGTAGGAGTTGACCTGGAGGAACTCACCGGACAGTGTCTCGCGCTTGAAGAGGTTGGAGACCTGCGGCTCGATGCACTCGTACACACCGGCGATCGAGGCGATGGTGGCCGTCGGCGCGATGGCGAGCAGGAGGCTGTTGCGCAGACCGGTCCTTGCGATCCGCGCGCGCAGCGCCGCCCAGCGCTCCGGCCAGGTGAACTCGACGCCGTAGTGGTCGGGGTGCAGCACACCCTGCGCGGTACGGGTCTTCTCCCAGGCCGGCAGCGGGCCGCCGCGCTCGGCGAGGCCGGCGGAGGCCTCGTACGCGGCGAGCATGATCCGCTCGGCGATCCGGGTGGAGAGCGCCTTGGCCTCGGGGGAGTCGAAGGGCAGCCGCAGCTTGAAGAAGACGTCCTGGAGGCCCATCGCGCCCAGGCCGACCGGCCGCCACTTGGCGTTGGACCGGCCCGCCTGCTCGGTCGGGTAGAAGTTGATGTCGACGACCCGGTCGAGGAAGGTGACGGCGGTGCGGACGGTGTCGTCCAGCCGCTCCCAGTCGAGGTCACCTGTCGATGTGTCGACGAACGCACCGAGATTGACGGACCCCAGGTTGCAGACGGCCGTCTCACCGTCGTCCGTGACCTCCAGGATCTCCGTGCAGAGGTTGGAGGAGTGGACGACATGGCCCGCGGTGGCCGTCTGGTTCGCGGTCCGGTTGGCCGCGTCCTTGAAGGTCATCCAGCCGTTGCCGGTCTGCGCGAGGGTGCGCATCATCCGGCCGTACAGGTCACGGGCCGGGATGGTCTTGCGCGCGAGGCCCTTCTCCTCTGCCGCGCGGTACGCGGCGTCGAACTCGTCACCCCACAGATCCACCAGCTCGGGCACGTCGGCGGGGGAGAAGAGCGACCACTGCCCGTCGGCGTTCACCCGGCGCATGAACTCGTCCGGGATCCAGTGCGCGAGGTTGAGGTTGTGGGTGCGGCGGGCGTCCTCACCGGTGTTGTCGCGCAGCTCCAGGAACTCCTCGATGTCGGAGTGCCAGGTCTCCAGGTAGACCGCGGCCGCGCCCTTGCGCCGGCCGCCCTGGTTCACCGCGGCCACCGAGGCGTCGAGGGTCTTCAGGAACGGCACGATGCCGTTGGAGTGCCCGTTGGTACCGCGGATCAGCGAACCGCGCGAGCGGATCCGGCTGTACGACAGGCCGATACCGCCGGCGTGCTTCGAGAGGCGGGCGACCTGGTGGTACCGGTCGTAGATGGAGTCCAGTTCGTCCTTCGGGGAGTCGAGGAGGTAGCAGGACGACATCTGGGGGTGCCGGGTGCCGGAGTTGAAGAGGGTGGGGGAGGACGGGAGGTAGTCGAGGCGGCTCATCAGCCCGTAGAGCGCGGCGACTTCGTCGACCGACCTGTGGGTGTCGTCCTCGGCGAGGCCGGCGGCGACGCGGAGCATGAAGTGCTGGGGGGTCTCGATGACCTTGCGGGTGATCGGGTGCCGGAGCAGGTAACGGCTGTGCAGCGTGCGCAGCCCGAAGTAGCCGAAGCGGTCGTCGGCGTCCGGGTCGACCAGGGCGTCCAGGCGGCCCGCGTGCAGGCGCGCGAACTCGGCGGTGCGGTCGGCGATGAGGCCCTCACGGTGACCGACGGCCACGGACTCGGTGAAGGACGTCACGCCCTGCGAGGCGGCCTCGCCGCGGATCGAGATCGTCAGCAGCCGGGCGGCGAGCCGGGAGTAGGCGGGGTCCTCGGAGATGAGGCCGGCGGCCGCCTCGGTGGCCAGCTCACGCAACTCCGACTCGTCGGCCCGCGCGGACCGGCCCCGCAGCGCGGCGGCGGCGACCCGGCCGGGGTCGGCGTCGGGGAGGTCGGCGGTCAGCCCGGTCAGGGTCCGCAGCAGCGCGGTGCCGGGACCGTCCTCGTCCACAGAGATGGTCGCTGAAGCCGGTTCGGCTGGCGCGATGGTCACGTGGGGCTCTCCCTCGCTCGGCACGGGGCCTGGCGGAGGGCAGGGAGCAGCCACGAGCGCACACACGCGTGCCGCGTCCCCGGCCCACTCCACGAGGCCCGGACGTCAGAACACCCGGGCCGGACGGCCGGGCGTGCTGTCGGCAGGTCCTCGGACTGACGCTTGTGCACAGATGTGCGCAAGTACACCGTTGCGGGACAGTTCCGGATTCGCACCGGATTCCCCTGCGGCGACAGCGAGCATGAGCATACATCTAGTGCCGCGCTGTCGCGGCACCCCCACATGTTGTGTCGTGGCGGTGCCGCAGCGTCAACTCATAGGTGAGGAGAGTGATGTCGTCCAGCTGCGGCAAGGGATTCCAGTCCCGCTCGGGTGTGCGGACGAAGCCGAGGCGTTCGTAGATGCGGTGGGCGGATCTCATGGTGCGCTGAGTCGACAGGACGACCTTCTCGCAGCCGTCGAGGGCCTGCGCGCGGTCGATACAGGCGCGGACGAGTGCCTCGCCGGCGCCATTTCCGCGGGCGGCCCGGTCGACGGCGAGCATCCGGATCTCGGCCTCTCCGGGGGCGGCGAGGTCGGCCATCGGGCCGGGGCCGGAGACGAACGTGACTCCGCCGAGGAGGGCGTTGCCGTTCACGGCGACGAGAACGGTGGCTGCGGCTGCCCGATTCGCGACGTCCTTGAGTTCGGTGAGATACGAGTCGCTCTCGCCGAAGTCCAGGAGGCCGTCCTGGAGGTAGGCCTGGGCTGTCAGCTCGCCGAGGGGGCCGTATTCGGTGGGGTGCGCTTCCCGGATCAGGATCGTCATGCGGGTGAGTGTGTACGACAGCGGGCCGCCGAGGGTGGGATTTCTCGGTGGCCCGCTGTGGGTTGTGCGTGGCTGGTCGCCGCCCCTGGTTTGTTCAGTGGGCGCCTTCTGCGACAGCCGGAGGAAGTTCGACCTCCACCCCCGGGTCGCCGGCGTCCGCCGTGTAGTCCTGTGCCTTTGTCTCGTCGACGCCCTCCGGAGCCTTCAGCGCCTTCAGGGCGAACGTCAGGACCACCGTCACCACCACGTTCATCACGAACGCCGTCAGGCCGATGTAGCCGATCTCGCCGAAGCCCGGGATCTCCTTGGCCGAGCCGCCGAAGTGCTTCTGGGTGGGCGAGGCCACCCCGTACGCCGCGACCGTGCCGTAGACCATGCCGACCGCCCAGCCCGCCAGCAGGGCCCAGCGGTGGAACCAGCGGGTGAACAGGCCGCCGACCAGGGCCGGGAAGGTCTGCAGGATCCAGATGCCGCCCAGCAGCTGGAAGTTGATGGCGACCGTCTTGTCCATGGTGAGGACGAAGACCAGCGCGCCGACCTTCACCAGCAGGGACACGAGCTTGGAGACCTGGGCCTCCTGCTTCGGTGTGGCGTCCGGCTTGATGAAGTCCCGGTAGATGTTGCGGGTGAAGAGGTTCGCGGCCGCGATGGACATGATGGCCGCCGGGACCAGGGCGCCGATGCCGATCGCCGCGAAGGCCACGCCCGCGAACCAGTCCGGGAACATGTTCTCGAACAACTGGGGGATCGCCAGCTGGCCGTTGGTGACCTTGACGCCGGCCGCGATCGCCATGAAGCCCAGCAGGGCGAGCAGGCCCAACATCAGGGAGTACAGCGGCAGGATCGTGGTGTTGCGGCGGATCACCTCACGGCTCCTGGAGGAGAGCGTCGCGGTGATCGAGTGCGGGTACATGAACAGGGCGAGCGCGGAGCCCAACGCCAGCGTGGCGTAGGTCCACTGGCCCGCCTCCGGTGGGGCGAGCGCGCCGCGCGGTTTGCCGGTCGCCGGGTTGACCTGGGCGAACGCGTCGCCGGCCTTGGCGAAGATGTCGTCGAAGCCGCCCAGCTTGATCGGGATGTAGATGATCGCAACAGCGATGACGATGTAGATCAGCGCGTCCTTCACGAACGCGATGAGCGCGGGCGCCCGCAGACCGGAGGAGTAGGTGTACGCCGCCAGGACGCCGAAGGCGATCAGCAGCGGGAGGTCCTTCACGAACCAGTTGGTGCCGTCGCTGCCGCCGACGCCCATGACGTCGAGGACGGCCTGGATGCCCACGAGCTGGAGCGCGATGTAGGGCATCGTCGCCAGGATGCCGGTCAGGGCGACGGCGAGCGAGAGGCCCTTGGAGCCGAAGCGGCCGCGCACGAAGTCCGAGGTCGTCACATAGCCGTGCTTGTGGGAGACCGACCACAGGCGGGGCAGGAACGTGAAGATCAGCGGGTAGACGAGGATCGTGTACGGCACCGCGAAGAAGCCGGCCGCGCCCGCCGCGTAGATCGCTGCCGGTACGGCGACGAAGGTGTACGCCGTGTAGAGGTCGCCGCCGAGCAGGAACCAGGTGACCCAGGTGCCGAACGACCGGCCGCCCAGGCCCCATTCGTCGAGGGAGTGCTCGTTCTCGGCCTTGCGCCAGCGCGCGGCCAGGAAGCCGATGACCGTGACGGCCAGGAAGAAGAAGATGAAGACGCCGAGCGCGACGCCGTTCACACCGTCCTTCACTTCTGCGCACCCCCGCTCGTGTTCCCGCTCTTGCGGGCACGCTGCTCCCGCTGCCACAGCTGGTACGCGGTCATCGTGAGCGCGGTGGAGATCAGCACCCACAGCATCTGGTACCAGTAGAAGAACGGGATCCCGATGAACGTCGGGTCCGTCTTGGCGTAGGAGCCCACCCACAGCATCGCCACGAAGGGCGCGACGAGGCAGACGGTGATGATCACGCGTATAGGTGTCACCACCGGGTGCCTCACTTCAGGTACATCCGACATACCGCGGCTCCGTCCCCTCACCGTGCGCCTGTGTAATGCGCAGGCAATCTAGGTCACGGTGTCACCGGAGCGGAAGTGGCCGTCCGTCTATCGGTATGTCGATTCTGTGAAGGGCGGTCCGCGTCAGTCCTGCGGTCGCTTGAGGCGGGCCACGAACTTGTAGCGGTCGCCGCGGTACACCGAGCGCACCCATTCCACCGGCTGGCCCTCGCGGTCCAGGGAGTGCCGGGAGAGCATCAGCATCGGCAGACCCACGTCGGTGCCGAGCAGGCCGGCCTCGCGCGGGGTCGCCAGCGAGGTCTCGATGGTCTCCTCGGCCTCGGCGAGATGGACGTCGTACACCTCGGCGAGTGCGGTGTAGAGGGAGGTGTACTTGACCAGGGAGCGGCGCAGGGCGGGGAAGCGCTTGGCGCTCAGATGGGTCGTCTCTATGGCCATGGGCTCGCCGTTGGCCATGCGCAGCCGCTCGATGCGCAGCACGCGCCCACCCGCCGTTATGTCGAGCAGGCCGGCGAGCCGGTCGTCGGCGGTGATGTAGCCGATGTCCAGCAGCTGCGAGGTCGGCTCCAGACCCTGGGCGCGCATGTCCTCGGTGTACGAGGTGAGCTGGAGCGCCTGGGAGACCTTCGGCTTGGCGACGAAGGTGCCCTTGCCCTGGATGCGTTCGAGCCGGCCCTCGACGACCAGCTCCTGGAGGGCCTGGCGGACGGTGGTGCGGGAGGTGTCGAACTCGGCGGCCAGCGTGCGCTCGGGCGGGACCGGGGTGCCGGGCGTCTGTGTCTCCGTCATTTCGAGGAGATGTTTCTTCAGGCGGTAGTACTTGGGCACACGCGCGGTACGGACGGCTGTCCCGCTCTCGTTCTCCGCACTGCTGACGTCGGTGCTCATGCTCCGCCTTCCCGGCTCCTGATCCGGCCACCTCGTGGCACGGCAGCGTACCGGGAGTTCCCCTGCACGCTGCGTGATCCCCTCTGTATACCGCCGCGGGCCCTTTTGGTCTAGTCCACCACTGGAGTGGTCTACCGGAATTGTCTCGTCCGCGCCTCGGATTTTCGAGGGCTTCTTACTTAAAGGTTCCTGCATATATAGGTCGCATAACGGCTGGTCGGAGCCCATTCGGCCCCCCTTGACAGGCCTGCTGGTCTGGGCCAGGCTTCCCGCACTGGTCTACACCATTGGTCCAGGTCCCGGCCCAACGCTCGCGCGGGGAGGCAGGGGGGTTTGTGGCATCCCTGAGGAGGGTGGCGTGAAGCGCAAGCTGATAGCCGCGATTGGTATCGCGGGCATGGTCGTCTCCATCGCGGCGTGTGGCAGTGACAACAAGGACGACAACAAGGCGCAGGGGGCGGACGCCAAGGAGCTGACCGTCTGGCTCACCGTGGACGCGCAGAACAACTGGCCCGACCTGGTGAAGGCCGCCGACGCGGCCGTGCAGAAGAAGCACCCCGGCATCAAGATCAAGCACGAGTACTACGGCTGGCCGGACAAGAACACCAAGCTGGACGCCGTCCTCGCCACGGACAAGGCCCCCGACGTGGTCGAGATGGGCAACACCGAGATGCTCGGCTACATGGTCAAGGGCGCCTTCGCCCCCGTCGAGACCTCCCAGTTCACCAATTCCGACCAGTGGCTCGACGGCCTCAAGGCCTCGGTGACCTACGACGGCAAGACCTACGGCGTGCCGTACTACGCCGGTGGCCGCGTGGCCAACTGGCGCAAGGACATCGCCGCCTCGGCCGGCATCAAGACCACGCCGAAGACCTACACCGAGCTGACCGCCGACCTGGACAAGATCCAGAAGAAGGAAGGTGACAAGTTCAGCGCCTGGTACCAGCCCACCCGCGACTGGTACGCCGCCATGTCCTTCGTCTACGACGCCGGCGGCTCCATCGCCGCGGAGTCCGGCGGCCAGTGGAAGGGCAACCTCTCCTCGCCCGAGTCCATCAAGGGCCTCACCGAGTTCAAGAACGTCATCGACAAGTACATGCACGGTGACAAGACCAAGGACGAGTCCGACCGGTACATCGTCTACGGCCAGGGCAAGTCCGCCATGATCTTCGGTGCCGCCTGGGAGGGCGCGACCGCGGCCGACCCGAAGAACGACAAGACGGGCGGCAAGCTCAAGAACAACCTCGTCAACTTCGTGATGCCCGGTCCGTCCGGCAAGAACATGCCGGTCTTCCTGGGCGGCTCGGACCTCGCCATCCCGGTGAAGTCCAAGGCCCAGGGCGTCGCCGCCGAGTGGATCAACGCGTTCACCGGTCCCTCCGGCCAGAAGGGCCTGATGGCCAAGGGCAACCTGCCCAACAACAAGACCGACCTCGCGACGCTGAAGAACGACCCGGCGACGGCGGTTCCGGCCACCGCGGCCGAGTCCAACTGGTTCGTCCCGATGGCGCCGGGCTGGGGCCAGGTCGAGAAGGCGCAGGTCCTGCAGACCATGCTGCAGAACATCGGCACGGGCAGGCAGACGGTCGAGGCGGCGGCGAAGGCCGCGGACGCGGCGATCGACAAGGTCATCAACAAGGCGTAGTGGCCTGCGGCCGGGCCTGGCCCACGGGGGCGGGTCCGGCCGGTGCTTGAAGTCGGAAAGTGCCGCGACGGTTGGTGGGTTGGTGCCGGTGCGTTGTGGCTGGTCGCGCACATGCGGCGGTAGTCGCATATCGATACCGCCCCGCGCCCCTGGAGGGGCGCGTTGATGCCGGCCTCTCTTCATCTGCTTAGGAGCTCGCGATGAGTGCCGCTGATACCACCACACCCGCCAAGGTGCCGCCGCAGCGGCAGGCGCCACCCCCGGGCCCCCAGGCCAGACCACGTACCAACCGGCGCTCGGGCGGTCCCGCCGTCCCCTGGATGCTGCTCGCGCCCTGCCTGGCGATTCTCGGGCTGGTGCTCGGCTATCCCTTCTACCGGCTGGTCGCCCTCTCCTTCCAGGAGTTCGGGCAGTCCCAGCTGTGGGGGTTCAAGCCGGCCGAGTGGGTCGGGTTCGGGAACTTCTCCGGCGTCCTGGGCGACACCGAGTTCTGGCAGGTCGTGCTGCGCACGATCGTCTTCGCGGTCGGCTGCGTGGTCTTCACCATGGTCGTCGGCATGCTCATCGCCCTGCTGCTGCAGCGGGTCTCCGGCTGGGTGAAGACCCTGGTCAACATCGTCCTGGTGGCCAGCTGGGGCATGCCGGTCATCGTCGCCACCACGCTCTTCAAGTGGCTCTTCGACTCCGACTACGGCATCCTCAACGCCCTGCTCAGCAAGATCCCCGGGGTCGAGATGATCGGCCACAACTGGTTCGCCAGCGGGCCCCAGGGGCTCGCGGTGATCATGCTCCTGGTGGTCTGGGGAGCGGTGCCCTTCGTGGTCATCACGCTGAGCGCCGGTCTGACCCAGGTCCCGGCGGAGCTGGAGGAGGCCGCCCGGCTCGACGGCGCGGGCGCCTGGGGCGTGTTCCGCTACGTCACGCTCCCCATCCTGAAGCCGATCATCGTGATGCTCACGACCCTCTCGGTCATCTGGGACATGGGCGTCTTCCCGCAGGTCTTCGTGATGCGCGGCGGCCACCCCGAGCCCGAGTTCCAGCTGCTGACCACCTACTCCTACGACCGCGCCTTCGTGGTCAACGACTACGGACAGGGCTCCGCGATCGCCCTGCTCACCGTGCTCCTCCTGCTCGGTGTCGTCGCCGTGTACATGCGCCAGATGCTGAAGATCGGAGAGGTCGAATGAGTACCGCAGCCGTCCGCAGGGGCCCACGTCTGGGCTGGAACCTCCTCGGCCTCCTGGTCTTCGTCATCGTCGGCTTCCCCGTCTACTGGATGCTGAACACGGCGTTCAAGCCGGCGAAGGACGCCATCGACCCGGACCCGAGCCTGCTGCCCACGGGGCTGACCCTGTCCAACTTCCGCCGCGCCCTGGACATCGGCGACTTCTGGGGCTCGGTGGGCCGCAGCCTGATCGTCTCCCTGTCCGTCGTCGTGATCGGCATGGTCATCGGCCTGCTGGCCGCCCTGGCCATCTCGCGGTTCGCCTTCCGCGGCCGCAAGGTCGTGATCGTCGGCATCCTCGCGGTCCAGATGGTCCCGCTGGTCGCGATGATCATCCCGGTCTTCCTGCTCCTCAACGACCTGGGGCAGTACGACAAGCTGACCGGCCTGATCATCACCTATCTGACCTTCATCCTCCCGTTCACGGTGTGGACCATGCGCGGCTTCATCGTCAACATCCCGAAGGAACTGGAGGAGGCCGCGATGGTCGACGGCTGCTCCCGCACCGGTGCCTTCGTCCGGGTGGTCTTCCCGCTGCTGGCCCCGGGCCTGGTCGCCACCTCGGTCTACGCCTTCATCCAGGCCTGGAACGAGTACATCTACGCCCTGATGCTGCTCAGCCAGGAGCACCAGACCGCGACCGTCTGGCTCGCCAACTTCACCACCAAGCACGGCACCGAATACGCCCCGATGATGGCCGGCTCCACGATGATGGCCGTGCCGATCGTCGTCCTGTTCCTCCTCGTCCAGCGCAAGATGGCCGCGGGCCTGACCGCGGGCGCCGTGAAGGGATAACGCCCCCGATGACGACACTCGCAAGCGGCACCACCGCGTCCGGTCCGAAGGACGGCCTGACCCGCGACGCGCTGACGGTCCTCCAGCCCGGCTTCACCGGCACCACCGCCCCCGACTGGCTGCTGCGCCGGCTCGGCGAAGGCCTCGCCTCCGTTGGGGTGTTCGGCCGCAACGTCGCCTCGCCCGAGCAACTCGCCGCCCTCACCGCCCAGTTGCGCGCCGAACGGGACGACGTCCTGGTGGCGATCGACGAGGAGGCAGGTGACGTCACCCGCCTCGAGGTGCACACCGGCTCCTCCTTCCCCGGCAACCACGCCCTCGGCGCCGTCGACGACGTGGAGCTGACCAGGGAGGTCGCCCTCGAACTGGGCCGTCGCCTCGCGGCCTGCGGGGTGAACTTCGACTGGGCCCCCGCCGCCGACGTCAACTCCAACCCTGCCAACCCGGTCATCGGCGTCCGCTCCTTCGGCGCCGACCCCGACCTGGTCGCCCGCCACACGGCGGCCTATGTCACCGGCCTCCAGACGGCCGGGGTGGCGGCCTGCACCAAGCACTTCCCGGGCCACGGCGACACGGCCGTCGACTCCCACCTCGCCCTGCCCCGCGTCGACGTGACCGCCGATGTGCTGCGCGCCCGCGAACTGGCCCCGTTCCGCGCCGCCATCGCCGCCGGTTCCCGCGCCATGATGAGCGCGCACATCCTGGTCCCGGCCCTGGACCCGGCCCGACCGGCGACGTTGTCCCGCACGATCCTCACCGATCTCATCCGCGGCGAACTCGGGTACGACGGCCTGATCGTCACCGACGGCATCGAGATGCAGGCCATCTCCGCCACCTATGGCATCGAACACGGCAGCGTCCTCGCCATCGCAGCCGGAGCCGACGCGATCTGCGTCGGCGGCGGCCTCTCGGACGAGGAGACGGTACGACGCCTGCGCGACGCCCTGGTCGCCGCGGTCCACTCCGGCGAACTCCCCGAGGAACGCCTGGCGGAGGCGGCGGACCGGGTACGGTCACTGGCCCGCTGGACGGCGACGACATCGGCTCCGGACCCGAACCCGCAGTTCACCGACATCGGCCTGGTGGCGGCCCGCCGCGCACTCGATGTGACGCGCGTCGACTCCTGCACGCCGCTGACCGCGGCCCCCTTCGTGGCCGCGTTCACCTCGGAGTCCAATATCGCGGTGGGCACGGAGACCCCCTGGGGGGTGACGGCGGAGCTGTCCCGCCGGCTGCCCGGCACCGAAACGGCCTGCTTCACGGGCGACCACGCAGGCGAGGAGGCCCTGGCGGCGGCGGGCGACCGCAGGATCGTGGCAGTGCTCCGAGACGAACACCGCCACCCCTGGATGACAACGGCCCTGGACGTGCTCCTCAAGTCCCGCCCCGACACGGTCGTGGTGGAAATGGGCGTCCCCCAGGCACCCCCCAGGGGCGCCCTGCACATCGCCACCCACGGAGCGGCAAGGGTCTGCGGCACGGCGGCGGCAGAGGTAATAGCGCCCCGGTAGGGGCAAATCCGCTAGATCCCCTGCCAAGCAGGCTTGTTGGCGAACGTGTACCGGAAGTAATCCGCAAGCTTCAGCTTCGACGCGGCGGCCTCGTCCACCACCACCGTCGCATGCGGATGCAACTGCAACGCAGACGCGGGACACACCGCGGCGACCGGCCCCTCCACGGTCGCCGCGACCGCGTCGGCCTTCCCCTCACCCGTCGCGAGCAGCACCAGATGCCGCGCCTCCAGGATCGTCCCGATCCCCTGGGTGATCACATGGTGCGGCACCTGCGAGATGTCCCCGTCGAAGAACCGCGCGTTGTCGACCCGGGTCTGCTCGGTGAGCGTCTTGATCCGCGTCCGCGACGCGAGCGACGAGCACGGCTCGTTGAACCCGATGTGCCCGTCGGTCCCGATCCCGAGCAACTGCAGATCCACGCCGCCTGCCCGGCCCAGCGCCCCGTCGTACGCCTCACAGGCGGCCTGTACGTCCTCGGCCGCGCCGTCGGGGCCGAGGAACGCGTCCATCCCGATCCCGAGCGGCTCCAGCACCTCGCGCCGCAACACCGAGCGGTAGGACTCCGGATGCTCGGCCGGCAGCCCCACGTATTCGTCGAGCTGGGCTATGCGCGCCCGCGAGGCGTCCACGGCACCGGACCGCACCTTGGCCGTGAGCGCCTGGTAGATGGGCAGCGGGGTCGAACCAGTGGCCACCCCGAGCAGCGCGTCCGGCTTGCGGCGGAGCAGTTGGGCCATGGCCTCGGCGATCAGCTCGCCACCCGCGGCGGCGTCCGGAACGATGACAACTTCCACGCTGGGCCTGCCGTTCTGTCTATGTGGTTTAGACCAATCTGATGGGACCAATCTAACAGAACCGGCCCCGTCCCCCCCCGGGAGCGGGCGCAGGAAAAGAGGACAAGTGTGAGGTTACGTGAATGCGTCAGATCGGGTGAATCAAGGAAAATTCCCACCCGCGGACCGGAGTGTCGGAAATTGCGGCGCCCTTCCGGCCCCACAACCGTCTCCGGCGGGCTACGCTGCGATCCGTCAACTGTGAACAGTCTCCAACGCATGGACACACACCGTGGTCTAGTCCACAATTGCGTACGAGGGCTGAAGGAGTACGGCGGGACCGTGCCCCACAGTCACACTCTTCCGTCTTCCCCGCACAGGAAGGCGGACCGAGGAACCGGAGCTCTCTGCCCTGACTGCCCCGGCTCCTCACCTTCGGCCGATCGGGACCGCACACCCCGTGGCCGTTGCTGCTCCGGGCTGCGGTGCCGGGAGGGTTGAGGGTCCCTCTCAGGCGCCGCGGCCCGCGGGTGTTCCAAGGCGCTTTTAGGCCATGAACAGACCCGCGGGTACGCTCGCAGATGTGCCCTCCATGAACGAACTGGTCCGCCAGCACACCGCCCTCGGCGACTCCGACCTCGAGTGGCTCCATCTGCTGGTCTCGGAGTGGCAGCTGCTCTCCGACCTCTCCTTCGCCGACCTGGTCCTGTGGGTCCCCACCCACGACGGCACCCGCTATGTCTCGGTGGCGCAGATGCGCCCCAACACCGGTCCCACCTCCTACCAGGACGACATGGTCGGCCACCTGGTCCCGCGCGGCCGCCGTCCCATGCTGGACATCGCCCTGGACGAGGGAAGGATCGTCCGTGAGGGTGACCCGGAGTGGCGCGAGGAGGTCCCCGTACGGGTCGAGTCCATCCCGGTACGGCGCGAGGGGCGGGTCCTCGGGGTCATCGCCCGCAACACCAACCTGCTGACCGTGCGCACTCCGAGCCGGCTGGAGCTGACCTACCTCCAGAGCGCCTCCGATCTCGCGCAGATGATCGCTGCCGGATCGTTTCCCTTCCCGAACCAGCAGGTCGACATGGATGCCTCGCCGCGCGTCGGCGACGGCCTGATCCGGGTGGACGCGGACGGCATCGTCCAGTACGCCTCCCCGAACGCCCTCTCCGCCTACCACCGTCTCGGCGCCGCCGACCTGTTGGGCCACGACCTCGGGCAGACCACCGCCGAACTCGCCCCGACCAAGGGGCCGGTGGACGAGGCACTGGCCAAACTCGCCAGCGGCTGGGCGCCCCGCGAGTTCGAGATCGAGTCCAGCGACGGTGTGATCCAGTTCCGGTCGATCCCGCTCAAGCCCAAGGGCACCCGCATCGGTTCCCTGGTGCTGCTCCGGGACGTCACCGAACTCCGGCGCCGCGAACGCGAGTTGATCACCAAGGACGCGACCATCCGGGAGATCCACCACCGGGTGAAGAACAACCTGCAGACGGTCGCCGCGCTGCTCCGCCTCCAGGCCCGCCGGATCGAGTCGGAGCGCGGCCGGGAGGCCCTGGAGGAGGCCGTACGCCGGGTCGGCTCGATCGCGATCGTGCATGAGACGCTGTCCCAAAACCTGGACGAGCGCGTGGAGTTCGACGAGATCGCCGACCGGGTGCTCGCGATGGTCGCCGAGATCTCGCCCGGCAAGGTCACCGGCCGGCGCACCGGACGCTTCGGCATACTCGACGCGGAGGTGGCGACCCCGCTGTCGATGGTCCTCACCGAGATCCTGCAGAACGCCCTCGAACACGGCTTCCGCGAAGGCGACACCGGCACCGTCGAGGTCACGGCCGTCCGCGGCGGCACCACCAAGGAGGCCCGCCTTCTGGTCACCGTCCAGGACGACGGCGTCGGCCTGCCCGAGGGCTTCGACCCGCACCGCTCCGGCAACCTCGGTCTGCAAATCGTACGGACGCTGGTGGAGGGCGAGTTGGGCGGCACGTTCGACATGGTGCCGGCGCCGGAGCGGGGGACCCGGGTGATCCTCGACGTACCGGTGCAGACGCAGAAGTAGCCCGATGCGGGTACCGGGGCACAGCAAAGAGCCCCGGACCTGGTGGGTCCGGGGCTCGCTGCTCGTTGCTGCTCGTTCCAAGCGCATCGGGGGTACTGCGCGCTGCGGCTCGGGGGCGGGAGATGCGTACTCGCTGTACGCGCCGCCAAGCTCAGGCTGAGCGGGGTGGGTTGCGTCAGGCGGAGGCCTGACGAGCCCGGTTGCGGGCGGCACGGCGCTTCATCGCGCGACGCTCGTCCTCGCTGAGGCCACCCCAGACGCCGGAGTCCTGACCGGACTCAAGCGCCCACTGCAGACACTGGTCCATAACGGGACAGCGACGGCAGACGGCCTTGGCTTCCTCGATCTGCAGCAGCGCAGGACCGGTGTTGCCGATGGGGAAGAAGAGCTCGGGGTCTTCCTCGCGGCAAACGGCGTTGTGACGCCAGTCCATGGCTGCTACCTCTCCTTGGTATTACATGCACGTTGCTTGTGAATGTGAACGCTTTCACGAATCCCTCAACAAGTGAAGGGCCGACCGCCAGGTTCCCTGGCAGGGGTCCTGTGAGTTGAAGGGGATTCCGGTGATCAGTGGACGCCAGTCTTGCGGGCTGTCCCGACCGCCACGTAGAGCCTCGCAAACCTCAGCGACGGATACAACCCCTTCCGGAAAGTTTTTTTTGATTCCTCGGTGTCGACTGGGTCACAGCCGTACTTCCATGGGGTGGATCCTGGCCTAAACGTTCGAGTGAAAGGACTTTGGCCCGTTCCGCTCACACAATCACACGCAGTGCGCGGCGTACGCCTGTGAACGTCACGCTCGTACGCAGTCCTAGGTGGTCGCCGTCCATCTGAAGGGGGAGGGCGACCTTCGAATGCAAGGTGAACTGGTCCAGATCGTGCAGGGACACCGCATGCTTGCCATGGGGTCCGCGCTCGGGGGACGAATTCAGCAACTGCGTGCCATACCGGGCAACCGCGGCGGTCGACAGACGGCTGAGACCGAGTACGTCGATGCCCTTATCGAACGAGGCCTTAGGCGACGTGTACATCGGGCGATTGCCGAGATACGTCCAGGGCGAGGTGTTCGAGACTATCGCCACGACCAGATCCTTGATCGGGTCGCCGCCCGGCCGCTCAAGCGTGATCGCGCCGTGCCGGCGGTGCTGCTCACCGAAGAACTGCCGGACGACCTGTCGTACGTACAGTGCGTGCGTCGACTTCTTGCCGAGCTCGCGCTGCTGCTCGACCCGCCCCACCACGCCGGCGTCGAAGCCGAGCCCCGCGTTGAAGGTGAACCAGCGGGCCGGGACCGCCTCGTCCTCGGTGCCGGGTGTACCCGCGGTCAGGCCGAGGCCGACGATCCGCTCCTGTTTCTCGCGCAGCGCGTCCAGCAGCGCGCCGGTGGCCTCGATCGGGTCGTTCGGCAGGCCGAGGGCGCGCGCGAAGACATTGGTGGAGCCGCCGGGGACCACCGCGAGGCCGGGCAGCCGGTCCAGGTCGGGGCCGGCGTGGAGGAGGCCGTTGACCACCTCGTTGACCGTGCCGTCGCCGCCGAGGGCCACGACCAGGTCGATGTCGTCGCTCTCCGCCGCCTGCCGACCCAGGTCACGGGCGTGGCCGCGGTACTCGGTGGTGACGGCCTCCAGCTTCACTTCGCTCGCGAGCGCGTGGATCAGGACATCACGCCTACGTGCGCTTGTGGTGGTTGCCGCCGGATTGACCACGAGAAGTGCACGCATGGATTGCAGCGTACCCACTCGAAAGTACCGGGCCCAGGGCGCGTTAGGGATCCGGTAAGAGAAAGGGGCGTGAGTCTGAACACGTGGTCCTGCGGGGCGGGGGCCGGTGTTTTCGGGCGAGGGCTACCCTTCTGGCGTGAGCAATGCGCCTACGGCTGAGAAGGCCGACGTAACCGACGGACCCCGTCCTCGGCGGCTGACGTATGCGGCCGCGCTGAACGGGCTGGAAGGCCTCGCGCTGGCGGTCGGCGGGGTGTGGATGCTCGTCCTCGGGTTCACCGGATCTCCGGACGACCGGGGGCAGGCGGTCACCGGGGGCATCACGGTGATGCTGCTGGCGCTGCTGCCGCTGCTGGCGGCGCGGGGGTTGCTGCTGCGGAAGAGCTGGAGCCGGGGCCCTGCGGTGATCACGCAGATCATGGCGCTGCCGGTGGCCTACAGCTTGCTGCAGGCCGACAGTGCGTCTGTGCCGGCGGGGATCGTGCTGGCCGTGGTGGCCATTGCCTCGCTGGTGCTGCTGGTGAACTCCGCCACCACCCAGGCCCTTGGGATCAAGGGGCCGGGGCGTAGCGGCTGACCTCTGGTCCTTGGCGGAAAGATCTGCGACGGAAAGATCTACGGAGATCTACGGAAGATCTACTCCTCGACCAGCAGCTTCTCGCGTAGCTGGGCCAGGGTCCTCGCCAGCAGCCTCGAGACGTGCATCTGGCTGATGCCGACCTCCTGGGCGATCTGGGACTGGGTCATGTTGCCGAAGAAGCGGAGGAGAAGGATCCGCTTCTCTCGGGGCGGGAGGTCTTCCAGGAGCGGCTTGAGGGACTCGCGGTACTCGACGCCCTCCAGAGCCTCGTCCTCCGCGCCGAGCGTGTCGGCGACCGCCGGGGACTCGTCGTCGGTGTCGGGGACGTCCAGGGACAGGGTGGAGTACGCGTTGGCCGACTCCAGGCCCTCCAGGACCTCCTCCTCCGAGATGGCCAGCTTCTCGGCCAGCTCGTGCACCGTGGGGGAGCGGCCGTGCTGCTGGGACAGCTCCGCCGTGGCGGTCGTGAGCGCGAGGCGCAGCTCCTGGAGACGGCGCGGGACGCGGACCGCCCAGCCCTTGTCGCGGAAGTGGCGCTTGATCTCGCCGACCACGGTCGGGGTGGCGTACGTGGAGAACTCCACGCCCCGCTCCGGGTCGAACCGGTCGACCGACTTGATCAGGCCGATGGTGGCGACCTGGGTGAGGTCGTCCAGCGGCTCGCCGCGGTTGCGGAAGCGGCGCGCGAGGTGCTCCACGAGCGGCAGATGCATCCGGACCAGCTTGTTGCGTAGCTCCGCGTACTCGGGGCTGCCGTCCTTCAGCTTGCGCAGCTCGATGAACATGGCGCGGGCCCCGCTGCGGTCCTGAGGTACGTGCTGGGTCGCCTGCACAACCTCCGCGGCCAGCGCCTCGTCCTCGGCGTATCGCTCGTGCTCGCTCATCGTCCCGCCCGTCGCCCTTCCACGAGCCGTCGCCCCGGCTCGGTCCGGGGCCGCGACCCCGTTCCGCCCTTCCGGGGGCGCGCTCTGCACGGCATCGTCCGGCCCGATCCGCCCAGAGGGTTCCTCCGGGTGCGGCCTGGCCTGTTCCGGGATGCCGTCGATGCCGTCAGCCATGCGTCGGGAGCCGGCCTCGGGGTCTTCGCCCCCGGCCGACAGCTCCCGTGTGCCGCGCTCTTCGTCCCGCACCGGCCCGTCCCCGTTCCTCACGCCGGCCCGGGTCCCGCGCCGCGCTGTTTGTAGAGGCTGATCGACACGGTCTTGTCCTCGTCGACGGCCGACGAGACCTTGCCCGCGAGGGCCGAGAGCACGGTCCAGGCGAAGGTGTCGCGCGACGGGGCGTGGCCGTCCGTGGTCGGGGCGGAGACCGTGACCTCCAGAGAGTCGTCGACGAGGCGGAAGACACAGCTGAGCACCGAGCCGGGAACGGCCTGCTGGAGCAGGATCGCGCAGGCCTCGTCCACCGCGATGCGCAGGTCCTCGATCTCGTCCAGGGTGAAGTCCAAGCGGGCGGCGAGACCGGCCGTGGCCGTCCGCAGCACCGACAGGTAGGCACCCGCAGCCGGCAGCCGGACTTCCACGAAGTCCTGGGTCGCGGGCTCGCCTGCGATCTGGGACACCCTCACCTCCATGGTGGTACAAGCTTTTCGGGGCCGAGGGTCGCCCCCCGGGGTAACGCACTACATGCTTCAGCGGTGACGCTACCGCGCTCCGAACTTTTCTGTCCCGGGACCCCAAACCCCCTGGCGTCACTCACAGTAAACCTGTGGATACGCTCCGTGTCTAGGGGTCCGGCTTGCCCAATTGGGAAGAGCGCGCGCCGGGTTGACGTACCCCGGCGTCGAACCGTCGAACCGTCGCCGCGGCCGCCCGTCGGCAGCCGTAGTGCAGTGTCACACGAGGACGTGGTCGACGAAGCACCAGCGCCAGTCCTCACCCGGCTCGAAGGTCCGCATCACCGGGTGACCGGACGTCTCGTGGTGCCCCGTCGCGTGTCTTCCCGGTGACGAGTCGCAGCAGGCGACATGGCCACAGGTCAGACAGAGCCGCAGCTGGACCGGGTGCCAGCCCCGGGCGAGACACTCCGGGCAGGTCTTGTTCTGCGGCTCGGGTTCCGGGTGCGGCAGCGCGGAGGCGTGCGTGCACTGTTTCATGATTGCCAGATTACGACGGGTGTGCGGGTGGCCGCGCGGAAAATGAGGGCGGGCGAGGATCATGGACGTGTTGCCACTGCTGTTGCTGGTTGCGGGAAGCGCGGCGATCGCCGGCGCGGCGCGGCGCACCCCGGTGCCGGCGCCCCTGCTGCTGGTCGCCGTCGGCCTGGCGGTGTCGTACATTCCCGGAGTTCCCGACTACACGCTCGACCCGGACATCGTGCTCCCGCTGGTGCTGCCTCCGCTGCTGTACAAGGAGGGCACCGAGAGCTCGTATCTCGACCTGCGGGCGAACATGCGGCCCGTGGCGCTGCTGTCGGTGGGGTACGTGCTCTTCGCGACCTTCGTCGTCGGCTGGGCCGCCTACGCGATCGTGCCCGGGCTGCCGCTGCCCGCGGCGCTGGCGCTGGGCGCGGTGCTTGCGCCCACGGACGCCGTCGCGGCCGCGTCGATCGGCCGCCGGGTGGGACTGCCGTCCCGGCTCACCACGATCCTGCAGGGCGAGTCCCTGCTGAACGACGCCACGGCGATCACCGCCTACCGGGTGGCCGTCGCGGCCGCCCTCGGCGAGAGCGCCTCCTGGATCGACGGGGTCGGCGAGTTCCTGCTGGCCGCGTTCGGCGGCGTACTGGTCGGCGTGGCGCTGATGGTGCCGATCCACTGGCTGCGCACCCATCTGAAGGAGCCCCTGCTCCAGAACACGCTGTCGCTGCTGATCCCGTTCGTCGCCTACGGCGTCGCCGAGCAGTTCCACGCCTCCGGTGTGCTGGCGGTCGTGGTGGTCGCCGTCTATCTCGGTCACCGCGCCTGGGAGGTCGACTTCGCCACCCGCCTCCAGGAGGAGGCGGTGTGGCGGATGGTCGCGTTCCTGCTGGAATCGGCGGTCTTCGCACTGATCGGACTGCAGCTGCCGGTCGTCCTGAAGGGTCTCGGGGCGTACAGGGGCATCGACGCCGCCTGGTACGCGATCGCCCTCTTCCTCGCCGTGGTCGCGGCCCGGTTCGTGTGGATCTACCCGGCGGCCTTCCTGCCGCGCCTGCTGTTCCGGCGGATTCGTGAACGCGAGGAGGACCTCAACTGGAGGAGCCCCGTCGTCGCCTCCTGGGCCGCCATGCGTGGCGTGGTCTCGCTGGCCGTCGCCTTCTCGATCCCGCTCACCGTGCACGACGGCAGCCCCTTCCCGCAGCGCAACCTGATCCTGTTCCTGACCTTCACGACCGTCATCGGAACCCTGGTGATGCAGGGCCTCAGCCTGGCCCCGCTGATCCGCCTGATGAAGTTCCCGCCCCGGGACGTGCAGGCCGAGACCCTCGCCGAGGCCAACGCCCAGGCGCAGGCGTCCCGCGCGGCCGAGAACCGCCTCGACGACCTCCTCGCCGACGACCGCAACCAACTGCCGCCGCCGCTCGCCGACCGCCTGCGCACGGTCCTGGAACGCCGCCGCAACGCCGTCTGGGAACGGCTCGGCCAGACCAACCCCATCACCGGCGAGTCGGTCGACGAGACATATCGCCGTCTGTCCCGTGACATGATCAGCGCCGAACGCGAGGTCTTCGTCCGCCTCCGCGACCACCGTTACATCGACGACGAGATGCTCCGCACCCTGCTGCGCCGACTGGACCTGGAGGAGGCGGCGGCATACCGGGAGGCGGCCTGAACTCGCAGGAGAAGCGCTGGTCAGCCGGTGATGACCGCCGCCACCCGCGTCCCCCGCCCCCACGCCCCTTCCGCGGCCAGCTCGACAAGCCCATACAGCAATTTGGCGACATACAACCGCTCCACCGCCATCCCGTGCCGGTCCTCGAAGTCCCTGGCGAAGTCCTGGAGTTCGGGTGTCGTCCGCGCGTACCCGCCGAAGTGGAACCGCCCGTCGAGCGACCACTCCCCTCGTCGCCCCCCGAACGCCTCCGTCTGGAGCCGCTCCGTCTCCCCTTCCAGGAACCCGCCCCTCAACACCGGCACCCCCAGCGCCCGCTGCCCCGTGCCCAGCCCGGCGGCGAGCCCGGCCAGCGTGCCCCCGGTTCCGCACGCGATCGCCACCACGTCGGCCCGTCCGCGCAACTCCTCGCCGAGGGCGCGGCATCCCCGTACCGCGGCGGCGTTGCTGCCGCCCTCCGGCACGACATACGCGTCCTCGGCTCCCGCCGCGCGCGCCAGAGCGGCCGGCACCCCCGGCTCGGTCTTGCGTCGGTACGTCGACCTGTCGACGAAGTGCAGACGCATGCCGTCGGCCGCGCACCGCGCCAGCGAGGGGTTCAGCGGCCGGGCGGCCAGTTCCTCGCCCCTGACCACCCCCACCGTGGGAAAACCGAGCAGGCGCCCCGCCGTGGCCGTCGCCCGCAGATGGTTGGAGTACGCCCCGCCGAAGGTGAGCACCGGCCGTCCGTCCGCCGCCTCGATGTTCGGGACCAGTTTGCGCCACTTGTTGCCGATCAGCTCCGGGTGGATCAGGTCGTCCCGCTTGAGGAGGAGCCGGACGCCGTGGCGGGCGAACCGGTCGTCGGCCAGCTCCTCAAGGGGGGACGGGAGCCGGGGGCTGAGTATGTCGGCGCTGGTCACGCCGTCATTGTCACCCGGGGCGCGCACAAGCGGTCACTTCAGGCGGTCCCGGACGCGCTCGCGCAGCCAGTCCATGGTGAAGCCGCGGGGGTCCACCTTGCCCGGCTGCCACTCCAGGTGGCCGATCACCGACCGCTCGGTCCAGCCGTGCCGCCGGCACACCGCCGCGGCCACCTTCTCGATCGCCTCCAGCTGGGCCTCGGGCCAGGGGTCCTCGCCGTCGCCCATGTTCTCGCACTCGAAGCCGTAGAAGTGCCGGTTGCCGTCCGTGTTCGCCTCGTTGTCCGGGGGCAGGGCCTTCTCGGCGATCACGGCGCGCAGCACGTCGTCGTCGCCCGGTCCCGCGTGGTTGGCGCGGCCGTGGCCGACCAGATGGACCGTGCCGTCCTTGGCGATGACGCCGTGGCACAGCGGGCCGGGGAGGTCGGGGCGGCCGTCGTAGCAGATCCGGACCGTGTGTTCGGTGCCGTGGGTCACCGTGTGGTGGATCATCACGCCGTGGACGGGGCCCCAGGGCCCCTTGTGGTTCCGGTTGTGTTCTCTCCACTCGCCGACCTCGACGACCGTGACGCCCTCGGTGCGCAACGCGTCGAGGAAGGCGTCCGCGGACATGGGTGGGGCCATGACCGCCTCCTTCGCTTTTGTGCTGGCTTGTACCGAACTTCTACAGAAGCCGGATGTCCGGGACCAGCTCCCACGAGGGTGTTCGGATGGCGTGCGAGCCGATCAGGACAAGTCGCCATATCGCGGGTCAGGTGAGTGGATATTCGCCCGGCATGCCCACTTGTTCGATGATCTATTCCCGCTCTTTCGGGTAATGGCACCAGCACGCTGCGTGATGACAGGGTGGTCGGCGAGACCGATGCGCGGGCAGTTCGGCGTCCGTGCAGGTATGGGAGGGCATTTCCTTATGTCGGTAGGCGAAGAGGTCCGCACGGATCAGGGCAAGCCGCAGCAGTCTCTGGACACCGCGGCCGCGCGGAACCTGGCCACCACGACCAAGTCCGCGCCCCAGATGCAGGAGATCAGCTCCCGCTGGCTGCTGCGGACGCTGCCCTGGGTCGATGTCCAGGGCGGCACGTACCGAGTGAACCGGCGGCTCACCTACACGGTCGGCGACGGCCGTATCACGTTCCTGAAGACCGGCGACCGTGTCGAGGTCATCCCCGCGGAGCTGGGCGAGCTGCCCATTCTGCGGTCGTACGAGGACCAGGAGGTGCTGGGGGAGCTGGCCCAGCGCTGCCGGCAGCGCGACTTCGCCGCGGGCGAGGTCATCGCCTCGTTCGGCAACCAGGCGGAGGAGGTCCACCTGCTGGCCCACGGCCGGGTCGAGAAGATCGGCACCGGCCCCTATGGCGACGACGCGGTGCTCGGCGTCCTCGCCGACGGCGCGCACTTCGGCGAGCAGGGCCTGATCGACCCGGACGCCATCTGGGAGTACACCGCCCGCGCGGACACGGCCTGCACCGTGCTGACCCTGTCCCGGCAGGACTTCGAGCAGGTCGCGGAGCGCGCCGACTCACTGCGCGAGCACCTTCAGCAGCTGCGCGCGATCCCCGAGCAGCGCACCAACAAGTACGGCGAGAAGGAGGTCGCTCTCGCGGCCGGCCACAGCGGCGAGCCCGAGATCCCGCACACCTTCGTCGACTACGAGGCCCGGCCGCGTGAGTACGAGCTGAGCATCGCCCAGACCGTGCTGCGCATCCACACCCGGGTGGCCGACCTCTACAACCAGCCGATGAACCAGACCGAGCATCAGCTGCGGCTCACCGTCGAGGCGTTGAAGGAGCGCCAGGAGCACGAGCTGATCAACAACTCGGAGTTCGGGCTGCTCAGCAACTGCCAGTACGACCAGCGGCTGCAGCCGCACGACGGCGTGCCCAGCCCGGACGACATGGACGAGCTGCTCAGCCGCCGGCGCGGCACCAAGCTCTTCCTCGCCCACCCGCGCGCGATCTCCGCCTTCGGGCGTGAGCTCAACAAGCGTGGACTGGTCCCCGAGTCCGTCGAGATCGGCGGCAACCGCATCCCGACCTGGCGCGGGGTCCCGATCTACCCGTGCAACAAGATCCCCGTCTCCGAGGCCCGGACCACCTCGATCATCGCCATGCGTACGGGCGAGGCGGACCAGGGCGTCATCGGGCTGCGCCAGTCCGGGATCCCCGACGAGATCGAGCCGAGCCTCTCGGTCCGCTTCATGGGCATCAACGAGCAGGCCATCATCAACTACCTGGTCACGGCCTACTACTCGGCGGCCGTCCTGGTCCCTGACGCGCTCGGCGTGCTGGAGAACGTCGAGATCGGCCGCTGGAGGTGACGTTTCCGCACTTGGCGGCCGTGTTCCCGCCCTCCGGGGCGGGTACATCCTCGGGGTACGTGCCGAGCCGGGGCGGAGACGCCACCGTTTGCGCACTCCGCGAGGGGGAGGCCATGACCGAGTTCGTGACGGAGCGGCAGCAGCGTGCCGCGGGGGCGCCGCCGGAGAGGCCCGAGTCCCTCGACGGGGCCGAGGCGGCGGCCGTCCTGGAGCGCGCCCGGGCGTCCGTCGACCCCGAACTGCACGCGGCCGTCGACTCGTTGCCCGGTTCGATGCGGCGGATCGCTCGCTACCACTTCGGGTGGGAGCACGCGGACGGCACCCCGGCGGCCGGCAACGCGGGCAAGGCCATCCGGCCCGCCCTCGTCCTCACCGCCGCCGACGCGCTCGGCGGACCGGGGGCCCGGGCGTCCGCCGTGCGGGCCGCGGCCGCCGTGGAGCTGGTGCACAACTTCACCCTGCTGCACGACGACGTCATGGACCGGGACACCTCCCGCAGGCACCGGCCCACGGCGTGGACCGTGTTCGGCGACGCCGACGCGATCCTCGCCGGGGACGCCCTCCAGGCGCTGGCCCTGCGGCTGCTCGCCGAGGACCCGCACCCGGCGTCCGGGGCCGCCGCCTCCCGGCTCGCCCAGTGCGTCATCGAACTGTGCGCCGGTCAGCACGCGGACACGGCCATGGAGGACCGGGCCCCCGGCGAGGTCACCCTCGACGAGGTGCTCGCCATGGCCGAGGCCAAGACCGGGGCGCTGCTCGGCTCCGCCTGCGCCCTGGGCGCGCTGTACGCGGGGGCGGGAGCGGAGGAGGTGGCGGCGCTCGACGGCTTCGGACGGCAGGCCGGGCTCGCCTTCCAGCTGATCGACGACATCATCGGGATATGGGGTGATCCACGGCGCACCGGCAAGCCGGCCGGCGCGGACCTGGCGGCCCGCAAGAAGTCCCTGCCGGTCGTCGCGGCCCTCACCTCCGGCACCCCGGCCGCGGGCGAACTCGCCGAGCTGTACGCCAAGCCGCGGGTGCGGGCCGACGCCGACGAGATCGCACGTACGGCACTGGCCGTGGAGCGGGCGGGCGGCCGCGACTGGGCGCAGGCCGAGGCGGCCGACCGGATGGCCCGGGCGATGCAGGAGCTCGCCCGTGCCGTACCCGACCCCGAGTCGGCCACAGGCCTGCTCGCGCTCGCCGAGTTCGTGACCCGGCGCAGCAGGTGAAGACCCCGGAGCCCCCGGGACCGCGCGGCTCCTGACCCCGCACGGCCCCCCGGGGGCTCCGGCCCGACGGGTCCCGCACATCCCCACGGCGTGCGGGGCCCGCCGACTTACGCCCCGGGAAGCGCGCGTTGGCAGGAAGCGCTGAACCCGGCCCCGGCCTACGCTGGGAGCATGGACAGCCAGGACCAGGTCTGTCCGGTCTGCGGACAGGCCGTCGAGAGTGTGGTGCGGCGCCACAAGACGCTGGGTGCCTGGGTTCCGGTCTGGGGGCCGGGGCCCTGCCGCAACCCCCACTGCGCCGAGTACGCCGGACCGCCGAGCCCGCGGGAGCAGCCACCGCCACCGCAGCAGCCGCCCGAATCCGCCGGGAGGAGATCCTGACCGGTGACGCGGTCCGCGCCGCCCGGCCGACGCCGTAACGTGATCACATGACCGGACTCCCGAACATCCTGCACATCACCGAGCGCGCCCTGTGGGAGGAGGCCCGTGCGCGGGGCACCTACGAGCTGTCCACCCGCGGGCGCACCCTCCAGGAGGAGGGCTTCATCCACTGCTCCACCCGCGACCAACTCCCGCGCATCGCCGCCTTCTTGTACGGCTCCTACGACGGCCCGGACGAACTGGTGGTGCTGGTCATCGACCCGGCCCGGGTCGGCGTACCAGTGAAGTGGGAGGCGGCGGAGCCGGGCGGCGAGGAGTTCCCGCACGTGTACGGGCCGGTGCCGGTCACGGCCGTGGTGGACGTGGAGCCCTGGGGCTAACCCCGGCTCGGGAGTCCGCCGGTCTCCGGGTCCCGGCCGGTCAGGCAGTAGACGCCGCCCGCCGGGTCCCGCATCACCGTCCAGTGCCGGCCGTCGGCCACGTGTACGGCGCCGAGTTCCTCGTGCCGGGCCCGGGTCGCCGCGATGTCCGCGCAGGCCAGATCGAGGTGGGCGGCGGTGGGTCGCTCGTCGTCCAGCCGCTGGAGCAGGATCCGCACGGGCAGCCCCGCCTGCGGCCTCAGCACCCGGAACTCCGGCAGCGAACCGGTCAGCAGTTCCCAGCCGGTCAGCTCCGCCCAGAACGCGGTCTCCGTCTCGTACGCGGACGGCGGGATGTCGAGGCTGACCTGGTCGAGCCGGCTGCCCGCGACGACCGGCGGCCGTACCGACTCCCCCTGCCAGGGCACCGCGCACCACAACTGCCCGGCGGGCGAACCCATTACGGCCCATCCCTCGTGCTCCGCGACCGGCTCGGCGCCGAGTTCCCGGGCGTGCCTCACCAGCCCCGGCACGTCCTCGACGCAGAGGTCCAGGTGGGCTCCGCCGGGGCCCGAGTCGACGCCCTGGAGCTTGACGCAGGCGTCGACGCCGGTGGCCGGCAGCAGCGTCACGAACTCGTCGTTCTCCCCGCGGGGTGCGGAGAGGAAGGTGCCGGTCACGGCCGTCCAGAACGCCTGGGCGGCGGCGAGGTGCGCGGCCGGGCGGTCGGCGAAGGCGTACGTCCAGCTGATGGTCATGGACGGGATCGTAGGGGTCCTAGTTGCCCCGGCGTTCCGTGAAACGGAGCAGGTTGCCCGCCGGGTCCCGGAACGCGCAGTCCCGTACGCCCCAGTGCTGGTCCGTCGGCTCCTGGATCACGTCACCGCCGTGTTCCCGCACCCGTTCGTACAGCGCGTCACAGTCGGTGGTGGAGAAGATCACCCCGCGCAGCATGCCCTTGGCGAGCAGTTCGGCCATGGCCTGCCGGTCGGCGGGGGAGGCGTCCGGGTTGGCGCCGGGCGGCTCCAGCACGATCTCCACGCCCGGCTGATGGGGCGACCCGACCGTCACCCACCGCATCCCCTCGAACGCCACGTCGTTGTGGACCTCCAGACCGAGGACGTCCCGGTAGAAGGCCAGGGCCTTGTCATGGTCGTCGACGGCGATGAAACACTGCGCGAGTTTTACGTCCATGGGGTCAGGCTAGGAGGAAACGGCCGGCCGTGCCGGGTCGGCTCACGACCTCAGCTCATGGCCCGGACGTAGGGGTCGTGGCCGGGGGGCGAGGTGGCCCGAGCGATGAGGGGCGGAACACAGAGGAGCACAGATGCCGCCCAGCCGGCCCTCGGCCGGGGCGTCCCCGGCCGAGGGCCGGCTGGCCGGCGAGGGCCGGCTCGCCTCGGAGCCAGTCGGCCAGGGACTCCGCGTCCGAGACCGGGTGGGGGCTCAGGACGGAGATGATTGCAGTTGCCACGTATCCCCCGATGCGTTCAATGGCCTCGTCGGACAACGGTGTTGACCTTGACGGCCAGTGCAGGGCCGGGGCAGCGCACAATGGCCTGGTCAGTACGGGCGGCGACGGGGCCGGGTGAAGGTACGGGCCACACAGGACGGGATCGCCGTGCTCTCCTCGTGGTCCCGCGCCCGGTACGCGCTCGGCGTCTCCCCGACCAGCTCGGTGAACCGCGAGCTGAAGGACCCCAGCGACGTACAGCCGACGGCCATGCACACCTCCGTCACCGTGAGGTCGCCGCGCCGCAGCAGCGCCTTGGCCCGTTCGACCCGGCGGGTCATGAGGTAGCTGTACGGCGTCTCACCGAAGGCCTTGCGGAAGCTGCGCTGGAAGTGTCCCGGCGACATGAGGGCCGTCCGCGCGAGCTCGGTCATGTCGAGCGGTTCGGCGTACTCGCGGTCCATGCGGTCGCGCGCCCGGCGCAGCCGCCTCAGGTCCTCCACGGTCATGGCCCCAGCATGGCATGCACACCGCGCACACGGACCGGTTGTGTTCTTGAACCTTCGTTTACCTCCGGTTCTCATGCAATTGGCTCGCACTTGTTCGCATAAAAGAATGGACCACTTCACGTTCCTCGTGGCGGTCGTCATCGTCACGGCACTTGCTTTCGACTTCACCAATGGGTTCCATGACACGGCGAACGCGATGGCCACGTCCATCGCCACGGGTGCGCTCAAACCGAAGACGGCTGTCCTGATCAGCGGGGTACTGAACCTGGTCGGAGCCTTCCTCTCCACGGAGGTCGCCAAGACGATCTCCGGCGGCATTGTGGACGACGCCAAGGTGACTCCAGCGATGATCTTCGCGGGGCTCGTGGGTGCGATCCTGTGGAATCTGCTGACCTGGCTGGTCGGACTGCCCTCCAGTTCCTCGCACGCCCTGTTCGGCGGGCTGATCGGCGCGGTGTGGGTCGGTGCGGGCTCGGGCGCCGTGCACTTTGACAAGGTTGTCGAGAAGATCCTGATCCCCGCCGTGGCCTCGCCGGTCGTGGCGGGCGTCGCCGCTCTGATCGCCACGTACCTCGCCTACCGGCTCACCGCCCGCGGCCGCGCGGACTCCGTCACCCGGGGCTTCCGGCTCGGGCAGATCGGCTCCGCCTCGCTGGTCTCGCTCGCGCACGGAACGAACGACGCACAGAAGACCATGGGCATCATCACGCTGGCCCTGATCTCCACGGGCGCGCTCAGCCACGACGCGGGCCCGCCGGTCTGGGTGATCTTCAGCGCCGGTCTCGCCATCGCCCTCGGCACCTACATCGGCGGCTGGCGGATCATCCGCACGATGGGCAAGGGGCTGACCGAGATCCAGTCCCCGCAGGGCTTCGCGGCGGAGACGGCCTCCACGGCGGTCATCCTGACCTCCGCCCACCTCGGCTTCGCCCTCTCCACCACACAGGTCGCCTCCGGCTCGATCCTCGGCGCGGGCCTCGGCCGGCGTCTCGCGGAGGTCCGCTGGGGCGTGGCGGGCCGCATGGTGGCCGCCTGGCTGATCACGCTGCCCTGCGCCGCGCTGGTCGGCGGCGTCTCCGCGGCCACGGTCAAGCACGGCGGCAACTTCGGCACGGTCGTGGTCGCGCTGGTCGGCGCGGCGCTCGCGACCGGCATCGTCATCCTGTCGCGCCGCAACCCGGTCCGCGCCGACAACGTCAACGACCACCACGAGGTCGCCATCCGCACCCCGGCACCGAGCAACGTCGGCACCGCCGCCTGAGACACGGGAGTACCGCACAATGAGTATCGACTGGACCGCACTCGGGCAGGTCACCGCGGTGAGCATCGGCGTTACAGTCGCAGTGGTGGTCGTCTTCGCCCTCGGTGTCCTCGGGCTCGCCCGTTACGAGGGTGCCAGGGAGCAGGGCGGCACCAGCACCGTGGGCGCCGCCCAGGCAGGGCTCTGCTTCCTCGCCTGTGTTGCGGTGGTGGCGTACAGCATCTACCTGATCGTGCCGCAGTTCCACTGACCCGCTACCCCACTGAGCCGCTGAGGAGGACTGGATGACGACGCCGGACCTGCTGTCCGACCTGGCCGACCTGGCCGACCTGAAGGTCGACTACAGCGACCCGGACGACCCCGTACTCATCCGCCCGGACGGGTCCCCGATCGAGACCTGGCGGGAGAACTACCCGTACCCGCAGCGCATGGAGCGCAAGGAGTACGAGTGGCACAAGCGGCTCCAGCAGATCGAACTGCTGAAGCTGCAGACCTGGATCAAGGAGACGGGACGCCGGATAGTCATCGTCTTCGAGGGACGGGACGCGGCCGGCAAGGGCGGCACCATCAAGCGCTTCACGGAGCACCTGAACCCCCGTGGTGCGCGCGTGGTGGCACTGGAGAAGCCCACGGAACGCGAGAGCGGCCAGTGGTACTTCCAGCGCTACGTCGAACACCTCCCGACGGCCGGTGAGATAGTCCTCTTCGACCGGTCCTGGTACAACCGGGCCGGCGTCGAGCGGGTCATGGGCTTCTGCTCGGACGACGAGTACCGGCGCTTCATGCGCCAGGCGCCGCTGTTCGAGCGGATGCTGGTGGACGACGGGGTGGACCTGGTGAAGTTCTGGTTCTCGGTCTCGCAGGGCGAGCAGCGGACCCGCTTCACCATCCGCCAGGTCGACCCGGTGCGGCAGTGGAAGCTCAGCCCGATGGACCTGGCCTCGCTGGACCGCTGGGACGACTACACGGCCGCGAAGGTCGCGATGTTCCGGGAGACGGACACCGAGTACGCCCCCTGGACGGTGGTCAAGAGCAACGACAAGAAGCGCGCCCGCGTCGAGGCCATGCGCAGCGTCCTGGCCCGCTTCGACTACGCCAACAAGGACGAGGAGGTCGTCGGCAGCCCGGACCCGCGGATAGTGGGTGCGGCGGCGGGCCTCCTGGAGGTCGGCGAGGACGACCACGACGGCCGTCACTGAATCCGACGGGCATGGCAGAGGCCGACCGGATCTCCGGTCGGCCTCTTTGCTTCGATTTGCTTCGGCTTGCTTCTGGAATCGGATGGACACGGCTCGGCACGGTGCCCCAGGCTCTTCCGCATGATTCGTGCCGCCACCGAGAACGACGTCGCCGAGATCCACACGATGATCCGCGAACTCGCCGAGTACGAACAGGCCCTGGAACAGGCCCGGGCCACCGAGGAGCAGCTGCGCGAGGCGCTGTTCGGCCCCCATCCCGCCGCCTACGCCCTGATCGCCGAGGACGACACCACGGGCGAGGTCGTGGGCTACGCCCTGTGGTTCCCACGCTTCTCGACCTGGACCGGCACCCGGGGCATGCACCTGGAGGACCTCTACGTACGGTCGCAGGCCCGCGGCGGGGGACATGGCAGGGCCCTGCTCGCCTCCCTCGCCACGCTCTGCCTGCGCAGCGGCTACGAGCGCTTCGAGTGGTGGGTCCTCACCTGGAACGAACCGGCGATCGACTTCTACAAGTCGCTCGGCGTGGAGTTCCTGGACGAGTGGCGGGTATGCCGCCTGACCGGCACCCCGCTCAAGAACCTGGCTGCTGCTGCCTCGTAGGTATCGTCGTCGAACTCCCCGTCGAGGAGCGACATCGGGCCGCGCGGCACCGTACGCGCAAGGCGCTCAGTGGTCTTCGGGCCAGTTGGTTTCCTCGATCTCCGTCAGCAGCGCCTCACGCTGCCGAGGAGGCAGCGATTCGCCGTTGACGCTGTGCATGCCCCAGCGGATGGGGCAGGGCCCTTCATGGCCCGGGTCGGGGCGCAGGATCTCCGAGATCCGGTCCATCAGCTCCTCGTGCTGGGCCGCCGTGGCGATCAGTGCGATCTGCACCTGCCAGAGCCCGGGCTGCTCCGCAGGGTCTTGCGTGGGGTCGGGCACGACGGCTGTCCTCGTCTCGTGGAGTCTCCTGGAGCCTGCGGCCGGGCAGAAAAGACCGCACCCGGTCCGCCATGGACGCCGTTCTCGGCGGCCAGCGGACCGGGTGCGGCCAGGTGGACCGGAAGGTCAGGCCTTCTTGGTCTCCCAGAAGATCTTGTCGATCTCGGCGATGAGCTCCAGGGCCTTCTCGCCGGTCTTCGGGTCCGTGGACGCCTTGGCGGCGGACAGGGCCTTCAGGGTGTCGTTGACCAGCTGGTGCAGCTGCGGGTACTTCTCGAAGTGCGGGGGCTTGAAGTAGTCGCTCCAGAGGACCGACACGTGGTGCTTGGCGAGCTCGGCGCGCTGCTCCTTGATGACGGTGGCGCGAGCCTGGAAGTGCGGGTCGTCGTTGGCGGCCATCTTTTCCTGGATGGCCTTCACCGACTCCGCCTCGATGCGGGCCTGGGCCGGGTCGTACACACCGCAGGGCAGGTCGCAGTGCGCGCTGACCTTGACCTTGGGGGCAAA
Organism: Streptomyces sp. NPDC096040; assembly: GCF_040303265.1. Lineage (NCBI taxonomy): Bacteria > Bacillati > Actinomycetota > Actinomycetes > Kitasatosporales > Streptomycetaceae > Streptomyces > Streptomyces sp. NPDC096040. The sequence continues at coordinate 362,402 of NZ_JBEOTA010000004.1, forward strand.
CAGGCGGGAAAGCATGGAGCATTCCTTCCTCGTGATCGTCTTCTCAGGTGGGACATTACTCCCTGGGCAGCCTGATTTCGCGAGTGCCCCCATGGGCTTAGGACAAAAGTCCAGGGTCAGACTGAGACTGGTGGAGGAACGGACCGGGGAGGTGCCGGCGATGCCGGAGCTGTCGCAGGAGACCGAGCGGGGGAGGGGCGCCGCGCCCTTCGGACTGGCCGAGGTGACCGGCCCGTCGATGGTGCCCACGCTCTACCAGGGGGATCAGCTCCTGGTCTGGTACGGGGCCCGGGTGAGGGCCGGTGACGTCGTCGTCCTGCGTCACCCTTTCCAGCAGGACCTGCTGGTCGTCAAACGGGCCGTGGAGCTGCGCGAGGGCGGCTGGTGGGTGCTCGGGGACAACGCGTACGCGGGCGGGGACAGCACGGACTACGGGACCGTGCCGGAGGAGCTGATCCTCGGCCGCGCCCTGTTCCGCTGGCGGCCGCGCAAGGCCGGTCAGCGTTCGCCGCTGGCGCTGGCAGGCTGGGCGCTCGCGGCTGCCCGCCCGGTGCTCGCCGACCGCTCCGGCCGGTCGGGCCGGTCCGCCTCCAGGCGTTTGCGGGCCCGGTAGGCGGCCACGTTGGCCCTGGTCGCGCAGCGGTCCGAGCAGTAGCGCCGGGAGCGGTTGGTGGAGGTGTCGAGGTAGGCGTTGCGGCACGGCGCCGCCTCGCACAGGCCGAGCCGGTCGACGCCGTACTCGGTGAGATGGAAGGCCAGGCCCATCGCCGCGATCGCCGCATAGCCCGCGGTGGCGTTGGAGGGGTGGTCCGCCAGGTGCATGTGCCACAGCGGGCGGCCGTCCTCGTCCCGGTGGTCGTGGCCGGAGATCTGCGGCGACACCGGGAATTCGAGCAGCAGTGAGTTCAGCAGGTCCACGGCCAGCGTCTCGTCGCCCTGGTCGGCCGCCTCGAAGACCGCGCGCAGCCGGGCCCGCACCGAGCGGAAGCGGGTGACATCGGCGTCGGTGGTGCGGCGGGCCGCCGACGCGTTGACCCCGAAGAGGCCGCGGACGGCCTCGACCGAGGTCAGGGAGTCCTTGCCCCGGGCCGGTTCCTCGCTGTTGACGAGTCGGACGGCGTAATCCGAGTAATAGGCCAGTTCCACTTGTAGTCCTTACGGGGGTGCTCTACGGTCAGTGGTGCGGTCGGGTAACAGCCGGTCGTACTTCCAGGGTATTACGGGACTTGTGCGGTGGAGGGTTGCCATGACAGACGCGCAGACGACCACGACCGGGGCCGACTGGGGCGCCTGGCAGAAGAGCTGGGACCGTCAGCAGGAGTGGTACATGCCGGACCGCGAGGAACGCTTCCGGATCATGCTCGACATGGTCGAGGCGCTCGTCGGTACGGCCCCTCGGGTCCTGGATCTGGCGTGCGGCACCGGAAGCATCACCGCCCGGCTGCTCGCCCGCTTCCCGGAGGCGGTGAGCGTCGGAGTCGACCTCGACCCGGCCCTCCTCGCCATCGCCGAGGGCACCTTCGCGGGCGACGACCGGGTCACGTTCGTCACCGCCGACCTCAAGGACCCCGAGTGGCTCACGAGGCTGCCGTACGACTCGTACGACGCCGTTCTCACCGCCACGGCCCTGCACTGGCTGCACAGCGAACCCCTCGCGGCCCTCTACGGTCAGGTCGCGGAACTCGTTCGCGACGGCGGTGTCTTCATGAACGCGGACCACATGATCGACGACAGCACGCCCCGGATCAACGCGGCGGAACGGGCACAGCGGCATCGTCGTATGGATCAGGCCAAGGAGTCGGGGGCGCTCGACTGGGCCGAGTGGTGGCAGCTGGCCGCGCAGGATCCGGCGCTGGCCGGGCCGACGGCCCGCCGGTTCGAGATCTACGGCGAGCACGCCGAAGGCGACATGCCCTCGCCGGCCTGGCACGCGCGCGTGTTGCGGGAGAAGGGGTTCGGGGAGGCCCGGGCGGTGTGGTGCTCGCCGTCGGACACGCTGCTGCTCGCGGTCAAGTAGCGCCGAGGGGGCGGTAGGAGCATGCCGAAGGGGCGGTACGAGCATCCTCGTACCGCCCCTTTCGCGTCGTACCGCGCCTTCGCGTCGCGCCGCGGAACCGTCGTACTCGCTACAGCACCTTCGACAGGAACGACTTCGTCCGGTCGTGCTGCGGGTCGGTCAGTACGTCGCGCGGGTGGCCGGACTCGACCACCACGCCGTCGTCCATGAAGACCAGGCTGTCGCCGACCTCGCGGGCGAAGCCCATCTCGTGGGTGACGACGATCATCGTCATGCCGTCCTCGGCCAGGTCCCGCATCACGTCCAGGACCTCGCCGACCAGCTCCGGGTCGAGCGCGGAGGTCGGCTCGTCGAAGAGCATCAGCTTGGGCTGCATGGCGAGCGCGCGGGCGATCGCGACGCGCTGCTGCTGGCCGCCGGAGAGCTGCGCCGGGTAGTGGCCCTTGCGGTCACCGAGGCCCACCCGGTCCAGGAGCCGCTCCGCGCGTTCCCGTGCCACCGCCCTGGACTCGCGCTTGACCTGGACCGGCGCCTCCATGACGTTCTCCAGGGCCGTCATGTGCGGGAAGAGGTTGAAGCGCTGGAACACCATGCCGATGTCCCGCCGCTGCGCCGCGACCTCCTTCTCCTTCAGCTCGTAGAGCTTGTCGCCGTGCTGGCGGTAGCCGACCAGGTGGCCGTCGACGTACAGGCGGCCGGCGCTGATCTTCTCCAGGTGGTTGATGCACCGCAGGAACGTGCTCTTGCCGGAGCCGGACGGGCCGATCAGGCAGAACACCTCGCGCGGCAGCACCTCCAGGTCGATGCCCTTGAGGATGTGCGCCGGCCCGAACGACTTGTGCACGCCTTCGGCCCTGACCATCGGCGCGCTGCTGCTCGGCGGGGTGATGTCCTTGGCGAGACCGGTCATCGGGCCACCTCCGGGCGGCGGAACGAACCGAACAGTCGGAGGTTCTTCTTCAGACGCTGGAACGGCGTCGGTGGCAGGCTGCGCGTCGAACCGCGGGCGTAACGGCGCTCGAGGTAGTACTGGCCGACGCTGAAGACGCTGGTGAGGATCAGGTACCAGATCGACGCGACGAAGTACATCTCGACCACCGCCAGCGAGGTGCTGGAGATGTCCTGGGCGCGCTTGATCAGTTCGTTGAACTGCACCGCGTACGCCAGCGACGAGGTCTTGAGCATGTTGATGAACTCGTTGCCGGTCGGCGGCACGATCACGCGCATCGCCTGCGGCAGGATCACCCGGCGCAGTGTCTGCCCGCTGGTCATGCCCAGCGCGTGCGAGGCCTCGGTCTGGCCCTCGTCGACCGACTGGATGCCGGCCCGGACGATCTCCGACATGTACGCGGCCTCGTTCAGGCCGAGACCCAGCAGCGCCGCCAGGAACGGCGTCATGACCTGGTTCATCTCGTCCTTGTAGAACCCCAGGTTGAGGATGGGGAACACGAGGGACAGGTTGTACCAGAGCAGCAGCTGCACCAGCACCGGGGTACCGCGGAAGAACCAGACGTACAGCCACCCCACGGTGCTGGTGACCGGGTTCGAGGACATCCGCATCACCGCGAGGATGATGCCGAGTACCAGGCCCAGGACCATCGCGAGCACCGAGATGTACAGCGTGTGCCAGACGCCGGACAGGATGGTCCCGTCCGTGAGGTAGTCCGGGATGATGCTGTAGTTGATGTTCGCGTTGGAGAAGGCGATACCGATCAGCACCAGGACGGCGATGACGGCGGCGCCCGCCACCCAGCGGCCGTAATGACGCACCGGGATGGCCTTGATCTGCTCCGGCGGCACCGACGGCGCCGGAGTCTTGTCGACCGTGTCAGTCACAGTGACAGCCCTTCAGTCGTGCCCGAGGCCGTTCAGGAGCCGCCGTTGATCTTCGCCTCGGTGACCGCGCCCTGCGTCACGTTCCACTTCGCCAGGATCTTCTGGTAGTCGCCGTTCTTGATGATCGCGTTCACGGCGGCCTGGAGGGCGTCACGCAGCTGGGTGTTCTCCTTGGTGACGGCGATGCCGTAGGGGCCGGCCTCGATCTGGTCGCCGACGACCTCGAAGTCCTTTCCGCCACCGGAGGTCTTGGCGTTGTAGGCCGCGACCGGGAAGTCGTTCAGGTCGGCGACGGACGCGCCCTGCTTGAGACGGAGCAGCGCCTCGGGGTCCGTGTCGAAGGTCTGCAGGGTGATGGCCTTCTTGCCGTCCTTCGTACACTTCGTGCTCTGCGTCTTGGCGATGCCCTCGGATGTGGTGCCCTGCTGCAGGGCGACGACCTGGCCGCACAGGTCGTCCAGGGTCTTGATGCCCTTGGGGTTGCCCTTCTGGACGAGGATCGAGGTGCCGGCGGTGAAGTAGTCGACGAAGTCGGCGCCGTTGCCGGCCTTCTTGCCGGTGTCGGAGTCGATGCCGTTCTGGCGGTCCTTGGTGTCGTTCATCGCCGACATGACCATGTCGAACCGCTTGGACTGCAGGCCCACGATGAGCTGGTCGAACTTGCCGTTCTGGAAGTCGAACTTCACACCCAGCTGCTTGCCCAGCGCCTCCGCGATGTCCGGGTCGACACCGACGGCCTTGCCGCTCTGCATGTACTCGACCGGCGGGTAGGCGATGTCGGAGCCCACCTTGATCACACCGGCCTTGCGGATGTCGTCCGGCAGCTTGCTCGCCAGCGGGGCCGAGGACGACGAGGAGGAGCCGGTGTCGCTGCCCTTGTCCGTATGGTCACCGCAGCCGGTGAGTATCAGGGCGCCTGCGACCGCGATCGCACCGAACGCTGCGGTCCTGGAGCGCGCGACAGTGGTACGACGGGTTGAGCTTGCGGTCATGGTGGGTTCCTCCGGCGGTGGGTTGAACAAGCCGATATACCGATGTGCCCGATATGTCGATATGCCGATGGGTCGACGGAAACACACACCATCGGGTGTCGCGACCTCGTGGGTTTACGGCATCCTGCCATTGGGATTGCTCCGTTCAGTCGTGTCACCATGTCAAAATCGGATAACGGGTGACCCCCGTGACACGTCAGGTCGGGCCCTCCGCAGCCCGTCGGCCCCGCACATCTGCGGGAATTCCACCTTCCGGCCGGAGGATCTTCGGTTCATCCCCGGTTCATCTCGCGATGTCGGCACGGCCGGTGTGCGGCTCTTCGTGCCCGCCCTTTCGAGCCCTTCGTCGTGTCGGCCTCGTGCGACACGTCGCGGTCGCCTGCCGGCCACCCGCCCGCTCATCTGTCGGTTACCTACGACATCCGTGATGTGACCTTGCGCCTATTCGACTCGTCGCGGGAGCGCTCCGTCCGGTAAGAAGGGTCTTTACACCCCTCATCCGGGGCTCAGGGCGCGTGTGCGGCGCGCCCGTCGCGCAGGTGCTCGTACGTGCCACTCGTACGTATCAGTGATCGGGCCCTGCGCGGTGCCCGTCCACTTCCTCACCGGGAGTGGCTGACCCTCAACCATGCATACCTAAGGGGTAAGACAAGTGGCAGCGGAGATCGTCAATCCTCGCAGCGACAGCAGGCCGGGCAATTCGGACCAGGACGGCGGGGCCGAGCCCCTCGATTCCATCGATCCGGCTTTCGCGCTGCACCGCGGCGGCAAGATGGCCGTGCAGGCCACCGTGCCGATCCGTGACAAGGACGACCTTTCCCTCGCGTACACGCCCGGAGTCGCGCGCGTGTGCACCGCGATCGCGGAACAGCCCGAGCTGGTCAACGACTACACATGGAAGTCGTCCGTCGTGGCCGTCGTCACCGACGGCACGGCCGTGCTCGGCCTCGGGGACATCGGCCCCGAGGCCTCCCTCCCCGTGATGGAGGGCAAGGCGATCCTCTTCAAGCAGTTCGGCGGCGTGGACGCGGTCCCGATCGCCCTCGACTGCACCGACGTCGACGAGATCGTGGAGACCGTCGTCCGGCTCGCCCCGTCCTTCGGCGGGGTCAACCTGGAGGACATCTCGGCACCGCGGTGCTTCGAGATCGAGCGCAAGCTCCAGGAGCGCGTCGACATCCCGGTCTTCCACGACGACCAGCACGGTACGGCCGTCGTGACGCTGGCGGCGCTGCGGAACGCGGCGCGGCTCAGCCGCCGGGAGATCGGTCAGCTGCGGGCGGTGATCTCGGGCGCCGGCGCGGCCGGGGTCGCGATCGCCAAGATGCTGGTCGAGGCCGGCATCGGGGATGTCGCCCTGGCGGACCGCAAGGGCATCATCTCGGTGGACCGTGACGACCTCACCGACGTCAAGCGCGAGGTCGCCGGCTTCACCAACAAGGCCGGGCTCAAGGGCACCTTGGAGGACGCGCTGGCCGGCGCCGACGTCTTCATCGGCGTCTCCGGCGGTACGGTCCCGGAGGAGGCCGTCGCCTCGATGGCCGAGGGCGCGTTCGTGTTCGCCATGGCCAACCCGAACCCGGAGGTGCACCCCGACGTCGCCCACAAGTACGCGGCGGTCGTGGCGACCGGGCGGTCGGACTTCCCGAACCAGATCAACAACGTGCTGGCGTTCCCCGGGATCTTCGCGGGCGCGCTCCAGGTGCGGGCCTCCCGGATCACCGAGGGGATGAAGATCGCGGCGGCGGAGGCGCTGGCGTCGGTCGTCGGCGACGATCTTGCCGCCGACTATGTCATTCCGTCGCCGTTCGACGAGCGGGTCGCTCCAGCCGTGACCGCGGCGGTGGCCGCGGCTGCGCGGGCCGAAGGCGTTGCCCGGCGGTAACTCGTGTGGCCCCGCCCGCTCGGGCGGGGCCATTTCTTTACCCATTCGCCCATCCGTTCGGGTGGTCACGGGGTGACCGTCGCCCTGAGCCGCGAGTGTCACAGCCCGCGCCCCTGACGGTGCGCTGTGCGCAAGAGGGGATGTGTCACAGCGGCCCCCGGTTTCGCCCTCGGCCCCGGGAACCTATCGTCGGCCCTATGTTCGCCGTCTACGCCGCCCGAATCGACCGCGACCAGCCGCTCTCCGGCCTTGAGTTGGGGGAGCGTCCCGCCCCCGAGGCCCGCCCCGGCTGGAGTACCGTCGATGTCCGGGCCGCCTCCCTCAACCATCACGACCTCTGGTCCCTGCGCGGCGTCGGTCTCCCGGAGGACCGGCTGCCGATGATCCTCGGCTGTGACGCCGCAGGTGTCGACGCGGACGGCAACGAGGTCGTCCTGCACTCCGTGATCGGCCAGACCGGACACGGTGTCGGGCCCGACGAGCCCCGCTCCATCCTCACCGAGCGCTACCAGGGCACCTTCGCCGAGCAGGTCGCCGTACCCACCTGGAACCTCCTGCCCAAGCCCCGGGAACTGTCCTTCGCGGAGGCCGCCTGTCTGCCCACCGCCTGGCTGACGGCGTACCGGATGCTGTTCACCAACGCGGGTGTACGTCCCGGTGACTCGGTCCTGGTGCAGGGCGCGGGCGGCGGGGTCGCCACGGCCGCGATCGTGCTCGGCAAGGCCGCGGGGCTGCGGGTCTTCGCCACCAGCCGGGACGAGGCGAAGCGGAAGCGGGCCCTGGAACTGGGCGCCGTCGAGGCGGTGGAACCGGGAGCCCGGCTGCCGCAGCGTGTGGACGCCGTGATCGAGACCGTCGGCGCCGCCACCTGGTCCCATTCGGTGAAGTCCCTGCGTCCCGGCGGCACCGTCGTCATCTCCGGCGCCACCAGCGGCGACCGGCCCTCGCACGCCGAGCTGACCCGGATCTTCTTCCTCGAGCTGAAGGTCGTGGGTTCGACGATGGGGACCAAGGACGAGCTGGAGGACCTGCTCGCCTTCTGTGCCGCCACCGGAGTACGCCCGGTCATCGACGAGCTGCTTCCGCTCGACCGCGCCCGCGAGGGCTTCGAACGGCTGGAGTCCGGGGACCAGTTCGGGAAGATCGTTCTGACCAACTCCTGAGCGGAGAGGACCAACTCCCGAGCGGGGAGAGAAGCAACTCCTGAGCGGGAGGCGGACGGGCAGCGGGCGGGCCGGGTGAGGCCGGCCCGCTTTCGCCCGCCCGTTCCTCAGGGCTTCGGGCCGCGCAGCAGCACTCCGATGCGGGCCGCCGCCGTCGACAGGTGGCGGCGGGTGTCGCTGAGCTGCTCCGCGGTGACTCCGTGGTCGCGGGCCGCATCGCGGATGTCGTCGCGGAAGCGGTCCAGGAGCCGGTCCAGGTCGCGGGCCGGGTCGCCGGTGCCGGTCTCGTCGCCGTGTGCCCACTCCGGGACGTACTGTGCCGGGAAGTCCTCCGGGGTCTGCGAGTAGTCCGCGGTCGGTGTCGGGGCCGGCTTGTGCAGGTCCGGGCCGGTTCCGGGCTGCGGCTCGGGGCGGCCGCCACCGCCGAAGGGGAAGTCCTTGCCGAAGTCCTTGCCGAACTCCTTACCGAAGTCCTTGCCGTAGTCCTTTCCGAACTCCCCGAACTCCTTCGCGAGTTCGGTCAGGCCCTCACGGACCCCCGTCGGCCAGTCACCACGTGCGAAGTGGTCCTGGACGTGGTCCTGCACCCGGCGGGCGATGCGCTGCATCTCCTCCTGTGCCTGGGCGCGGGCCCGGGCCTGGGCCTCCTGCGCCTGCCGGCGGGCCCGCTGGGCCTCGTCACGGGCCCGGCGGCTCTCGTCCTTGGCGCGGCGGGCCTGCTCCTTCCACTCCTGCTTGACGCGCCGCATCTCCTCCTTTGCGGCCCGCCAGGACTCCTTGTCACCGAGGTCGCCGAAGTCCCCGCCCCCCGTGCCGCTGCCACGCCGGGCCTCGGTGGCGGCCGCCCGCACCTCGCGGCGCAGATCGCCGGCCGCGCCGCGGACGTCGGCCCTTATCTCGGCGGCCAGCTCGGCCACCGACTCGCGGATCTCCAGCTCCAGGTCGGCCAACTCGCCACTGCGGTCGGCCAGTTCGGCGCGGCCGGCGTCCGTGATGGCGTAGACCTTGCGGCCGCCCTCGGTGGTGTGCGTGACCAGGCCCTCGGCCTCCAGCTTGGCGAGGCGGGGGTAGACGGTGCCCGCCGACGGGGCGTACAGGCCCTGGAAGCGTTCTTCGAGCAGGCGGATCACCTCGTAGCCGTGGCGTGGGGCCTCGTCCAGCAGTTTGAGGAGGTAGAGGCGGAGGCGGCCGTGGGCGAAGACGGGAGGCATCTCAGAGCACCTTCTTGTCGGTCGTACCGTCGGCCGGGGCTGCGGACCCGGACCCGGACGCGGACCTGGACCCGGACTCGGACTCGGAACCGGAGGCGGTGGCCGGGCCCGTCGGCCCGGCCTCCCAGGCCTCCTTCTCCTCGTCCTCCTTGGGTGGGCGGCGCAGCAGGGCGATGGAACCGGAGACCGTGGTGGCGCGGAGCTTGCCGTTGCCCGCGCCGAGGCGGCCGGTGATCTTGTGGGCGCCCCACTGGCCGTGCACCCGCAGTCCGTCGAAGGCGTTGGAGATCGTGCCGCTCGCGGTGTTGGCCTCGACCTCGGCGTCGGCCGGATGCGGCAGCCGGATGGCGATCTCGCCGGAGACACTGGTCAGCCGGACGTCCGTCGGGCCGTCCGGATCCAGGTCGATGATCATGGAGCCGCTGACCGAGTCGGCGCGCACGGCGGAGCCCGAGCCCTCGACGACGGTCAGGTCCCCGGAGACGGAGTTGAACCGCAGGTCACCGGTGACGGCCTGGGCCTCCAGGTTCCCGGAGACGGTGTCCGCGCGGACCTCGCCGGAGAGGCCGACCAGGGTCGTGTCACCGGTGACGCCCTTGACCACCGCCGTGCCGCTGATCCCGGAGACGACCGCGGCGGCGCCGACCACGCCCACCTCCACGCGGGTGTCCGCCGGGACGGCGAGCGAGACGACAGCGCTGCGCCGCCAGCCCTTGCGGTCGAGCCACTTGAGGAAGCCCTTCCAGGGCAGGTCCTCGTAGGCCACGGTGAGGGTGCCGCCCTCGTGGGTGACGAGCAGGGGTGGGCCCTCGATCGCGGAGACTTCCAGGCGGGCGGAACCCTCGTCCGTGCCCACGACGTTGACTGTTCCGTTGACGACGCGCACGTGCAGATCGCTCACGGGGGTGTCGAAGGTGAGCTTCCTGGGCTCAGCGACGGACCACTCGGACATGGTGCGGACCTCCCTCGGCCGGGCATGACGGCTGAACACGGGACGCGCATGCACGGCTCGCGCCATATCGCGTCTTCCATAAACACGATATATCGTGGCCGCCGGAAGTCAAGGCACCCTTCGGGGTGAGCGGACGGGCGCGGGATTGACTTCATTGCGGCCCGGCGGGCCCTATATCGGGCGCTAAGGGAACTAATTGCCTAACGTGTGTCCATGCCGACCGACGAATCGAACGCTGTGTCCCGGTCCGCGTACGTCCCCGCCCCCGGTGCCCTGCTGCTGTGCCGGGCCGACCCCGGCTCCGTCGCCCCGCTCGCCCCTCTCCTGCGCGAACGGATGCTGCTGACCGGGGCCGGTGAGTGGAGCGTCCTCGTGCCCGAGGGCCGGCCGTGGCTGCGCGGGGGCGAGCCCGTCGACCGCGTCCTGACCGGCTGGGCCACCGCGCTCGCCGTGGGTTCCGGGTGGCCGGTACTGGCGCTGTGGTGGGACGCCGACCGAGCCGGCTACACGCTCGTGTCCGGCTTCCGCCGCCCGGTCGGCTATGTCTGGCTCGCCGACGGCACACCGGCGGGGGAGAGCGAGGCGATGCGCACGTTCGCCGCGCGGCTGGGTCTCGACCCGGTTCTCGACGCGCGGTCCCTGGACCGGCTGACCGTGCCGGATCCGGGCGTCGACGCACACGCGCGCCTGCGCGGGCTGATCGCGGTCCTCACGCGCGTGGGGGTGCAGCTGCGGGAGGGCCTGGCGCCGGGGCGGTCGGCGGACCACCTCCGCGAGGCGGTTGCCACCGGGGCCGACGTGAAATACGTCGACGGTGTCGGAGACGGCGAGGCGGAGGGCGGGACACCGAGGGCACACCGGCTGGCCTTGGCCGAGGTGGCCGTGGGGGCGCCGGTCGCCGCGTGGGGGGTGCGGCGGCGCAGTGTGGGGTGGGCTGTGGTGGGGGCGGTGCTGATGGTGCATGGTGTGCTGGAGTTGTCGTACGAGACGGTGTTCCCGCGGGATTGACCGACCGGGGGGCTCAAGTCCGTACGTGGGCTGCGGGCCGGTGGGGGCTTGCCGTACGTGGGCTGCGGGCCGGTGGGGGGCTTGCCGTGCTTCGGCTGCGGGCCGGTGGGGGTTCGCCGCGCAGTTCCCCGCGCCCCTTACGGGGCGCTCTGCCCACTCGGTATCTTCCCCGCGCGCCCCTGATGGGGCTGCCCCCCGGCGTCCGGGGGCGCCTACTCCTCGTCCTCGTCGTCCAGCCGGGCCAGCCAGGTCGCCAGCCGCTCCACCGGGACCTCGAAGTCGGGGTTCAGGTCGACGAAGGTGCGGAGCTGTTCCGCGAGCCACTCGAAGGTGATCTCTTCCTCGCCGCGCCGCTTCTCCAGCTCCTCGATGCCTCGGTCGGTGAAGTACATGGGTTTGCTCTCCTGCGTACATGTGTGGGTGCCCGGTGATGCGCGCCTACCAGCCTAGAAGGCTGCTGAAAATCTTGTTGTTGGGGCTGTCCGGCCGTGGGCCGGGCGGCCCTTTTCGCTATGCGGTGGCTGGGGTGAGGTGCCAGGTG